>RGCG01000001.1 GCA_009919275.1 Actinomycetota bacterium
GCGGAAGCGCGAATTCCGACGTGAAACCAACCTAACACGCACGAATGTGTGCGTGGCGTGGGTCAGTTCAGCGGTGGCTTGCCAGCCAGGCGGCTTCGGCTTCGCCGAGGGGAGTCGACGGCGAGGCGTTGACCATGGGCCACAGTTCCTCGGCAACGCGACGGTAGTTGCCGTTCGCGCGCAGTTCTCCGAGGAGGGCGTAGAGGCCGAGGTTGATTCGCTGGATGAAAACGAACGCGCGCGGAACTGAGGCGTAGTTGGCGATGGGACTGGAGCGGTCGAAGGTGTGTCGCACGATCGACGACGAGTACTCGGGGGTCCAGTGCATGACGTGCGATTCGCGTACCGGCGCGTAGAAGTGGGAGAAGTAGTCGCCGATCTGGTCGGTGGTGACGGGTGCGTCGGGCTTCAACAGGCCTGCGTCTTCGATGATCTGGCGGAACGCAGCGTCGTCGTGGTTGATGGCGGCGGCAGAGATCATGTTCTTGAACACTGTCATCTCGTCCTCGGTGAAGTGCTTGACGAGGCCGTAGTCGAGGAAAGTGACGCGCACGTTCTCCGGGTCTTCGAGGTGGAAGATGTAGTTACCCGGATGAGGGTCGCCGTTGAAAGCACGGAAGCGGTACAGCGAACGGAACACGTATCGAAAGATCGCCTCGGCAGCGCGATCGCGCACATCTTGGGGCTGATCCATCAGCTCCGACCACGAGCTACCACTGACGAGATCGGAGGTGATGACTCGGGCAGAACACAGGTGCGAATGAACGTGTGGCACGTGGACGAAGGGATGTCCCATGTAGAAGTCGGCGAATTCCTGTTGGTTCTTGGCCTCGCGGGTGTAGTCGAGTTCCTCGGCGAGGCGCTCCTTGATTTCGGCGACCATTTCGTCGGGTTCGAAAGCCTTGAAACCGAAAGCGAGAACTGCTCCGAGAAGGTCGGCATTCTTCAGGTCTGCTGCAATTGCATCGGCCACGCCCGGGTACTGCACCTTGACCGCGACGGCCCGCTGCTCGTTCGTGTTCGGGTCGATGATGATCGCGCGGTGAACCTGACCGATCGAGGCCGATGCGATCGGCTCGTCATCCCACTCAACGAACAACTCATCGACTGGCTTCCCGAACTCTTCCTCGACAACCCTTCGGGCGAGTGCGCCGCTCATCGGGGGAGCGTTGTTCTGCAGTTCGGCAAGTGCGAGTCGCAGCGGTTCGGGAAGGCCGTGGTCGAGATAGCTCGCCATCTGACCCAACTTCATGAGGGCGCCCTTCATGTTGCCGAGACGTTCGGCGATCTCGGAGGCGTTCTTCATTTCGCGGCTGTGGTCGAGGGCTTCTTTGCGCTCCGCCGATGCGAACAGTTTTCGTGCGGCAGTGGTTGCGTAGTTGGTTCCGACTTTCACGCCGAGCTTGGCGATTTCGGCGTTGCGTCCGAGGCGGCGACGCGACGAGAGGGGAGAACTGTTCTTTGGCATCGGTCGGTCAGGCCTTTGCGCGTTCAACGGCCGATTTGCACGCACGGACGAGGGTCGGCACGAATTGGTCGGCCGCCGCGTACACGGCGTCGTGGTCGGCATCGACCCGGAAGGCTTCGGCCCTCGGGAGAGCCTCGAAGAGTCGCATCTGTCGTTTTACGGGGACAACGCGATCACGCATCGTGATGACGACACTCGACGGCACGTCGACCGTGCGGATCCAGTCGCGCGAGTTGAACGACCCGAGTGCGCCACCCGCCTCGAGAATTGTGCGCCAGTCGTGTTGCTGAAGCTGTGCTGCGGCCCAGGGTTCCCAGTTGCTGACCTTACGTTGCAGGTAGACGCGTTCAGTGATGCGCTCGCGGGCACCGGCGGGTGTGACGCGTGCAAGTACGCCGAGTCCGTGCAGTCCGAGAAACGACAGACGTTCCTGACGTGTGGACGCGAAGTAGCCGGACGTTGCCGCAAGGACGAGAGCGCGTACTCGTGACTCGTGTCGCTTCCATACCAACTGGGCAACCGACCCACCCATCGAATAGCCGACGGGTATGAATGTGCTGATGCCGAGTTGGTCGGCAAGGGCAGCGGCGTCATCGGCGCAGGCGGCGAGGCTGAAGGGTTTGTTCGACCGGATGCCGCGCCCGTGACCACGCTGGTCGGGGGCGATGACACGGAAGTGTTCGCCAAGAGCCCGGTAGCAGGTGAAGAAGTTGAGATCCGCGGTCGCTGTCCAGCCGTGGAGGAGCATCAATGTCGGGGCATTCGTGGGTCCGGCGACTTCGCGGAAGAACATGGTGCCCCGGCCCGGCAGATGAATTTCACGGCCGGGCGGGAGAAAGGGGGTTCGCGGTTCGGTGTCGGTCACTGGTCAGTCGTGGTGTTCGACAGCAAGAATGCGCACGCGCAACTTGTTGCCGTTGGGGGCCTGGTAGTCGACCCATTCTTCAACACGGCGTTCAAGCAATGCCGCACCGAGCGGAGCCTTTGGGCTCATGATTTCGACACCCTCGCGGCGCTCTTCGATGTGACCGATGAAATAGCGCTCGGCCATGTCATCGTCGTCGCCTTCGTAAACGATGGTGACGGTGCAACCGATCGATACTTGACCCTGTTCACCCGAGGCGACGATCTCGTGATCGTCGAGAATTGCCTCGAGCGTGCGTATGCGAGCCTCCATGTGGCCCTGCTCATCTTTGGCGGCGTGATAGTCGCCGTTTTCGGAGAGGTCTCCCATTTCCCGCGCGCGCTCGATCTTCTCGGCCACCTGAATGCGGCCGCGCGTGGTGAGATCGTCGAATTCGGCTTTCAGGCGGTCGTAGGCGACTTGCGTGAGTTGATGGCGTGCCATACGGAAAAAAGGCTACCGACGGCTCTGCCGTTAGCCTGCCTGCCTATGGCACATCGCATTGCAGTCATTGGCGGCGACGGCATCGGACCCGAAGTGACGGTCGAAGCCCTGAAGGTCATCCGGGCGGCAGGAGTCGACGTTGCCACCACCGACTTCGACCTGGGCGGGGCGCGCTTCTTGCGCGATGGCGAGATTCTCTCCGACGCGACGCTGAACCAGCTCCGCGATTTCGACGCCATCCTCCTGGGTGCCGTGGGGACACCCGATGTGCCACCCGGTGTCATCGAGCGCGGCCTCCTGTTGAAAATGCGCTTCGAGCTCGATCTCTACGTCAACCAGCGCCCCTTCATCGGAACCGCTCCCGGCCACTCGAAGCCGCACGACTTCATTGTCATCCGCGAGAACACCGAAGGGCCCTACGTCGGTGAAGGCGGGGTTTTGCGCAAGGGCACGTTGAACGAGGTCGCAACTCAGGGAAGTGTGAACACGCGCATGGGTGTCGAGCGGTGTGTTCGCTACGCCTTCGAGCTTGCGTCGAAGCGCGACCGCAAGCACGTCACGTTGGTCCACAAGACGAACGTGCTCACTTTCGCCGGGGATTTGTGGCAACGCACCTTCGACATAGTGGCAAAGGAGTTCCCGAACGTCGGAACCGCCTACAACCACGTCGACGCGGCGTGCATCTACTTCGTGCAAGACCCGCACCGCTACGACGTCATCGTCACGGACAACCTGTTTGGCGACATCCTCACCGACCTCGGTGGTGCGGTGAGTGGTGGCATCGGTCTGGCGTCGTCGGCCAATCTGAACCCCGCGCGTACGGGACCCTCGATGTTCGAGCCCGTGCACGGTTCGGCCCCCGACATCGTTGGCACCGGCAAGGCAAACCCCACGGCTGCGATTCTCTCGGCGGCCCTGATGCTCGACTTTCTCGGTGAAAACGCGGCTGCAACGCGCGTTCGTGCGGCGTGCGCCGAACCAACCACGGGTTCCACCAGCGAAATTGCGAACTCGATCGTTGCTCGCCTGACCGCCAAGTAATCTGCGAAGACCCGAAAGGACTCACGGATGCCCACCCTCGTTCCCACGCCGAAAATCTGGATGAATGGAAAGCTCGTCAATTGGGACGACGCCAAGGTTCACGTTCTCACGCACACCCTGCACTACGGAACGGGCGTGTTCGAGGGAATCCGTGCGTACGAAACGGCCGAGGGGCCGGCTGTGTTTCGTTTGACCGAACACATCGAGCGCTTGTTCCGCAGTGCGCACATCCTCGGCATGGAGATTCCGTTCACGGTGCAGCAAATCATCGATGCAACCAAAGAAACGGTTGCGTCAACCGGACTTCCGGGTTGCTACATCCGCCCAATCGCCTACTACGGCTACGGCGAAATGGGTCTCAACACGCTTCCGTGCAGTGTCGATGTCGCCATCGCATGCTGGCCCTGGGGCGCCTACCTGGGTGACGACGCCATGACCAAGGGCGTGCGCATGAAGATTTCCTCGTGGAAGCGTCTCGACCACAACATGTTGCCGCCCGCTGCCAAGACGGTCGCGAACTACGCCAACTCATCACTCGCCAAAGTCGAGGCACTCAAGGCCGGCTACGACGAGGCGATTCTTCTGAACAACGAGGGTCTCGTCAGCGAATGCACCGGAGAGAACCTCTTCGTCGTTCGCGGTGGGTCGGTCATCACGCCACCGTTGTCGGCGGGGGCACTCGAGGGCATCACCCAGGCGAGCGTCATCACCATTCTCGAGGACCTCGGTTACAAGGTCGACAAGGGCAACATCGCCCGTTCCGACCTCTACATCGCCGAAGAGATCTTCTGCGTTGGTACCGCAGCCGAGGTCAGTGCAATCAACTCGGTCGACGATCGCAAGGTGCCGTGCCCGGGCCCCATCGCCAAGCAGGTTGCCGAGACGTACGGCAAGGCCGTGCGAGGCCAGATCCCCAAGTACAAGCACTGGTGCGAACTGGCCAAATAGGGCCGATCGGGGTTGTCTGGGCGACTGTGTGCGCTCTTTGTGACAATCCCCAGACATATCCACAGCGGGGCGCGACAGGCTCGCAGGCCGAGGAAATGCAGGAAAATCACGCCTCCCATTGACGAAACGGGATTTCCGGGGGCAAACTGCTCTCCGTGATGTCCACAGCCCGCACCGTTTCGGCCCTTGGGTCCTTCGGCGTCGTCGCTGCCGTCATCATTATTCCGTAGCGCACGGGCCACCCCGTGCGCAGCCAGCCGCCCACCGGGCGGCTTTTGTATTTCCGGAATCAAGAAAGAGACGTGAGATGAGCACCCAGAGCAACCAGACCGAGAGCAACCCTCAGACCGGGAGCAATTTTGTCGAGGTATTCGACACGACGCTGCGTGACGGCATGCAGGTCGAGGGCGTGTCGGCAACGGTGGAAGACAAACTGCGCATTGCCGAGCAACTCGATTTTCTCGGGGTGCATTTCATCGAAGGTGGCTGGCCCGGCGCCAACCCGAAGGACATCGAGTTTTTCCGTCGCGCAAAGAACGAATTGAAGTTCGCCAACTCCACCCTTGTTGCGTTCGGCTCGACACGCCGTCCGAAGGGGAAAGTCGACGATGACGTGACCTTGCGCAACTTGATCGAGGCCGAAACCGCGGCCGTGTGCATCGTGGCGAAGTGCTGGGACTACCACGTCGAGCACGCTCTGCAGACCACCCTCGAAGAAGGAGTGGCGATGGTTGCCGACTCCGTCGAATTTCTGAAGGCGAACGGTCGCCGTGTTTTGGTTGACATGGAGCATTTCTTCGACGGCTTCAAACGCAATCCCGAGTTCTCGCTGCGCGTGCTCGAGTCGGCCGTCATGAAAGGAGCAACCCATCTCGTGTTGTGTGACACCAACGGTGGGTCGTTGCCGCACGAAGTGGGCGACATTGTCGCCGCGGTGCGCAAGCACATCGGAGGAGACGCGATCCTTGGTATCCATTGCCACGACGACACGGGTTGTGCGGTGGCAAACTCAATCTCCGCGGTTGCCGCGGGTGTACGTCACGTACAGGGAACGTTGAATGGTCTCGGCGAGCGCACGGGTAACGCCAACCTCACCACCATCATCCCGAACCTTCAGCTGAAGATGGGTTACCGCTGTCTGCCCGACGAGAACATGCCCCGTCTCACGCCGGTCAGCCACCACGTTGCCGAGGTGTTGAACAGGCCGATGAATCCGCAGGCTCCGTATGTCGGTGCATCCGCATTCGCGCACAAGGCCGGTCTGCACGTCTCTGCGATCGCCCGCGCGAAGGACGCCTACGAACATGTCGACCCCGAATTGGTCGGCAACGGCACGCGGTTCGTGGTTTCCGAAATGGCCGGCCGCGCCACCATCCAAATGAAAGCCGACGAAATTGGTTTGGCGATGGACGGCCCGGCGGTCAACCAGGTGATCGACGACCTGAAGCGTCTCGAGCACGAGGGCTACCACTTCGAGGCCGCCGATGCATCGCTCGAATTGTTGATGCGCCGCGCCGCGGGTTGGGAGTCACCTTTCTTCACGGTCGAGTCGATGCGCGTCATCACCGACGAGGCAGCCGAAGATCCATCTCACCGACTACAAGGTGCGCATCCTCGATGGTGCAACGGCGACGGGTGCAGTGACGCGTGTCCTCATCGATGCGACGAACGGTGAACGTTCGTGGACGACCATCGGCGTGTCGCCGAACATCATCCAGGCCTCGTGGCAGGCGCTGGAAGAGTCGCTCGTTTACGGGTTGCTCCACAGCTGACGGCTACTCTCGGGGGCATGGCCGCACCGCGCTACGCCCCCGAGTTCACCGCCGGACAAACCCCCGCCTACGAGTCTCCCCAGTACGTTCCTGGCTCATGGAAGCCCGGACGCAAGGGTGAAATCGAAGGTCGGCAGCCTGCGGGTCGACGACTCGGCTATCAAGGCCCCGACCAGGGCTTCGTGCTGAAGATCGCCGCCGCATTGCGACCCGAGATCAAGGTTCAGTCGGGCGAGAACATCGACGACGCGATTCGCGGCAGCATCAACATTGCGCTACGCCGAGCATCGTTGTACGGGCGTGCTCCCGTGGTGCACGACCTGCGCTTGGCTCTCACCATTTGGGGTTGGCTCGACTCATCCCCGCCCGCCGAACTTGTTGCGGCACGCAAGGCATTGTTCGCGGGCGTTTCGCACGTCACCGCGCACTACGGCGAGGGTCGCCACATTGCCGACCTCGTACCCGAGGCAACGCTGCGCATGACTCCCGAGGCGGCACGCAACGCGATGCCCGCCTCGTGGCGCGCCCTCACCGGCTCGTGAGGGTTCTCGGTGTGAATTGACTCGGATTTTGCTACAACGCGCACCGAGAAAAGCGTTCAACGTTCTTGGAGCACAATGCCCGCGATGATGAAGACGCCTCCCACCAGGTCCCATCCCGTCGGCGTCTGATCAAAGACGACATACCCGAAAAGACTCGACACGATCGGCAGCATCGCAAGTAGCACCGAGTAATGGCGCACGGTGACCTTGCGGAGAATGCGCTGGTCAATTCCGTAGCTCGTGACGCTCGACAACGTCCCGATGACGAGTCCGAGGGGAATCAGCCAAAGATGCGAGATAACCGCATCGGCATCGGCGATGCCAAAGGGAATGGTGAAGATCGTTCCGAATACGAATGCCATGGCCAGACCGTCGATTCCCGCGTGACCACGAGCAACTTTTGCACCCGACACGATGTGCACCGCCCACGATGCCGCGGCGAGAAGAATGAACATCACACCAAGCGGCTCGTCGCCGATTTCCACTCCGCTCAGGATTGCAACGCCGGCAATTGCGGACACGAGGGCGAGGGCGTTACGTCTGGAACGCGTGAGAACCGCTGCCACGGTGATTGGCCCGATGAATTCGATCGCCACTCCCTTGCCGAGAGGGAGGCGGTCGATGGCGAGGTAGAAAAACGTGCTCGTCAATCCGGTTGAGAGTCCGAAGATCGCAGCCGATCGCAACGATGCGCGAGTCCATGACTTCGAACGCAGTTTGCGTGGGCCCGCGATTGCGACGGCAACCACCATCGCGCCGAACATCCGCAGCCACGCGAGAGAGGCGGGATTCGCGGTATCAAACTGCGCCTTTGCAATGGCGTTACCCGAATTGAGTGCGATAGCCGAGAGAAGAAAGAGGATCTCCGGCTCGAACGTGCGGTTTCTCGGCGTGTCGTGTAGCAAAAACCGAGTCAATTCACACCGAGAACCCTCTTAGTTGAAGAGGTCGGGGTCGGACTTGACGATGTCGTCCCAGAGTGGCTGGAAGTTGAGCCACATCGCTGCCTGGTGCGCCGTGTTGTTGCGGGTGTACTCGGCCCATTCGTGGGGAATCAGCTTCGGCTTGCCGGCGGCCTCGGCCATCAGCTGGGCCTGACACGTGCGCTCCATTGTGATGAAGGCATACGCGGCGGCATCGACGGTGTCGCCCGTGGTGAAAAGGCCGTGGTTCTGGTGAATGGCGGCCTTGTAGTTGCCGAAACAATCGGCAAAACGGATTCCGTCTTCGATCTCGAACACCACCTTGCCGCCGACATCGTCGATGAGTACGTGGTCGTTGTAGAACGCGCACGAATCCTGCGTGATGGGGTCGAGAAGGCGGCCGAGGGACGACCACGACTTGCCGTAGACGGAGTGTGCATGCGCGGCGGCGTTGATGTCGGGACGGGCCTTGTGCACCGCGGCGTGCAAGACGAACGCGGCGCGGTTGACGGGGCGTGATCCGTACACCACGTCACCGTCGTGGTTCACGAGAATCAAGTCACTGACGCTGATCTGACGGAACGACATGGCAAACGGGTTGACCCAAAAATGATCGGTGAACTCGGGGTCGCGAACCGTGATGTGTCCGGCGACTCCTTCGGAGAATCCGAACTTGCCGAAAATGCGCAGGGCCCCGGCGAGCCGTTCCTTGCGGTGGCGGCGTTCGTCTTCGAAGTTGTCGAACTTGGGGATCGACACGAAGTCGAGTGGCTTCGGTGTCAGCGGAATTCCGTCGATCATGGGGACACTGGGTGCATCGGTGACTGCCATGGCCCCAACACTACGCCCGATCGCGTTCCGATCTCGGCGCGAATGTTGACGCAGACTGCACCGTGCCGTGCCGAAAACCCTACGATTTGGGGTCTATGGCTGACCCCACCGCAGACGTTTCCTCCTGGCCGAAGACCGACTCGGGTATTCCGATCGCTCCGCTCTACACGGCCGACTCCCTGAGCGGGTGGAGCGCGGGGACGCAGTTGGGCGAACCGGGCAAGCCGCCCTACACGCGCGGCGTCTACCCGACGATGTACCGCGGCAAGTTGTGGACGATGCGCCAGTACGCCGGCTTCGGTACCGCCGCGTCGACCAACGAGCGGTTCAAGTTCCTCTTGCAGGCGGGTCAGACAGGCCTGTCGTGTGCGTTCGACCTGCCCACGCAGATGGGTTACGACTCCGACCACCCGCGCGCCGAGGGTGAAGTCGGCAAGGTGGGCGTGGCGATCGACTCGATGGCCGACATGCGAATTCTTCTGTCGGGCCTGCCGCTCGACAAGGTCTCGACGTCGATGACCATCAACTCGACTGGCGCGATTCTTCTCCTCATGTACGAACTCGTCGCCGAAGAACAGGGTGTGCCGGCCAGCGCCATCAGCGGCACAATCCAGAACGATCTTCTGAAGGAGTACATCGCGCGTGGCACGTACATCTACCCACCACGACCGTCGATGCGCGTCATCACCGACATCTTCGAGTACTGCTCGAAGCATGTTCCGAAGTGGAACACCATCTCGATCTCGGGGTATCACATCCGCGAAGCCGGTAGCACTGCGGTGCAGGAAATTGCGTTCACCATCGCGAACGCGATCGCCTACGTGCAGGCGGCGGTCGATGCCGGCCTGAAGGTCGATGACTTCGCACCGCGACTCAGTTTCTTCTGGAACGGTCACAACAATTTCTTCGAGGAAGTCGCCAAGTTCCGTGCCGCACGTCGCATGTGGTACCGCATCATGACCGATCGATTCGGGGCGCAGAAGGAGTCGAGCAAGCTGCTCCGTTTCCACACCCAAACGGGCGGCAGCACGCTCACTGCCCAGCAACCGTTGAACAACGTCGTGCGCGTCGCCATCCAGTCAATGGCGGCGGTGCTTGGTGGCACGCAGAGTCTCCACACCAACGGGTACGACGAAGCAATCAGCCTTCCCACCGAAGAGGCCGCGCGCATCGCACTGCGCACGCAGCAGATCATCGGCTACGAAAGCGGAGTCGCCGACACGCCCGACCCGCTGGCGGGTTCGTACTTCGTCGAGAAATTGACCGATGAAGTCGAGGCGCTCGCATGGGAGTACATCAATCGCATCGACGAGATGGGCGGTGCGGTGGCGGCCATCGAGCAGGGCTTCCAGATGGACGAAATCGAACAGGCGGCCTACGAGTACACCAAGTCGATCGACGACGACGAGCGTGTCATCGTCGGGGTCAACAAGTTCAAGGTCGACACCGAACCCGAGCCGAAGGCCTTCCCGATCGATCCGCAACTGCAGGTCGACCAAGTTGCAAGCCTGAAGAAGTTCAAGGCGGAACGCGACATGGCTCTCGTGACGGCGAAACTCGCCGATGTCACTGCGGCAGCACGCGGAACCCAGAACCTGTTGTATCCGATGAAGGAAGCACTGCGCGCCAATGCCACGCTCGGCGAGGTCAGCGATGCCTTGCGCGAGGTCTTTGGCGTCTACCAGCCGTAGGTGTCCCTACAGCCAGTTGATGTCGGGGGCGGGACGCCCCGGATTCTCGACCACGCCGGTGGGCCAGCCGAGATAGACGAGACCGAGCACCTCGGTGTCGGGCGCAAACCCACAGACGTCGTTGATGGCGGCGTTCGCGCCGCGCATCGGCGAACCCCACAGAGCCGCCAGCCCGTTGGCGTGTGCCGCCAGCAACATGTTCTGCACGCCGGCTGCGACCGCGTAGCGGTTTTCGGCGGTGCGTTCGGGGCTGTCGCCCGGCGCGGCTCCGACTGCGACGACGATCGGCGAACGTAGGTACTTGGTTCGCGTCTTTTCCACCTTCGGGGGGTCGTCACCCTGGGCGGCCATGACGTCGGCGATTGATTCGCCAAGCATGCGGCGCGTCTCGCCAGTCAGCACCGCAAGACGCCACGGCCATGTTCGCTTGTGGTTGGGTGCCCAGGTGACGAGTGCAAGCAACTCTTCAACGAGGCTTCGGGAGACTTCGCGCTGCGCGTCGATGAGCAGGCTGCTGCGACGCGAACGGATGAGCGCGGCAAGTTCCTCGGGTGTCATGTCAGTTCTTGTGTAGTGCGGCGTTCAGGCCGCCCCAGGTGCCCTGTCGTTGCACCGCCTCGACTGCGCCGGTGGTGCTGTTGCGGCGGAACAGCAAGTTGTTGGCACCCGACAGTTCGCGGGCCTTCACGGTGCTGTCATCGGGCAGACGGACAAGGGTTCCGGCCGTCACGTAGAGACCCGCTTCGATGACGCAATCGTCGCCGAGCGAGATGCCGAGGCCCGAGTTTGCACCGAGCAGGCATCGCTGGCCGACGGTGATCATTTCTTTTCCGCCGCCCGACAGGGTTCCCATGATGCTGGCACCACCGCCGATGTCGCTTCCGTCACCGACAACGACGCCCGCCGAGATACGGCCCTCGACCATCGAAGCGCCGAGTGTTCCGGCGTTGAAGTTGCAGAAGCCCTCGTGCATGACCGTGGTGCCGGCGGCGAGGTGTGCACCAAGACGAACGCGGCTTGCATCGGCAATGCGAACTCCGGACGGCACGACGTAGTCGGTCATGCGCGGGAACTTGTCGACGCCGTTCACGACGAGGTGTTCACCACGCTGTGCGAAGTTCCACGCGATGCTTTCGAGTTGGTCGATGGCAACCGGACCGCGGCTCGTCCAGGCAACGTTGGTCAGCAGCCCGAATGCGCCGTCGAGGTTCAGCGTGCGGGGTTGGGCGAGGCGATGGGACAGCAGATGCAGTCGCAGGTACACGTCGCTTGCACTTTGCGGTGCCGCGGCAGTGTCGACGACGATCCGAACGGGTGCGAAGGTGACGCCACGCTCGGGGTCGCCGGGGGCGGTGCGCTCGATGCTGCTGCTGGGTGCATCGGCGGGAATCATCTCGCCCCACCCGAGCGCACGAAATCGCGTGTCGAGAACCGCACCGTCGGTGGCGATCGTTGCGAGGCCGACGCCCCAGGCTGTCTTGGTCATGTCGTGGCTCCTGTCGCGGTGGTGAACCGACGGTTCAGTCGAGAACCTCGGGTCGCAGGGTGGGGAAGAGAATGACGTCGCGAATGGTTGGGACGTTGGAAATCAGCATCGTCAGACGGTCCATTCCGATGCCGAGACCTCCGGTCGGGGGCATGCCGAACTCGAGTGCGCGGAGATAGTCCTCGTCGACCGTGCCGGCTTCGGCATTGCCGGCTTCCTTGGCGCGCTGTTCGTCTTCGAATCGCAGGCGTTGCTCGATGGGATCATTCAACTCGCTGTAGCCGTTGGCGAGTTCGCGACCGCCGACGAACAGTTCGAAGCGCTCGGTGAGGTGCGGGTCGTTGCGGTCGACGCGGGCAAGAGGGCTGATCTCGACGGGATGTCCGGTGACGAACGTGGGGGCGATGAGTTCGTGTTCGGCCAGCGCCTCGAAGAGTTCCTCGATGATCTTGCCGGAGCCCCACCGCGCCTCGGTTCGGACGTTGTGTTTGGCGGCGAGTGCGCGAAGATCGTCGACGGGTTGCGACGGGTGCACTGCGACGCCGGTCTTTTCCTGCACGAGGTCGATCATCCGTACGCGCCGGAAAGGTTGAGCGAGGTCGACCGACAGGCCGTTCACGTCGACGACCGTGGTGCCGATTGAATCGCGAGCCGCGGCAGCGAACAATTCTTCGGTGATGGCCATCACGTCGCTGTAGTCACCGAAGGCTTGGTACAGCTCCATCATCGTGAACTCGGGATTGTGGCGCGGCGAAATTCCCTCGTTGCGGAACACGCGGCCGATTTCGTAGACGCGTTCCATGCCCCCGACGATCAGGCGCTTCAGGTGAAGTTCGAGCGCGATGCGCAGGTACAACCCCATGTCGAGCGCGTTGTGGTGGGTGGTAAAGGGTCGGGCGTGAGCCCCACCGGCCTCGACGTGCAGCACCGGGGTCTCGACTTCGATGAAACCCTTTGATGCGAGCGTGCGACGGAACGAGGCGATGATGGCATGACGCACCGCGAATGCCCGTCGTGCGTCGTCGTTCGAGATGAGGTCGGCGTAGCGCTGTCGGTACCGCGTGTCGGTATCGGTGAGGCCGTGCCACTTGTCGGGAAGTGGTCGCACGGCCTTGGCGAGAAGCTCGAGACCCGAGACCTTGACGGACAGTTCGCCCTTGCGGGTTGTCATGACGGTGCCGTGCACTCCGACCCAGTCACCGAGATCGAGGTCACCGATGCGCGCGAAGAGTTCGTCGCCGACGACGGCCTTCGACACGAACAACTGGATCTCGTCGTCGCGATCGCGCAACGTGGCAAAGATCAGTTTTCCCTGGTCGCGCTTCAGCAAGACGCGTCCCGCCACCGCCACCGTGACCTCGGTTTCGGTGCCCGGCTCGAGGTCTGCGTGTGCCGCGCGGATTTCGATGAGAGTGTGTGATCGGTCGAAGCGGTACGGGTACGGGTTGGTCCCCTCGCTGCGCATCGCGGCGAGTTGGTCGAGGCGACGGCTGCGCTCGGCCGCGAGACCGTGTTCGGCTTCCACAACGGGCATGTCGGCGGAGTCACTCACGGATTCCCACGGTAGTGCGTGGGCCCACAACTACCGTTGTCGTTTGATGACTGCGCGGCGACTCTCGAAGATCTTCGCGGTGGCCATCGTGGTTCTTTCCGTGGCCGATTTTTCAACGGGCGTCGACGCGGACACCGCGAACGTTCCGTTGCCGGTCACGCGCGAGTGGACCGCGCCGATGAAGCACGCGATTTCCATCTCCCGGCCCGGGGGAATCTCCCTTGCGGTCCGCGCGCGAATCAGGGACGTCGCCACGGCCATCGGAGCCGAGGCATACCCCGGCCGTGCAGCCATGGTTGGCCTCACACTCGTCCGACGCGAAGAAGACGTGGTGCAGCGAGTCAAACGCGGCATGCAGGTGCCGATGTCGGTGACGGTGCAGCCCGACGAGGTTGTGCGCAACCTGTTGTCTGCCGAGGCTGCCGATGCTCTCGCTGCAGGTGGCATTGTCATGGGGGAGAGTTCCGCAAGGTATCGCGGTGCACGGGTCGGCGACGTTGTGACGCTGGTGGGCCGCCGTCAACGTCAGCTCACCTTCACGATCGGTTTCGTTGCCGACGACGAGATTGTCGGCGGAGGTGATCTCTTGGTGTCACCCCAACAAGCCGACAGATTGGGGGCCACAACCATCACCCGGTACACCGTGACGGGCTTCCGCAACCCCGACACTGCAACCTCCGCGCTGGCTGCGGCGGGTTTCGTGAACGGCATGAGCTACCGCGTTCGACGCACATGGGAGGGCGAGAACCCCGACGCAACCCTCGGTCTCGGTGAAGCCAAGCTTCTCGTCGGAGAATTCGCGTACTCGCTTTCCAAGTCCGGCGCGGTCACCGCCGACCCCGACTGGATTCGCGCCAACATCACGCCCCGGCGGTTCTTCGATGGCATCCCGGTTCGCGCCGCGTGTCACCGCCGAATCTGGGCTCCCTTGCAGGGTGCACTCAACGAAATCAAACGAGCCGGCCTCGACGACCTCATCGACGTCGACAACACCAACAAATACGGCGGTTGCTTCTACCCACGGTTGAATCGAATATCCGGGGGCCTCGGTTACCTGTCGCGACACTCGTGGGGAATGGCCTTCGACTTGAACACCGAAACGAATTCGCAGGGACGACCGCCGAATCTCGACTGTCGGATCGTGCGAATCTTCCGCGCTTGGGGATTCGCGTGGGGCGGCAACTTCACTCCCGCCGACGGCATGCATTTCGAATATGTCGGTGAACGGCGCGACAACATCGAGTACCCGTCGAAGTATTGCCCGAACCTCGTCAACCGCGACCGATAGCCTGCAGGGCGTGACACTTCGGTTCATCATCGTTGGTGGTGGTCCGGCGGGAAATTCCGCCGCCACGTGGGCGGCGCGACTCGGTGCCGAAGTCGTGATGATCGAACGTGAAATTGTCGGCGGCGGCGCACACCTTCTCGACTGCATCCCGTCAAAAGCGATGATTGCAACAGGTGGCGCGATGAGCGCAACGAAACGCTTCGCCGGTATGGGGATCGAACAGCACGACGTCGAGATCGACGTCGATTCGCTGGCCGAGCGAATCGGCGGCATCGTCAACCGACTGCAGGGCACCACGACCCAGTTGCTCGAAAGCCAGGGTGTCACGATCATCCGTGGCGAGGCACGGTTCGTCGGCCCGAAAGAGGTTGTCGTGCGCGGCCCCGAGGGCGAACAAACCTTGCGCGGGGACGCTTTTCTCGTTGCGACCGGTTCGCGTCCGCGCATTCCCGACTGGTGCAAGCCCGACGGTGAGCGAATTCTCACCACCCGCGACTGCTACCCGCCGAAGGTGTTCCCGAAGAGCATCGCGGTCGTCGGCTCCGGAGTCACCGGCGTGGAGTTCGTTCACATGTTTGCTTCATTCGGAGCCGAAGTCACTCTCGTCGTCAGTCGTCAGCAGGTTCTCCCCGGTAAGGACCCCGAGGCCGCCGCCGCACTCGAGGACTCGTTCCTCAATCGCGGGGTGAAACTTCTGAAGGGCGCGCGGGCAACGGTCATCGACCGCGAAGGGGATGGCGTGGTCGTGAAGTGCGACGACGGGCGCGAAGTCCGGGCAACGCACGCCGTGCTCGCCATCGGGTCCGAGCCGAACGTTGAGGGCCTGGCGCTCGACATTGCCGGCGTCGAGCTCGATCCTCGGGGTTACGTCAACATCGATCGGCACTGCGAAACCAATGTGAAGGGGATCTATGCGGCGGGCGACGTCAGCGGCAAGTTGCCTCTGTCATCGGTCGCGTCGATGCAGGGACGCAAGATCGCCGAGCACCTGATGGGCGCGAATCGAGCGACGCACCGCCATCTCGACTACGACAAAGCGGCGTCCGCCATTTTCACCCAGCCCGAAATCGCAGACGTCGGTCTTGCCGAAGCCGAAGCCTTCGCCAACGGACGAAAGATCCGCGTCACCAAGGTGCCGTTTTCGTCGACGGCCAAGGCGCTCATCCACAACGACCCGCGCGGCTTCGTGAAACTGATCTCCGACCCGAACACGGGTCAAGTGCTGGGCGGCACAATCGTTGGTCGTCACGCGGGAGAACTGATCAGCGTCATTGCCCTAGCGGTGACGGCACACCTGAAAGTTGCCGACCTGCTCGACACCCTCTTCGTGCACCCCGCCCTCGCCGAAGCGCTGCTCGACGCCGCCGAATAGGCGGCGGCATTCACGGGGTACAGCCGCCGAATAGGCGGCGGCGGGCTTTATTCGATGACGGCGACGATGTCGCCGGAGCCGACGGTATCGCCGGCCTTCACCTTGATCTCTTTCACCTTGCCCGACTTCTCGGCCTGAATCTGGTTCTCCATCTTCATCGCCTCGAGCACGACGACGGCCTGGCCGGCCTCGACTTCCTGGCCGACCTCGACGAGGACCTTCACGATGGTTCCCTGCATCGGAACAACGACGTCGCCACTGCCCGAACCACCCGCGCCACCGCCACCCGACGATGCGGCGCGTGCCGGTTTCTTCGCTTTGGCGGGGCCGGCCGACGCAACCATCTGACCTTCGGGAACCCACATCTTCACTGCGAAGCGCTTGCCGTTGACCTCGACGGTGGTCTTGCGCTCGACGAGTGATTCGGCATCGTCGCCCGCAGGCGCGGGCGCAGTACCCCCGACGTTGGAGAGATCGAGGCGCTCTTCGACCCACTTCGTCGAATGTTCGAACGCGACGAAGTCGGGATGTTCGAGAATCGCGATGTCGGCGGGGATCGTCGTGTGAACGCCCTCGACAACCATCTCGTTCAGCGCGCGAATGGTGCGCGCGATGGCGGTGTTGCGATCTTTGCCCCACACGATGAGCTTGCCGACGAGGTTGTCGTAGAACTGACTGACGGTGTCGCCCGATTCGTACCCGCCGTCGAAACGCACGCCGAACCCGTCGGGGGTGACGAGCTTCGTGATGGTGCCGGGGGAGGGAAGAAACTTGCCGCCGGCGGGGTTCTCGGCGTTGATGCGGATCTCGATCGCGTGACCACGGCGCTGCGAGAGCACCTGCTTCTGCGTCATCGGCAACTTCTCGCCCGATGCAACGCGGATCTGCCACTCGACGAGGTCGATACCCGTGATCACCTCGGTGACCGGGTGTTCGACCTGCAGACGGGTGTTCATCTCGAGGAAGAAGAACTCGCCGTCCTGATAGATGAACTCGACGGTTCCCGCGTTGTAGTAGCCGACGGCCTTCGCAGCTTTCACCGCGGCCTCGCCCATGGCTTCTTCGACACCGTCGGGCAGTGCACCAGCTGGTGCTTCTTCGATCAGCTTCTGGTGACGGCGCTGCGCGGAACAGTCGCGCGTGCTGACCCACACGACATTGCCGTGCTTGTCACCGACCAACTGCACCTCGATATGGCGCGGCCAGGTGAGGTACTTCTCGACGTAGACCTCGTCGCGGCCGAAGAACGCCTTTGCCTCGCGTTGCGCGGAATCCATGGCTTCTTTCACGTCGGCGGCCGCGTGGACCACCTTCATGCCGCGCCCGCCACCGCCGAACGCTGCCTTGATGGCGACGGGGAAGCCGACCTTGTTTCCGAAGTCCTCGATCTCTTTCGCCGACTTTGCGAACTCCGTCGTGCCCGGCACGATCGGGGCGCCACCGCGCTGGGCGGCGATACGGCTCGAGACTTTGTCGCCCATTTCGATGATCGCTGCAGGAGGTGGTCCGATGAACTCGACACCAAGTTCAGTGATCGCCTGCGCGAAGTCGGCGTTCTCGCTGAAGAACCCGTAGCCGGGGTGCACACCGTCGGCACCGCTCTTCTTGATGGCATCGAGAATCGCTTCGGTATTGAGATAACTCTCGGCCGCGGTCTGTCCGCCGAGTGCGTATGCCTCGTCGGCGAGGCGCACGTGGAGTGAGTTGCGATCGAGTTCCGAGTAGACCGCGACGGTCTTGATCCCCATCTCTCGGGCGGCCCGAATGACTCGGACGGCGATTTCTCCACGGTTGGCGATGAGGATTTTCTTGAGCACGAGTGACAATGTTGGTGCGATGGACGGGGTGAATGCGAACTGGCTCGAAAATGGGGCGGAAAATGGGGTCGAACGGCACGGCCGGTGGCTCGTTCGGGCAGTTGCGGAGACGGGGTCGACAAACGCCGACCTGCTCGCCCTCAGCGCCTCGGGGCTGCCCGATCGGGCGGTTTTGCGGACCGACCACCAAACCGCGGGTCGCGGGCGTCTGGGGCGCACGTGGCAGGCACCGCCCGGAACCAACCTGCTCGTCTCGATCCACTTCAGGAACGTTCCCGAACCGGTCCATCGTGTGACGCAACTGCTGGGTACCGCATGCGCGCTCGTGTTGCGCCGTGATTTCGAGGTACCTGCCGGTCTCAAGTGGCCGAACGATGTGGTTGTGACGAGAAACGGCATCGCAACCAAGATTGCGGGGATTCTCGCGCAAGCGGGAAGGGTGTCCGCGGACGGCCGCGTCGATGTTGTCGTCGGCATGGGGTTGAACGTCGGTTGGGCGCCACCGCCCGACGTAGCGCCCGCAACGTGCGTGACGGCCGAGGTCGATGTGTCCGAAACAACGCCCGAGCCGCATGCGGTTCTGCTGCGCATTCTCGATGTGTTCGACGAACTCGAAGCATTGGGAGATGACGAAGCTTTCGCGTCGTACGAAAACCTTCTCACGACATCCGGTTCAAAAGTCCGCTGCGACCTACCCGACGGTGTGGCGATCACCGGACGTGCGGTTGGCGTCGAGCGCGACGGTCGCCTACGGATTGTTGACGAATGTGCCGTCACGCACCGCATCGACACTGCCGACGTGGTGCATCTCCGCAACACCGACTAGCGGCTACGTTGGTTTGACGTGAAGGCAACGCGTTTCGTCATCGCCGCGTGTCTCGCGGCCGTCGTGGCTTTTGCGGGTGCGACGGGCCTCGTTTCCGGCGCGAAGAGCCAGATGAAGGACGTGAAGCGCAACACCGAGGTGGTTACCGACCTCGCAGCACCGAACCCCGAGTTCGAGAACTTTCTCCTGGTCGGGTCGGACAGTCGCGAGGGTATCGACCCGACCGAGTCCGACTTCAACGTCATCGGGTCCGCCGGCGACGTGGGTGGCCAACGCAGCGACACGATCATGGTTCTGCGCCACGAGAAGAAGACGAGCACACTTTCCATCACGTCGTTCCCCCGTGACCTGTGGGTGCGCATCGGAAACGGTGAGAAGTCGAACCGCATCAACGCGACGTACAACCTCGGCGCAGCGATGCTGGTTCGCACGGTCACCGCGAATTTCGGCATTCCCATCCACCACTACATCGAGGTCAATTTCCAGGGCTTCAAGGATCTCGTCAACGCCATCGGTGGTGTCACCTTGTGTGCGCCGTATCAGGCGCGCGACACGCACATCGGGCTGTGGGTCCGCAAGGGCTGTAACCGTCTCACCGGTATCGGTGCCTTGCGCTATGCGCGAAGCCGCCACTACCAACAACGCATCAAGGGCGAGTGGGTGCTCGAAGGAACCGGTGACATCGGTCGTTCGGCGCGTCAGCGCGAGTTCATCACGCTGATGTTGCGACAGGCCGCGAAGTATGCGGCAGCGAATCCGTTCAAGGCAGGTGACGTCATCCACGCCGTCACCTCGACCGTCACCGTCGACGCCAATCTCGACATGCCATCGTTCCTGAAGAGCATGCGTCCGGCCGCCGACGGCAACATCGCAAACTTCGGTCTCGAGGTGTACCAGGACACCGAAGCGGGCATGGCCGTGGTGAAGCTGGGTGGAAACTCGAAAGAGACACTCGCATTCTTCGCCGGGGTGGGGCCCCCTCCGGCTGGTCCGTCGGTTCCGGCGGGCTGACTCAGCGCACGCGGGCGAGAGCCCGAGCGAACTCGTCGGCCGCCGCAGGCTCGCCGATGCGGTTGCCCTGCAGGTGATCGCATCCGAGAACCCGCAGACGCTTCATCTGCTCCTCGGTACTGACCCACTCGGCCACGACGGTCATGTCGAGGGAGTGCGCGAGCTGAATGATCGAGCGCACGATCGGGTCGTCGTAACCGTCGCGACCGATGTCGCGCACGAGTGAGCCATCGAGTTTCAGCACGTCGGCGGGGAAGTTGCGCAGCGACGAGAGCGAGGAAAATCCGTTGCCAAAGTCGTCGATCGCAATGCGGATACCGGCGCGCTTCAGAGCGTTGATGCTGCGTCCTATGCCGGGGTTGTCGTCGAGCACGGTCTTTTCGATCACCTCGACGACGAGTTGCCCGGCTTCGAGACCCGCGTCGCGGAGCGCCGTCAGCGTGCGGTCGACGAAAGACGAATCGGTGAGCTGTTTGGCCGACACGTTGACGTGCAGTGCGAACGACCGGTCGACGAGGCCCGCATCCATCCATCCGCGGAGATCGGTGCATGCCCTCGAGATGACGAAGTCGCCGAGGGGTCCGATCATCCCCGATTCTTCGGCGACCGGAATGAAGGTGGGTGGGGTGAGCTCTCCGCGTTCGGGGTGGTCCCAGCGCAGGTACGCCTCGACCCCGGCGTTGCGACCGGTGTGTGCCGACACGATGGGCTGATAGACGAGCCGCATCTGGCCGGTTGCCAGCGCCCGTTCGAGAGAGTTGGTGAGCACCACGCGTTCGCGAGCCTCGGCGCGCATCGCCTCGCTGTACACCTCGGCTCTGCCGCGTCCGCGCTGTTTGGCCCGGTACATCGCGGTATCGGCGTTGTTCAACAAAATCTGCGCCGTGTCCGCCGGAGAGTGTTCGGCGAGAAGTTGTTGGGTTGACATTGCGATGCCGATGCTCGCGCTTGTGAACACCTCGGTGCCCTGCAGCACCATTTGGCCGGTGACGGCCTGAAGAATGCGGTTCGCGATGTCGACGGCGATGTGCTCGTCGGTGACGCCGTCGCACAACACGACGAATTCATCACCCCCGTTGCGGGCGACGATGTCGGAGGGTCGCGTGGCGTTGACGATGCGCTTGGCGATGTTCGAGATGAGGACGTCGCCAACGTCGTGGCCCATCGTGTCATTCACGATCTTCAGGCGGTCGAGATCGACGAACATGACCGCACACCCCGACTTGAGCGTGCGGTCCTTTTCGAGTGCCTCGGCGAGGCGACGGAGGAAGAGAACACGGTTGGGTAGACCCGTACGCGCATCGTGGGTGGCCTGCCGGGTGAGTTCATCGTGCAATTGCTTTGTTTCGGTGATGTCGCGAGCGATTGCGCTGAAGTGTTGCACCACGCCGGCCGGATCACGCACGACTTGAAGCGTGAGGGCGAGCGTGCGAACGATGCCGTCGGGACCGCGGAAGCCGACCTCGCCCATCCAGCGGTTCTCCTCGGGTGCGGCAAGGGAAGGCGAGGCGTTCAACACCTCGCGGGGTACCTGGTCGCGGATCGCGCGCAGGAACGTGTCGGCGACCGTGTCGTTGTCGGTGTCGCTCACACCAACAAGTTGTTTCGCACCGTCGTTGCAAAAGAGCATCCGACCCGCGCGGTCGAAAACCAACACCGCATCTGCGCTGACATCGAGAAGGCCGACGAGTTGTTCTGACAACGTGCGTCTCGTGACCATGTCGGTGTGGTCGGCCGCTGTTCCGACGTAGCCACTGAGCTTCCCCGACGTGTCGCGCACGGGCTCGAGATGAAGCGAGATCCAGCGCTCATCACCGTCGGACGACAGCAGCCGGAACTCATGGGTGAAGGCGCCGGCGAGTGAACGAGTTTCTTCCCATGATCGTTCCGCGGCGGCTCGCTCCGTCGGCGATGCGTTCACCCACGGTGCCGAACCCACCACCATCGGTGTGCCACCAAGCACGAGCGCACGAAATGCGTCGTTCACCGCGCGAAGTCGGCCGTCGGGGTCGGTCTCGCAGACGGCGACGGGGAAGGAAGCGAGAACGCGGTCGATTCCCCAAGTTTTGCACCCGATTCGGGTGGCACCGCGGATTCAGGCGGTGACGGTTCGGGAAGCGCGGTTCAGGAAGTGAAGGTGACGGCAGCCGCCTCGATGGCCGCGGCGTAGATGGCATCCTGCATGGCGACCCCGTCGTCACCGTTTTGAACCTCGAGTACCTGGTCGAGGGCATACAGCGAGAGCGAGTAGGCGTGTGTTTCACCTTCCGGTGGGCACGGACCGCTGAAGCCGATCGTGCCGGCGAAGTTCTTCGCCTGAACGGCGTTGGGGTCGACGCTTCCCGCCAACAGGGCCGTTGTCGAGGGGTCGATGTTCGCCACCACCCAGTGCGTGTCGTCGGGTGCGTCCTCGTCGATGAGGACGAGGGCGAGAGACTTGGTGCCCTCGGGGACGCCCGTCCACGAGATCTCGGGGGATGCTTCAGGCCCGACACAGCGGTACCGGGTTGGGATTGTGTCGCCGTCGGCCCATGGGGCCGTGAGCGTGAGAACGCTCGATGATCCATCATCAAGCGTCGTGTCGAGGGTTGCGGACTCGCCACCATCGAGGACGGCAAGCGTCGTTTCGGGGGCAATTGTCGTGGTTGTGAGTGACGAGGCGATCTGGGCATCGGAGGGAAGCTTCATCTCGCGACCATCGTCCGAACTGCACGCGGCGAACAGGGTGGTGCAAAGAACGGCGAACACGACGGGGCGACGACCACGCATACGCCGAGCCTATGGGACCCGCCAGTAGCCTGACACGCCATGGACGGCGAGCAACTGTGTCTCCTCACGGTGCACGCGCATCCCGACGACGAGGCGTCAAAGGGCGCCCCGACCCTGGCCAAGTACGGTGCCGATGGCGTACGGACGGTGCTCGTTTGTTGCACGGGTGGCGAAGAAGGCGATGTGAACAACCCACGCCTGAAAGAGCCGGGACAACCGTTCCACGGTCTCGAGGGCGAAGCGGAGAAGTCGCTCCTCGCCACAATGCGTCCGCTCGAGCTCGCCAGGTCAGCCGCGGTGATCGGGTTCCACTCGGTTCACATGCTCGGTTACCGCGACTCGGGCATGCAGGGGGCCGACTCGAACAATCATCCCGAGTGTTTTCACATGGCGCCTCTCGATGCCGCGACCGAGCGCCTCGTTCGCATCATCCGCGCCGAGCGTCCGCAGGTGATCATCACCTACAACGACGATCAGTCGAGCTATCCGCATCCCGACCACCTGAAGGTCCACGACATTTCCATCGCCGCCTTCCAACGTGCCGGCGACCCGATGTGGTATCCCGATTCCGGCCCCGTGTGGCAACCCGCCAAGATGTACTACACCCTCTGGTCGCGCATGCGACTGATGGCGTTGCACGAGGGAATGCTGAAGCATCGCGGCGAGTCGCCGTTCGACGAAAAGTGGCTGAGCCGAGCAAACCAAGACTGGCGGATCACGACCCGTTTGCACGTCGGCGACTACATGTATGCCCGGTCGGGCGCACTGCGTGCCCACGAAACCCAAATCGACCCCGACGAACCCTTCTGGTTCGGCCTGTCCGACGAACAACTCGCCGAGATTTACCCCTGGGAAGACTGGGTCCTCGCCCGCAGCATCGTCGACGGACCACAACCCGGAACCTACGAAGACGATCTTTTCTCGGGCGTGCGGGGTGGCACGTCAGCGATCGACCTCACTCCTCTCGAGCGGTTGCCGTAGGGGATGGGCATGGCGAAAGAGTCGAGCATTCAGTACCGAGTGGCGAAGAGCAAGAAGGAAGAAGTCGTCGATGGTCCCGACGACGCCGAGGTCGTTGTTTCGATCGCGGCGACCGACCTCGAGCTCGGCGCAAACGTTGCCTACATGCGCGGGAAACTGAAGGCAACAGGCCATACGGGCGTTCTGTTGCGTGCGCTTGCGAGTGGTGAGATCGACCGCGGTCTCACCGCAGTCGCATCGCGTCTCTGACGCGTCGGTAGCCCACCATCACCGCGCCTGATTGTTCGATTGCCTCGCGCAGCGTCGGGTCGTTCACGACGAAGTTGTGGTCTTCGATCCAGCCGAGCGACACGTCGCCGAGTGCGCGCACCTCGGCGGTGTCGATCGCGGGTTGAACGTGGATTTCGGTGATTCCCGGCCGCAGGTCGGACAAGTCGCCCAACACGCGTTCACGACTGCCCGCCCGCCAATCGTGGTTGAAATAGTCGGGAAAGACGACGCCCTCGTCGCTGGCGAGTTTGCGGAAAGGGAAACCGGCATCGCGTTCGTCGATTGTCGAGGGCAGTCGGATGGGCAGTCGGAACTCGACCGCGAGGTCGAGATAGATGTCGAAGAACTCGGGACGCAGGGTGATCGCGGTGAGATGCGGTGCGAGGTGGGTGACGTCGATTCCCCATGCAATTGCGCGCTCGATTTGTGCGCGGCATTCACGACGCACCTCGGCGGGGTCGGCGTGGTCCCACAGGTCCTCGATGCTGCTGGGAAAACCACCGTCACCCGAAAGAAGTGAAGGTGCATGTGTGATTGGACCCCAGCGCAGATTGTCGTGTTCGGCATTCAGCGTGAGATGCACACCGATGTCTTCACCGCGGTACATGTTGGCGGCGTGACGCGCCCACGGCGCGGGCACCATCAGCGACGCACATGTCGCCACACCCTTGCGCAAGGCGTCGTACACGCCGACATTCGCGGCGTGGCACGAGCCGAGGTCGTCGCAAGACAGGATGACTGCCCGCGCGTCGCGCGACAGACCCATGGCCTCGAGCAGGTCCGCATCGTGGGTGTGTTGCGTCATCGATCACAAACTAGTCGTGTCAGCACGCGCCCCACAGTCCCCGGCCCGCGTCCTGTGCCTCCCATGCCGCGGCGGCGAAGTCGGACTCATGCGTTGTGTTCGGTTCGAATGGGTAAGGACGAGCGAAACCGAGACGAACGAGTTCAAGGTTGAAAAAGACATTCGTGTCGGTGAGGTACACGTAGGCGAGAAGACGTCCGTACCGGTCGCGCGCTTCGACATCTCGCACGAGGCGCACGCGCGTCCCCTTCGTCATCACGCTTTTCGTGAAGTCCGACGCTTCGGGGCCCCAGCACTGAACCCCCTTGGTCGGGTGCTGCGTCTCGGGTGTGTCGACCCCGATGAGACGCACCTTTTCCTTCGTGTCCCCGATTTGGACGGTCAATGTGTCGCCGTCGGCAACGGAGACGACGACGCCCGCGTTGGCGAAGGTTGCCGATTCGGAGCCGGACGACGAAGGGCTTCCACCGCACGCCACTGCTGTCGCGGCACACAATGCCGCAGTGGTGAGGCAGCGGACCGTGCGCGTCAGATGCGTTCGATGAGCGTTCCCGTACCGAGGCCGCCACCGCAGCACATCGAGATGATGCCGTAGCGGCCACCCGTGCGCTCGAGTTCGTACAGCGACTTCGTCATGAGGAACGCACCCGTTGCTCCGAGCGGATGACCGAGCGCAATCGCGCCCCCGTTCGGATTGGTGGTCTCGGGGTTGGCGCCAGTTGCTTTGGCCCACGCGAGAACGACCGATGCGAATGCTTCGTTGATCTCGAAGTTGTCGATCTGGTCGATCGTGAGTCCGTTGCGCGCGAGAAGACGCTTCGTCGCGTCGATGGGTCCTTCAAGCATGAGAACGGGGTCGACACCGACCAGGCAGGTGTCGACGATGCGGGCACGGGCCTTCAGGCCGAGGGCCTGTGCGCGTGACGCCGTCATCATCAACACGGCCGCGGCTCCGTCGGAGATCTGCGACGAGTTGCCTGCGGTGTGCACGCCGTTTTCGCGGGCAACCGGCTTCAGGCCCGCGAGTGCTTCGCGGGTGGTGTCACGCATGCCCTCGTCACGGTTGACCTTGTGGAAGGTTCCCGATGGCTTGCCCTCTTCGTTCAGGTCGGGTGCGGTGACCTCGACCCACTGTCCTGCGAATCGGTCTTCGGCCCAGGCGCGCGCGGCGCGCTGTTGGCTCTGGAAACCGAAAGCATCGGTGTCGTCACGCGTGATGCCGAACTTGTCGGCGATTCGCTCGGCTCCTTCGAACTGCGAGGTGGCTTCGTACTGTCCGAAGTACGTTTTCGGAATCGGAACACCGAGGCCGAGTTTCTTCGACGAGTTGATGCCGATCGGGATGCGGCTCATCACTTCGACACCGCAAGCGATGGACACATCGACGACGCCGCTTGCCACGAGCGAAGTTGCGAGGTTGGTGGCTTGTTGCGACGATCCACACTGCGTGTCGACCGTGGTGGCGGCGGTCGACAGGGGGAGGCCCGCGGCCAACCACGACGTGCGGGTGATGTTGAAGCTTTGCTCGCCGACCTGGCTGACGCAGCCTCCGACGACCTGTTCGATTGCCGCCGGATCGATACCCGATCGTTCGACGATCGCTTTCTGTGCGACACCGAGAAGTTCGGCCGGGTGCATGCTGGACAATCCACCGCCGCGGCGGCCGATGGGGGTGCGTACTGCGTCGACGATGACGACGTCTTCTCTGCTGCTCATATCGCCATCCTATGCAGGTACCGTGGACGGCGTATGAGCCGTCATGCGGAAGTTCCGCGTCTTGTTCCGTCGATCAAACCCGCGGCACACGCGCGCCGGAATCGCTTCTTCCACGTGGTCGGCAGCAACATTTGGGAAGCCGACGAGCCCGTGGCGAGCGACTGGCACGTCCACTTCATCGGGATGATGGGCGACGTCGCCGTGTGGGCCGTCGACGTGCCACACGGCCTCGACCCGGCCGACGGTGCATCGATCGACCTCTTCTCGTACCACGGGCGCAGTCACGAAAACGATTGGCTCGCTGCCGGTCGCGCGGTGCAACTGGTCGAATGGGCTCGGACCCACAAGTTCTGTGGCCGGTGTGGTCAACCGACGCAACGACTCGACGGCGAGCGTGCCATGCGTTGTGCAGCGTGTGGACTGATGGCCTTCCCCCGCCTTGCGCCGGCGATCATCACGTTGGTCACGCGCGGCGAGGGCGACGAAGAAGAGGCGTTGTTGGCGCGCGGCGTCCAGTGGAAGCAACCCATGTATTCCTGCCTCGCGGGTTTCGTCGAACCGGGCGAGACACTGGAAGAAGCCGTGGTTCGTGAAACCATGGAAGAGGTCGGCGTCTCTGTCGGCAACGTCCGCTACGTGCGCAGCCAGCCGTGGCCGTTTCCACATTCGCTCATGTTGGGATTCCGGGCGGACTGGATCCACGGCGACATTGTGTGCGACCCGGTCGAAATTGCGGACGCGCAGTGGTTCCGCCGCGACGAAATTCCGATGATCCCACCGGGCATCTCGATCGCCCGTCGTCTCATCGATCTGTGGTTGCAAGGAACTATCGTCGGCTCATGACCGACGACAAGTCCCCGCAGTCCCATCCGAAACCCGATCTCGGCCGCATCGGCCTGTGGAGCGGCTCGCTCGACGGAGTCCCCGGGTCGCAGGTGCGTGACGTTCTCCAGGAAGTCGAAGGTCTTGGTTTCGGTACCTACTGGTATCCCGAAACCGTCGGTCGCGAGGCTTTCGTGAATGCGACCTTGATCCTGTCGTCGACAACGAAGTTGAAGGCCGCAACGGGTATCGCCAGCATCGCTGCACGCACGGCCATGGCGATGCAGGCCGGCTGGAAGGCGTTGTCCGAGGCGTTCCCCGAGCGCTTCGTGCTCGGCATGGGTGTCAGCCATGGCCACATGGTGACGAAGCTCCACAAGTCCCCCTACGAAAAGCCCTACTCGACGATGGTCGAATACCTCGACAACATGGACGGCGTTCCCTACTTCGCGGTGCCGCCGGCCGGGCCGATGTACCGCGTGCTTGCGGCGCTCGGTCCGAAGATGTTGGAGCTGGCGCGCGATCGCACGTCGGGTGCCCATCCGTACTTCACGACACCCGAACACACCGCCGAGGCCCGATCGATTCTCGGTCCCGACAAACTGCTCGCCCCCGAACAGATGGTGATCTTCGAGACCAACGCCGACAAGGCTCGCGAGACGGCGCGCAAGAACATGTCGGTTTACACGCGCCTGCCGAACTACGCGAACAACCTCGTGCGGTTGGGTTTTTCGGCCGACGAGATCAAGGACCAGTCCGACAGATTGGTCGACGAGATCGTGTGTTGGGGCACGCTCGACAAGATCGCAGCACGCATCAAACAGCACCACGACGCCGGCGCCGACCACGTCTGTGTTCAGGTTCTGATGCACGACGGAAAGGCCCTGCCGACGGCCGAGTGGCGCGAGCTGTCAAGCCTGCTGAAGTAGCTCTGCCGTGACGACGTCGTATCTCGACCTGCGCGGTCGCAATCACCTGCACGTGCTGTCCGACGAAAACGCACGCTTCATTGCAGCCGCCCGTGAGTCGGGTTGGTCGTCCGCCGTTGCGGCGTGCCCGGGCTGGAACGTCGCTGAATTGGTTTTTCACATGTGCAAGGTGCAGGCGATGTTTCACGGCATGTTGTCGACCGGTGCCACCAGTCCGAAAGACCTGCCGCGTACGGAACGACCCGCATCCGACGATGGTCTCGTCGAACTGTTCACTGCGGGTGCCGCGCGGCTCGAACATCTTCTCGAAAGCACGGTCGACGATGCTCCCGTTTGGACCTTCATCGGGTCCCAGCCCGCCGCTTGGGTGAAGCGACGGATGGCCCACGAGGTCTTGGTGCACCGTTTCGATGCCGAAATTGCCGGCGGTGCACTGTCGCAGACCGACGAAGTGGTGTGCGCCGACGGCATCGACGAGAAGTTCGGGGTGTTTCTCCCGTGGTTCGGTGACAAGGTGACGCTGACCAACACGGTGCACCTCCATTGCAGCGACACCGACGGGGAATGGATGCTCGGTCCCGGCGCCGGTTCGGTACGGGTTGCCCGCGAACACGGCAAGGGTGACGTCGCCTTCAACGGACCGTCGCAGATCCTCCTCCTTGCACTGTGGCGGCGCATCTCCATCGACGAGGCCGTTGATGCCGGTGCGAAGGTGTTCGGTGATCGCGCCGTGCTCGACGCGTTCGTCACCGCATTCGGTGTCTGACGAACGGGTGGTCAGCCGCCGAACACCCGGGCCTGAAGTTTGCGCATTCCGCCGAGCCACCTCGCGTGCTGAGAGGCGCGAGTGGTCATGTATGTCTCGACCTCGGCATGTGGAAGAACGAGGAACCGCTCGTCGCGAATTGCGTCGAGTGTGAAGGTCGCGACGTCCTCGGGTTCGAGAACTGCACCGGCAGCCTTCACGACGTCTCCTGCCGAAGCGAAGTCGCCCCCCGTCTTCGTGGGCTTGTCGGGGTTCAACATGTTCGTGTTGACACCCTGCGGACACAGACAGCTGACGCGCAGGCCGCGGTCGTGGTAGGTGATTGAAAGCCACTCGGCAAATGCAACGGCAGCGTGTTTGGTGACGGAATACGGGGCCGAGCCGATTTGTGCGAGCAAGCCGGCCGCCGACGCGGTGGAGCAGAAGTATCCGCGTCCACGCGCGAGCCATTCGGGAAGAAGAATCTCGGCCGCGTAACGATGCGCGTGCACGTTCACCGCGAAACTGGTGGTCCAATCGTCGTCACTCGAATTCTCGAGGTCGGTTCCCATGCCGACGCCTGCGTTTGCGAAGAAGAGATCGATCGCACCAAAAGTCGCACGGGCATGCCTGATGACGGCTGCGTTGCCGTCTCGAGTACCGATGTTCGCAGCGATGGCGGTTGCCGAACCCGCGCGCTGTGCGTTCAGGTCGTTGCAGACCGCAACGAGGCGCGGTTCGTCGAGGTCGGTCATGGTGACGCGGGCACCGGTGGCGTGGAATTCCCTTGCGAGAGCGCGACCGATTCCGCCCGCGGCACCGGTCACGACAACGTGTGATTGCGGAGAGAGATCCATGCGGGGTCGATCGTAGGTCGTGAATCCAACCTGATTCGACGCGATTCCGAATTGACACGGGTAAGGGGAGACCTGTGGGTAATGTCACGGTCAGTCGGCGGTGGGGCTCCTCGTGCTTGCTGCTAGACAATGACAAAAGGAGCTGCCGTGAACGCAACCATCGCCGAATCGACCGAAGACCAAAACACAACCGGCGCGATTGCCGAGGCGCTCGCCATCGTCGACAAGGCGCTCGCCGAGATGCTGCGGCGCGAGTTGGTTTCCAGCGGCGAAGTTGCCGATTTGTTGCTCGACCTCAGGTCGATTCTGTCGGCGGCTGGGAAGCCCGCCGCCACCAGCGCCGTTTCCTGACACCCGCCGCGACGCCGGTGTCGACCGGCGAATGAGTCCCGCTCTCCGACGGTGCGTCGGTCTTCGTTGACGGCGCGGGCTGTGGTGCGAACTGCGCAATTCTCGTAAACGCCTCTTCGATACAGGTGCGCAGTAATTCAGGCTGTTCGACTGCCGCAGTGTCGACGTGTAATCCCATATCGAGGTTGCCGTCGTTGCTGAGAAGCGTGAGGTTGAACGCGACGCCGCCCAACGGACCGACGGGGTGGTTGGCGGCAATGCGCGCGCCCGCGATGTAGAGCGGGATGCCTGCACCGCGGACGTTCGAGGTGGCGAAGTCGACGGTTTGGCTCTGGGCCCGCGCCAACCGAGTGAGCACGGAGATGGGAAGTGCTTGGGCCAGGCCGGCGAGGGTGTCGAGGTTGGCATCGCCCGATCCACTGCGCACCGAGGTTGTCATTTCGTTGATGGCCGCGAAGCGTTCCTCGACTGGCATCTCGCCGGTTGGGACCAGTAGCCGCACGAGTGTGAAGGCGTTCGATGCGGCCTCATCGGTGCGGGTGCTCACGGCCATCGACGTGCGCAGTGACTCGACAGGTGCGCCGAGTCGGCGGTGGTATTCCCCCGCGGCATCGGCCGCTGCGGTCACGAAGGCGGTGTTCAACTTTCCGCCAAGGACCTGCGACGCTTCACGCATCGTGCTGTAGGGGACCGAGAGTGCTTCGAGGCGCCGCCCCAGTGATCGTTTTGTCCACAGAGGACTGCGTGCGGGGTCGGTGTCGCCGAGTTGTTTCATGACGGCACGCACGTTGGCGGCCGTCTCGGCCCCTGTCGTGGGCAGGCTTGCAGGGTCGCTGAGCGCGTCGCGCACCTGCTTCACGAACGAAAGCGGAATACGCAAGGCATCGCCAAGCGCGGCGCGCAGAACGTCGGCCGATTCGTCGTCTGCGTGGTTTGTCTCGACTGATTCGGGTTCTGGCAGCGGCGCAGGCTCGGGTGCGTCGCGTTCGAGGTCGATGAACTGCATCGACAGGAGAACACCGCCTTCACCATCGGTGATGGTGTGGTGAATCTTGCTGATGAGCGCACTGCGGCCGCCCTCGACGTTGTCGACGATGAGGAACTGCCACGGCGGTCGAGCCCGGTCGAACGGGTCGGCGGTGAAGAGCGTTGCCAGGTCGAGCAATTGGCGCATCGAGCCGTTACCGGGAAGCGCGATGTGGCGAACGTGGTGGGCGAGATCGAAGTAGGGATCGGGCTGCCAAAAGGGTGCACCGAGATTCGCGGGAGCCGGCTGCACGCGTTGCCGCAGACGCGGGAAGGCGATGGTGGCGCGGTGCATGCGTCGCATGAAAGCCGCGACGTTCATCGGTCGGTCGAGGATCGAGATATTGGAAAAAGTGGACGAGAGGAAAGGGTCCTTCTCGAGGCGCCACATCAGGCCCTCGGCATCGCTCATTCTTTCGGTCACTGGGGAACGCTCGTGTGTTTGAACTCGTTGAGAATCGGCCAGGCGATGTTCTCGAGGATCCGTTCGATGGTCGCAATGGCGAGAGCACCGTCGCCCTCGGCCGTGCGCAATAAACGGACGAAGACGGCCTTGTCGTCGACGACGAAGGTTGGCACACCCCACACCTCGTGACTGTTCACGTACTGCATGTGTTCGCGTGCGATGGTCTGCAGCGGCTCTCCCGTTTCGACGATGTCGAAGATCCGCGCGGGGTCGATGTCGGCCCGGGTGAGCAGCGACGAGAGTTTCGCCCGATCGTTCAGGTTTCCCGCTGCGGTGTGGCGGTAGTCGAACACCGAACGGTGAAACACCGGGAAACGCGCCGGGTTGGTGTCACGTGCGGCAACACCGACCTGCAGCGCGAAGAGGCCGGAATCGTGCTGCGGCGTCTCCCAGATGGGGCGCAGGTCGGGATCGCGGTTCGACTGACCGAGGCAGTAGGGCAGGAAGGTGACATTCCAGTCGGCGCCGGCGAGGAGTCCGGTGACGACATGGTCATGGACGATGCGTCCGTACGGACACCGATAATCCCAGGTCACTGCAAAAGAGCGCGTCACACGCTCAACCTACAAGCGGTACCGCAAGAAGACCAAGGGCCGTTCCGACGATTGCTCCACCGAGGATGTCGGAGAGGTGGTGGAGCCGCACCATGACGCGACTGAGGGCCACGCCGACGGCAACCGCGAAAAAGAGTGCGGCCCATGCGCCGGGCACGAGTGTGACCAGAATCGTTGCGGCGAAGAACGCCGATGACGAGTGACCGCTCGGGAACGACGAGGTGACCGGTGTTCGCACGTTGAAACGACCGTCGCCGTTCGCATCGGGTCGACTGCGTCGAAACAAACGTTTGACGCCCTGGTTGACGATGAGACTCTCGGCCCCGAGCAGGAGCGAAAAGGTCAATGCTTCACCCGCGCGGTCTGTGCTGCCGATCGCGCGCAGCCAGACGACGGCGTGCCAGATGACGCTGAATTCGCCGGCGCGACTGAGGAATGAGAAGAGACCCTGCACGACTCCTTTGCGGCGTGCGGGTTCGAGCCAGCGGTCGAAAGCGTCGTCGATCCGGCGAATGTTCACGGTTGGTTCAACTCGTCGGTGCCGCAAGGCCGGCGATGTAGTCGGCGAACCGATCGGGGTCCTCCATCGGACCGAAGTGTGACACGTCATCCCACGCCTCGAACCGGGCGCCGGGTACTTGTTCGGCGATGCGCGGTGCGATTGCCGATGGCTGGTACTGCTGCTCGGGGCTGCCAACCACCCACAAAGGCACGCGCAAGGACGACAACGAGTCCCACGTCTGGTGACCACCACCGGTTTCGTAGGTTCGCGCTTCGTGCTCGGGATTGCACTTCAACGTCACGCCGTCCGGGGACGAGCGAAAGCCGTAATCGACGTAGGCGTCGAGCGCATCGGTACGAAATGCCGACATCGGTGGTTTCGAGGCGAAGTTCGACTTTGCGTCGGCGAGTGACGCAAAGGTCGCGCGGCGCTTTCGTGTTGCGGCAGCAAGAGGATTGGGCGGCAGATCCGAGGGTCGGAAACCTGACTGCGGAAAAATGATCGGCTCGAACGCGACGATGCCGCGGAAGAGGTCGGGCTGTCGGAGCGCGGCCATCACCAAGGTTGCACCGCCCATCGAGTGTCCCGCGGCGAACAAGGGACCGGGTCGCACGCTGCCAACGAGATGACGTGCGACGGCAAGGGAGTCTTCGCCGAACTCTTCCCAGCGCACCGTCCAGCCCTCGGGCACGACCGAATCGCCGTAGCCGCGGTGGTCGTGGGCCCAGACGTCGAAACGACCCTCGAGTCGTTTGGCAACGGGAAGCCAGCATCGGCCGTGGAAGCCCGTGGCGTGAGAGAGAAGGACGACGGGGTGTGCGCCGGGCTCACAGTCCGACAAGTGGTGGAGCGCGAGAACGATGCCGTTGGTCGACTCGACGTGAACCGTCTTCACGAAGCGGAACCCTTTGGTTCGCTGTATTTGGGTTCACGCGGAAGGCCGAGGAGGCGTTCACCGATGATGTTGCGCTGAACCTGGCTGGTGCCGCCGGCGATGCGTCCGCCGGGTGCGGACAGCATTCCGGTCGCGTCACTGCCCTCGAGGAGTGCGGGTGCGCCCGATATGTCACCCTTCAACATTGCGGTGTCGAACATCATCTCGGTGATGCCGAGTTTCATGAGCGAGGCGGCGGTCGACGCCTCGGGCCCCTGGCGCTTGCCCATCGCCTTGAATGCGTGACCGCGCGACAAGAGTTGTGCAAGTCGATCGCGACTCGACGAATCGAGTTCGCGGCTTGCACCGAGTTGAGCCATCGCCTCGAGCCGGCGCTCGAGACCAATGACGCTCGCCCCAATGTGACCGCGTTCGCTCGTCAACACCGCCATGCCAACACCCCACCCGCCGTGCAGCGGCCCGAGGAGGCATTCGGCCGGTAGCTCGACGTCGGTGAAGAAGACCTCGTCGAACTCGGCCTCGCCCGTCATCTGCCGCAGTGGTCGTATCTCGATGCCGGGGGTGTCCATCGGGCACAGAAAGAACGAAATACCTTCGTGCTTCGGTGCGTCGGAATCGGTGCGCGCCATCAAGATGCCCCAGTTGCTGTAACGCCCGCCGCTGCACCACACTTTCTGGCCGTTCACGATGAAACGTTCGCCGTCGCGTACCGCTTTTGTCGTCAAGCCGCCGAGGTCGCTTCCGGCGCCGGGTTCGCTGAACAACTGGCACCACACATGTTCCGCGCCGAGCGTCGCGCGAAGGTGCAGCGACTGTTGTTCGGGAGTGCCGAACCGCAGAATCGACCCACCGGCGAGAACGAGACCGACCATGTTCAGCACCGGTGGTACGCCGTGGCGCGCACAGAGTTCGATCCAAGCCGCCGTGTGGGCCGGGGTGAGCCCGCGACCGCCGTGCTCGACCGGCCAATGGATGCCGGTGAAGCCGGCGTCGTTCAGTCGGATCTGCCAGGAGCGTCCGGCCGCGATGAGATCGGGAGGACAAATGGCACCGTAGTCCCGCGGTGCCGCCGACGCGTTCGCCGTCAACCACGCCGCGGCGCGCGAACGGAATTCGTCGACGGTCTCCGTCATCTGCTTACTTCAACTTGTTGAAGAACGCAGCGGTTTCTTCGGCGAGATTCTGGGGGACGAAGTAGTCCTTCTGGCTCATGATGGCATCCCAGTTGTCGCGCACGTCTTCGAGCGTGTGGTCGGGCTTCGTGTAGCCCTGGGTCTCGCCGAAGAACACATTTGCGACGCGACCACCGCCGACGCTGTACACCTGTCCGGTGACGGGGCAGTCTTCGTGGGCGAGCCAGGCGACGATGGGCGACACCTGTGACGGGTCGAGCTTGTCGGCGAGCGCACCCATCAGGTCTTCGGTCATGCGCGTGAGGGCGAGCGGCGCGATTGCGTTCGCCTTGATGTTGTATTTCGCTCCCTCGACCGCGAGGACACGGGTGAAGCCAACGAGGCCCAACTTCGCTGCGCCGTAGTTGGTCTGACCGAAGTTGCCGAAGATGCCCGCGGCAGACGAGGTGGAGATGATGCGTCCGTAACCCTGCTCGCGCATCAACACCCACGCGGGCTGCGTGACATGGAACGCGCCCTTCAGGTGGACGTCGAAGACGGGATTCATGAGATCCGGCGACATGTTGTGGAACGACTTGTCGCGGAGGATGCCGGCGTTGTTGATGACGATGTCGACGCGTCCAAAAGTGTCGACCGCGGTCTTCACGATCGCCGCGCCACCTTCGGGCGTTGCGACCGAGTTGTGGTCGGCCACGGCCTCGCCGCCCGCGGCTTTGATTTCATCGACGACCTTTTGCGCCGCCGAGGCGTCGCCACCGGTTCCGTCGATGTTGCCGCCGAGGTCGTTCACGACGACGAGAGCGCCGCGCTTGGCGAGGAGCAAGGCGTGCTGGCGACCGAGGCCTCCACCTGCTCCGGTGATGATCGCAACCTTGCCGTCGAAACCGAGATCTGCCATTGGGGGGCACCTTTCTGTTTGCGCCGTCCTGTGGCGCCGGTCTGTTCGCGCCGCCGTGTGGCGCGGGTGAACTCTACTTGTGGCCTACTTGGTCAAGCCAAGCGCTTCCAGGGCTTCCTGCTTCAGGCGCTTGTAGTCGAGCTTTCCATTGGGTGCGCGGCCGATCGTGGCGACCGTGATCACGTTCTTGGGCGACTTGTAGGCAGCGAGTGTCGAGCGGACGTGGGCGACGAGAGTCGCGGTATCGATGGTTGCCCCGGGACGCGGTTCCACGAGAGCGGTGATCGCCTCGCCGAAGCGCTCGTCGGGCACGCCGACGCAGGCCGCATCGAGCACGCTCGGGTGGGTCTTCAGAACTTCTTCGACTTCCTCGGGGTAAACCTTCTCACCTCCGGTGTTGATGCACTGACTGCCGCGTCCGAGGAGACGGACCGTGCCGTCTGCGTCGACCTCGGCGAAGTCGCCGGGAATCGAGTAGCGCAGTCCATCGATGACAACGAAGGTGGAGGCCGATTTCGCCTCGTCCTTGTAGTACCCGATCGGCGTGCGTCCGCGCATCGCGATGCGTCCGCGTTCGCCACTGCCCGGTGCGACGTCGCCGCCCTCGTCGTTGATGACGCGCGTGTTCGGACCGAGCTTGAAGGTTGCGGTGCTGCTCGAGCCATCGGCACTGGTGGTTGACGACGCCATACCGATTGCCTCGGACGAACCAAGGCTGTCGATGAGGAGCATCTTCGGGTGGTGCCGCAACATGCCCGCCTTCGTCTCGGCCGACCACATGACGCCGCTCGAGGTGATGAACTTGAGTGACGAGATGTCGTACTTCCCGGGGCTTTCGTCGAGAGCACGCAGAATGGGCTTGGCAAACGCATCACCGACGATCGCGATGCTGTTCACGCGTGCCGACTGCACAACTTCGAGCAGTTCCTTTGCGTCGAATGTCCGGCTCGTCATGGTGGCGACCGCACCGCCGAGTGCGAGCGCCCACATTGCGTTCATCGCGCCGGTGCCATGCATCAACGGGGCAGCAGGCATGTTGACGGGGCCAGGTTTCGATACGCGCGCCTCGAGTGCCGTCAGGTCCTTGTGCGCTGGTAGCGGCACCTTGGATGGGGCATCGAGGCTGCCGACCATGTCGTCCTGTCGCCACATGACCCCCTTCGGCATTCCGGTCGTGCCGCCGGTGTAGAGGAAGTAGAGGTCGTCACCGCTGCGCTGCCATGCGGGTGCGGGCTGCGAGATGTTCGAGTTCGCAGCCGACTCGTACGACACCGCCCAGTCGGGGCAGGGGTGCGTGCCGTCGTCGACCCAGATCCACGTCTTGACGTTCGGCACCCGCGACCGCACGGCTGCGCATCGTTCGGTGTAGGTGGCGTGGAAGATCACGGCAACGGAGTCGGAGTTGTCCCAGAGGTAGGTGAGCTCATCTTCGGTGTAGCGGTAGTTCGTGTTGACGGGAACGAGACTCACCTTGAACAGGCCGAACATCGACTCCATGTACTCGGGACAGTTGTGCATGTACTGGGCGACTTTGTCCTGGTGTTGCGCGCCGGCGGCGAGAAGCGTGTTGGCGATGCCGTTTGCCCGCTGATCGAAAGCTCGCCAGGTGCGAACCTCGCCGCCGTGAATTGCTGCCGGTGCATCGGGGAACCGCCGCGCGTGCAGTTCCCACATGTCGGCGAAGTTCCAGCCGGTGTTCGTCGTCGAGGTCGTCACGAGGGGCAACACTATTCTCGGAAGGGTGAACCACCTATTGCCCGGCGACGAAGACGAACGAAGAATCGACGTACGTCGTTGGTTGGCCGACAATCCGCGTCCGTCGGGTCGGCAACTCGCCGAGGCGGGATACGTTGCGCCACACCTCCCGGCGCCGTGGGGTCTCGGGGCCGACCCCATCCACCAACTCATCATCGATGACGAACTGAAGCGCGCGGGAGTCTCGCGACCCTCAAATGCAATCGGTATCGGTTGGGCAGGCCCGACGATCGTTCATGCCGGAACCGAGGAACAAAAGCGACGTTACGTGCCGAAGATCCTCTCGGGTGAGGAAATCTGGTGTCAGTTGTTCAGCGAACCCGAATCGGGCAGCGACCTTGCGAGTCTGCGTACGCGGGCGGTGCTCGATGGCGATGAGTGGGTGGTGAACGGCCAGAAGATCTGGACGAGCGGCGCGCAACACTCGAAGTTCGGAATCCTTCTTGCGCGCACCGATCCCGATGCGCCGAAGCACCGTGGAATCACCTACTTCATTTGTCCGATGGATGCCCCGGGCATCGAGGTGCGACCGATTCGCGAGATGACCGGTGGTGAAACGTTCAACGAAGTGTTCCTCACCGACGTGCGACTGTCGCGCGACGCCGTGGTCGGAGACGTCAACGATGGGTGGCGGCTGGCGAAAGTGACTCTCGGAAATGAACGCGTCTCTTTGTCGACGGGCGGAATTCTCTGGGGTCACGGTCCGACGGCCATGAACCTCGTCGATCAGGTGCGCATGAAGGGCGGTGTCGCCGATCCCGTGCTGCGTCGACGGGTCGTTGACGTGTGGATGGAGCATCAGATTCTCGAACTCATCCGCATGCGCACGCTCGTTGCCCGACTGCGCGGCGAACAGCCGGGACCCGAAGCGAGCGTTCGCAAGGTTCTTGCCGACGAACACGGCCAGCACGTTGCTGCGCTCGCGGTCGATCTGATGGGGGCCGAGGGGGTGCTTGGGGCCGATGTCGACATCGATCACGCTGTGTGGACCGGCGCTTTTCTCTTTTCCCAGGCACTCACCATCGGCGGGGGAACCGGCAACGTGCAGCGCAACATCGTGGGGGAGCGCGTGCTCGCCCTGCCCCACGAACCCGGCATCGTCTGAGGTCCCCGACATTCGCTAGTTTGCGTTCACTCGTTTCTTCTCAGGGGGACCCATGAAGCCGTTTCGTTTCGGAGTTCAGTCGTACAACGCAGAGACACCACAGGCGTGGCGCGACAAGGTGAAAAAGGCCGAGGACCTCGGCTACTCGGCATTCCACCTCGCCGACCACCTCCTCGGACCCGGCCCCGCGCTGCAGAAGTGCAACCACCCCGTGCAGGGTTTGGCAGCAGTGCCCGCGATGGCCGTCGCAGCCGAGGCAACATCGACCATCAAGATCGGTTGCCGTGTGTTCTGTATCGACTATCGCCCGGCAGCAGTGCTCATCAAGGAGGCGGCAACGCTCGACTTCTTCTCGGGCGGACGTCTCGAATTCGGACTCGGCGCCGGCTGGCTCGCTGCCGAATACGAAGCGCTCGGTATCACGATGGATCCCGCGGGCGAACGCGTGTCGCGAATGGAGGAATACATCAGGGCCGCGAAGGTGGCGTTCGCGGGCGGCGAGGTGCACTTCAACGGTGAGCACGTCCGATTGAACGATTACGAGGCGTTGCCCGCACCGGCCAACCCGAATGGAATCCAGATCATGGTGGGCGGCGGCAGCAAGCGTGTTCTCTCAATTGCGGGTCGCGAGGCGAACATTGTCTCCTACAACTTCGACAACTCGAGCGGCAAGATCGGTCCGTCCGGCGCACAGACGAGCACGGCGGAAATGACCGCCCAGAAAGTTGCATGGGTCAAGGCCGGCGCCGAGTCCGTGGGACGCAAGATGTCGGATCTCGAATTCGAGATCGGCGCGTATTTCACCGTCGTTACTCCCGACCCCGACACCGTCAACGCCAATTTCGCCAAGATGTTCGGGATCACGACCGAAGACATGCAGGTGCACCCGCACGCGTACATCGGCACCGTCGACCAGATCTGCGACATCATCGAAGAACGCCGCGAGAAATACGGCATCAGCTATTTCACGGTCAGTGAAGGCAACCTCGATGCCTTCGCTCCCGTGGTCAGCCGTCTGACAGGCAAGTAATCTCGGCCCCATGGGGCAAGCAATCGCATCAGTAGGCGACATCATCAGGGTGCACGGCGCCGAGCGCGCCGGCCAAACAGCGGTCATCCAGGGTGAGCGCAGCCTCACATGGGGCGAGTTGTACAAGCGGTCGAAGAAACTGTCCCAGGCACTTGCCGCGGTCGGTGTGAAGTCCGAAACGCGCGTGTCGTTTCTCGACAAGAACTCGATCGAGCATTTCGAAGTGTTCTTCGCTTGCAGTCTCTTGAACGCAGTGTCGGTCGATGTGAACTGGCGACTTGCGCCACCCGAAGTTGCCTACATCGTGAACGACGCCGAGTCTCGAGTGTTCATCGCGCACAACGAATTCCGTCCGGTGCTCGATGCCATTGCCGGTGAACTCCATCCCGACTCACTCGTGGTCATCATCGGTGGCGACGCGACGCCGGTCGGTGCGCTGCGCACGGTCGCATACGAGGACTTTCTCGCGGGCGGCGCCGAATCCGATCCCGGCGCGAAGGGTGGAGCCGAGGATGTGGCGTTCCAGCTGTACTCCAGCGGCACGACGGGTCGACCAAAGGGCGTCATGCTCACGAACAACAACTTCTTTGCGCTCATGCCGCTCGCAAAGGACATGTGGGAGCTCGATGCCGACTCGGTGAACATGATCGCGATGCCGCTCTTTCACATCGGTGGCGGGGGCTGGGCGGTCGCCGGAATGTACTGCGGCTGCAAGTCGATCATCGTGCGCGATCTCGACCCCGTCGCAGTGGTGAAGTTGATTCCGCAGCAACGGGTGACCCACGCGTTCCTCGTGCCGGCCGTTCTTCAATTCATGTTGATGGTGCCCGACGTTGACAAGGGCGACTTTGCCAGCCTCAAGGTGTTCGTGTACGGCGCATCACCCATATCCGAAGATGTGCTCGCGCGTTCGGTCAAGACGTTCAAGTGCAAGTTCTGGCAGGCCTACGGCCTCACCGAAACCACGGGAGCGGTTGTCAACCTCGCACCCGATGACCACGATCCCGACGGTCCGAACAAGCACCGACTGCGGTCGTGCGGCAAACCCGGTCCCGGTGTCGGTGTCCGCGTCGTCGACTCGTCGACCGGCAAGGATGTGAAGGTCGGCGACGTCGGCGAGATCTGGTTGAACGGCCCGCAGATCATGAAGGGCTATTGGAAGATGCCCGAGGCGACGGCCGAGTCGATCGTCGAGGGAGGCTGGTTCCGAAGCGGTGATGCCGGTTATCTCGACGCCGACGGCTACCTCTACATCCACGACCGCGTGAAGGACATGATCGTCTCGGGCGGCGAGAACGTTTACCCGGCCGAGGTCGAGAACGTCTTGATGGCGCATCCGGCGATTGCCGACGTCGCCGTCATCGGAGTGCCGCACGACAAATGGGGCGAAACAGCGAAAGCGATTGTTGTTCGCAAGCCCGGCGTCGAGGTCACCGAACAAGAGATCATCGACTTCAGCCGCGAGCGTTTGGCCAAGTTCAAATGTCCGACGAGCGTCGATTGGATCGACGCTTTGCCACGTAACCCCAGCGGCAAGGTGCTGAAGAAGGATCTGCGGGCGCCGTATTGGGCGGGCCGCACCCGCAACGTCAACTGACCCCGGGGGAACGAGAAATCTTCCGTCCGACGGCGGAAACATCACGTTTTGCAATTAGAACTAAATCGTGGAGTTGACCCAAAAGCGGACCGTTTTGGTCGGATTTCTGTCGATTTCGCTGCTCCTCACGGCATGTGGAGGGGATGATTCGCCTCGAGCGTCGAGCCAAGGGTCCGGCGCAGTGTCGTGTTCGGGTGGTGCTGTCGTCGAAGGTCGTCCGATCCGCATCGCGTCGACCGTTGCGCCGATCACCAACATCGTCGCGAATATCGCGGGCGATACCGATGCGGTGATCGAAGGCCTCGTGCCGGAAGGAACCAACTCCCACACCTTCGAACCCCCGCCGAGCGCGGCCGAGACGTTGGAAAAGGCCGACGTCGTTTTCATCAACGGTCTGGTTCTCGAAGAGCCGACAAAAGATCTCGCGGTCGCCAATTTGAAAGACGGTGCGACCGTGTGCGAACTCGGCACCGAGGTTCTTCCCGAGGACGAGTGGATCTTCGACTTCTCCTTCCCCGAAGAAGGCGGAAAGCCGAACCCACATCTGTGGACCAACCCACCGATGGTGAAGGACTATGCGCGGGTCGTCGCAGATGTGCTGACCGAACGTGATCCCGCGAATGCGGAAGCCTTTGCGGCGAATCTCGCCAAGTTCTCGGTCAAGGTCGACGAGCTCGATGCGGCCGTTCGAACGGCCACCGAGACCTTGCCCGTCGAGGCACGCAAGCTCGTGACCTACCACGACGCTTACGCATATTTCGCAAAGGAATACGGCTGGACCGTCGTCGGTGCGATTCAACCCTCATCGTTCGAAGAGCCGACACCGAAGGAAATCGCCGATCTCATCACGCAGGTCAAAGAAGAAGGCGTGAAAGCCGTCTTCGGAAGCGAAGTGTTCCCGTCACCCGTACTCGAGCAAATCGGCAAGGAAGCCGACGTCACTTACATCGACGTTTTGCGCGACGACGATCTGCTCGGCGAACCCGGCGATGCCGAGCACACATGGATGGGCCTCATGCGGTTCAACTACGTGACGATGATCGAAGCCCTCGGCGGCGACGCCTCGGCACTCAAGGCACTCGACGTCTCCGACGTCTCGACAGACAAGGCGTCCTACCCGCAATGATTCTGAAAGCCGCCCCCGACAACCTTCTCGTCTCCTGTCATCACCTGTCGTGCGCCTACGGCGAAAACGTGGTGGTCAGCGACGTCACATTCAATGTCGAACGCGGGGAGTTCGTCGGCATCGTCGGTCCCTCGGGTTCGGGCAAGACCACGCTTCTGCGTGCGATTCTGGGCATGGTGAAGCCGGTGCACGGCGAGGTCGGTACGGTGAAGGGTGTACGCCTCGGCTACGTGCCCCAGGTCGAATCGGTCGACTGGAACTTTCCGGTCACCGTTCTTGAAGTCATGGTCATGACGCGACCGCAGCGACGGGTGCTTCCACGAATCACCGTCGCCGAGCGTCGCTCTGCGAACGAAATGCTCGAGCGGCTCGGCCTTGGCGGTCTCGGCAACCGACACATCCGTGAGTTGTCCGGCGGTCAGCAGCAGCGCGTCTTCGTTGCGCGCGCACTCTTCCACAACCCCGACATCCTGGTTCTCGACGAGCCAACTTCGGGAGTCGACGTGCGCACGCGCCACGAGGTGTTGCACCTTCTCGCCGACCTGCACCAAGACGGCATCTCGGTGCTTCTCACGACCCACGACTTGAACGGACTTGCCGCACACCTCCCGCGTCTTGTGTGCCTGAACCGCGAGGTCATTGCCGATGGCAGCCCACGCGAGGTGCTCGTTCCTGACGTGCTCGAACGTCTCTACGGTGCGCCGATGCACGTCCTTGAACACGGTGGCATGCCGGTCGTCCTCGACCACGCCGAAGGTGCGGTCATCAAACCGTTCCGCCCGCGGGCCGTGTGATGTCGGTGCCGGCGTTGGTGGCAGCCGACATTTTCGAACCGTACGGGTTCGAGTTTTTCCGCAACGGAACCGTCGTCGCGGTTGCAGCCGGAGCCTTGTGTGGACTTCTGGGCGTGTTCGTCGTGTTGCGCGGCATGTCCTACATCGGTCACGGCCTCTCGCACGCGGTGTTCGGCGGGGCAGCCGCTTCGGCGGTCATGAACTTCAACTATTTCGTCGGTGCAGGCCTCTGGGGAATCGTCTCGGGTGTCCTCATCGGACGAATCGCGCGACGCCGCATCCTCGGAGCCGACGCCGCCATCGGCGTCGTCACCACTGCCTCGTTCGCCGTTGGTCTTGCCCTTCTCAACCGTTATGGCCAGGCCAAGCGGAGCATCGAGGCCGTGTTGTTCGGCAGTGTCCTCGGCGTGAAGACGGGCGACATCATCGCCGTGGTCGTCGTCGGTCTGCTCGCGCTCGGCGTCATCGTGGTCGGTTATCGACGGTTCTTGTTCTCCACCTTCGACCCCGAAGTCGCTTCGGTGTCGGGGGTTCGCGTGTCGTTGATGGAGGCCGCGCTCATGGTGATGCTGTCGCTCACCATCCTGGTCACTATGCGAGTCATCGGCACGCTCCTCATCTCGGCGCTGCTCGTCATTCCTGCCGCAACCGCGAGAATGCTCACCAACAGGTTCGCCCGAATGCTGTGGATCTCGCCGCTCATCGGCGGTGCCGGGGCTTTCGTCGGAATGAACCTCGCCTACCACACCAATACTTCGGCCGCGGCAATGATCATCATCGTGTGCGCCACCGCATTCAGTTGCGTCTACTTCGCTTCGGGTGTTCGTGGCAAGCGGCGCGTTGCGGCGCTCGGTCATCTCTAGGAATTACGGCAACTGCAGTACCCACTCGACACCGGCGGGGGTGTCGCGCACCTCGACGCGTGCACCGGCGAGTGCATCGCGGATGATGTCGGAGAGGTCGTAACGCTTCTCGGCGCGGACAACCTTGCGGATCTCGAGAATCGCCTCGACGTAGGGTGCGACCGTCGCCCGGGGATCGGCGAGCCCCGACGTTGCTGCCTCGCCAAGTTTCAGGATCATTCCTCGGAACGTGTCGCGCGCATAGTCGCCGTCGGTTCCCGTCAGGGTGTCCGCAGACCACTGCCGAATGTCTGCCTCGAGATCGAGAACTGCGCGTGTTGCTGCGACAGAGTCATGGGAAGCGAGCGCAGTGTCGAATTCGCTCTTGCGATGCTCGGCAGCGGCACGAAGCGATGCCGGAACGTTGCCACCGACTGCGTCGACGGCCTGCTCTGCGGCGCTTGGTGGCGGAGGTGGTGACGTTGTCGATTCGCCGTCACGCGGGTCGCGGAGGAGCGACAACGACAGCGTCTCGCCCGACGAGAAAGTTCGTGAAGCACCGTCGACACGCAACGTGACGACACCGTTACCCACGACGCGAGCCGATTCCGCGTCGAAGTCGATGATGAGACCCGTGTGTTCGTCGATGCCGATCACGTACTCGTCGTCGCCGAGTTCACTTTCGAGCGCGATGAGGCGTCGCTCGCCGAGGTAACAGAACCGAGTGTCGTGATGGCCGCCTTCGGCGTTGTTGTAGTGCGGAATGACGACGGCTGGGATACCGAGGTCGCCGAGCAGATTCAAACCTTCGAGCCAGTAGGGCTCTTCACCGCACTTGTAGATCTCGTACACGGGGACCGTGCGGGTGCCGAGGGTGAGCGCCGCCGCCGACGCGAAGGTGACGACTCCGCCACCGCGGATTTTCGCGTGGAGCATGTCGGGGATCGTGGTGCCCTTCCACTGTCGCAGTGCGTATGTGGGTGATCCGGGACCCGCAAAGACGTAGGTCGCGTCGGACAGCAGATTGAGACCGTGCTGCAGCGCCACGGGATCGGCGCCGTCGATTCGGCCGAGACCGGCAGGAGTGATTGAGGTGTTGACGCTCGTCTTGAAGTACTCGACTGCACGACTGGCCAATTCGGGGGCGTTTTCCTGGAAGCCGTACGGCGTATCGAGCAGCACCGCGGCGGGTTTCGAAAGTCGCGCAACGAGCTCGCGGTGGACCTTCACCATGGTGGGCGCGGTTTCGCCCGAACCCATGATGGTGAGAATTCGTGGAAGTGAGGTCATGCAAAGAGTCCGTTGATGGCTTCGTCGTGCAATTCTTGCGCCACACGCTTCGGATGTTGTGCATGCAGGTCGTGGTCGGCACCGTGATACCACGAAACACCCGCTCGACGGAGCGTGTTGACCGCTCGCTCGACGGCACTGCGCTTGTCGGCAGCCCAACCACGCACGGATGACTCATCGCTGGCCACGGCGGGCATGAAGAGAACCGGCACCGAAATCTCGGGGAACAGTTCTTCGGGATCGTGCTCCCAGAGTCCGCGGAGGATCCTCATGTGGCGATCACGTGACAGCCATGGGCGGATGGTGCCGTCCTCGAGAACCTCCATGTTCGCGAGGGTGCCCGCGATTCCTTCGTCCGGCCAATCGGGATGGGCCGAGCGGATGGCGGCTTCGAGCCGCCGGAAGGGCATGCCGGTGAGATTCGGTGGTGCGAGTTGCGCGGCGCAGTCGTTCCAGTCGGGAAAGTGACGACGCAATTGAATGGTTCCACCGTCGACGGCAACGACTCCGCGAACGGTGTCGGGAGAACGATGGGCAAGTTCAACGACAACGTTCGCACCCCATGACTGTCCGGCGACGATCGGTCGGTCGAGGCCGAGTTCGCCGACGAGAAGCTCGAGATCATGAGCAACGGTCGCCATGTCGAATCCGTCGTCGGGCTTCGAGCTGCGTCCGTGTCCCCGCTGGTCGACTGCGACGACTGTGTGTCCCAACGCTGCGAGGCCCCGAGCCACTCCGTCCCACAGCCGGGCGTTGGACGCAAGCCCATGAACGAGCAGAAATGGCGCGACACCGGTGGCTGAATCCGCACCCCAGACGATGCAGTGCAGGTCGAGTCCTTTGCGTATCGAGATGAACTCGTTGCGCTGTGCCAGGGGTTGCATGAGACAAGAGTTTCGCACGGCGCACGTTGGATGGCACGATGGAACCCACAATGGACGTGTCAAACAACGACATGACAGCCAAGGCTGCGACGCTCGACGATGTTTTGCGCGACGCGGGGAGAGTTGTCGTCGCGTTCAGTGGTGGCGCCGACTCGGCCTTTCTGGCGGCTCGCGCCACGCAAGTTCTCGGTCGGGAAAACGTGCTCTGCGTGACCGCAGTATCGGCGTCCTTGGCCACGTCCGAAGAGCGCGACTGCTCGGACTTAGCCGCGGAATGGAACCTCGACTGGCGCGCCGTCACGACCGAGGAGACTTCGCGTCCCGAGTACATCGCCAATGAGGGCGATCGTTGTTTCCATTGCAAGGACGAGCTGATGGATGTGCTTGTTCCCATCGCCGTGGAACGTCATGCAGTCATCGTCCTTGGCGTGAACGTCGACGATCTGGGTGACCACCGGCCGGGTCAACGCGCGGCCGAGGCGAAGGGTGCGCGTTTTCCGATGGTCGAAGCCGGACTGTCGAAGGACGACGTGCGGTCGATCTCGCGCGAGATGGGTCTGCGCACCTGGGACAAGCCCGCGGCCGCGTGTCTTGCCAGTCGCGTGCCGTACGGAACACCGGTCACGGTTGGGCTGCTCGCGCGCATCGACCGTGCCGAGGCTGCGCTGCGCGAGGTTCTGGTGGCGAGCGGTGTGCGACCCGGGAATCTGCGCGTGAGGCACGCCGGCGATACGGTCCGCATCGAGGTCGACCCCGATGTCTTTCCCGTCATTGGGGCGCACCATTCACAGATCGTCCGAGCCCTCGAGGCGGTCGGTTACCGCTACGTGACACTCGATCTCGCGGGCTTCCGCTCCGGCAACCTCAATTGGGCACTGCGGCCGGACTCACCGTAGGGTTGCCCGGTCAGCCTGAACTTTCTGGGGGAAACATGAAGTTGTCGATGATGATCAACTACGCGGGGGGCTTCAAGGAAGCCGCACAACGTGTCGTCGAGTTGGAAAAGGCCGGTCTCGACCAGGTGTGGATCGCCGAGGCCTACAGCTTCGATGCGATCTCGCAGGTCGGTTATCTCGCCGCCATCACCAACCGCGTCGAAATCGGCACCGGCATCGTCAACGTGTTTTCGCGCTCCGCCGCTCTCATGGCAATGACCGGGGCAGGTTGCGACTACGTCAGCGACGGCCGCTTCATTCTCGGCCTGGGCGCCTCGGGTCCCCAGGTCGTCGAGGGTTTCCACGGCATTCCCTACGAAAAGCCGATGCAGCGGATCAAGGAGTACATCGAGGTTTGCCGAACGGTGTGGAAGCGCGAACCGCTCAACTACCAGGGACAGACCGTGCAGGCACCATTGCCTCCCGGCGTGGGCACGGGTCTTGGCAAGCCGCTCAAGTTGATCAACCACCCGAAGCGCGCCGACATTCCCGTGTGGTGGGCGAGCCTCAAGGGTCTCAGCGTCGAAGCGACGGCCGAGCTCGCCGACGGTTGGTTGCCCATCATGTTCGTTCCCGAGAAGTTCGACCGCGTGTGGGGCAAGCAACTGAAGGCAGGCCTCGCAAAGCGCAGCCCGGAACTCGGCACGCTCGATATCAGCGCAGGCGGCATTCTCGCGATTGGCGACGACAACGTCGGCGACAAGAAGTCGAAGATTCTCGACATGGTGCGCCCGAACAGTGCGCTCTACATCGGGGGTATGGGAGCGCGCGGCAAGAACTTTTACAACGACATCTGCCGTGCCTACGGATACGAGGACGAGGCAAAGCTCATTCAGGATCTCTATCTCGATGGCAAGAAGGACGAAGCGGCGGCAAACGTGCCGACGGAAATGCTGGAACTGACGAATCTCGTCGGCCCCAAGGGTTTCATTGCCGACCGCGTCGCTGCTTACAAAGAGGCGGGCGTCACCGTTCTCAGCGTGAACCCGGTTGGCCCCGACGCCGTCCACCAAATCGAGACCTTGCGCGACATCGTCGACAGCCTCTGAAATGAACCCCGGGCCCGTTCCCTTTTCCGGAATCTGCGAGACGGGTTGGGAGCCCGTGCGAGCCGCGATCGAGGCGAACTTCGCATCGACCGGCGAGCTCGGCTGCAGTGTGGCGATCTTCCATCGCGGCCGTCCGGTTGTCGACCTTGTCGCCGGATGGACCGACCAGGAACGTTCCGTTCCCTACACGACCGACAACCTGCAGGTGGTGTTCAGTACGACGAAGGGAATCGCCGCAACCGCACTGGCGATGTGCGTGGATCGAGGTCTCGTCGACTACGCCACCCCGGTGTCGCACTATTGGCCCGAGTTTGCCGCACACGGCAAGGACAACATCACCGTGGCACAGTTGGTTTCGCACCAAGCAGGGCTCTACACGATCGACGAAAAACTTACGCTTGACGAAATTCTCGACGACGCTCGTATCGCGCGCGCGCTCGCCGACACCAAGCCCCGCTGGGAGCCGGGCACGGCGCATGGCTATCACGCACTCACGTACGGATGGCTGGTCGGCGAGATCGTGCGTCGGGTGGATGGCCGTGACATCGGTCGTTTCGTGAACGAAGAGATCGCCGGGCCGCTCGGGGTTGAGCTGCACATCGGCTTGCCCGATCGACACCACCACCGCGTGGCGCTCCTGACGCAGGAGAAGTCGAAGAGTTCGGGTGGCGGCGAGACACCCGAGGCAAAAGCGGCGCGCGAACTCATCGAGAAGATGCTCGGCCCCGACACTCCGGGTGGGCAGGCGTTGTCGCTGTCCGGAATGTGGACAGGCGAGGGGCTGTTCAACCGCCCCGAGGTGTTGCGCGCCCAGATCCCCGCGGCGGGTGGGGCCACCAACGCACGGTCGCTCGCCACGATGTACGCGGCTCTGCAACAGCCGGTGAACGGAGTGAGGTTGTTGTCGCCCGAAACGTTCGCCGCAGCAACGGCGGTTCAAACGCCCCTCAACGAACCCGACAAGTGCCTCATCGTGCCCACGTCGTTCGCCATGGGATACATGACGCACAGCATGTTCACGCAGTACGCGGGCCCGGGCAGCTTCGGACATCCGGGTTTTGGTGGCTCGGTCGCGTTTCTCAATCCGGAACGAGAGCTCGCATTCGGCTACGCGATGAACGCGTTGGCGGCAAACCTCGCGGGCGACACGCGCGCGCAGGCGGTCATCGACTCTGCTGTTCGCTGCGCAGACGCCGCCTGATCGGCGCCGTCAACACGAGATAGAGACTCCCCGCGGTCGCGGCGGCCAGTGCGAACACCGCAATCGTGGATCGCACACCGATGGCATCGGACACCACTCCCGAAATCGCGCTCGTGATCGACAGTGTGAGAGTCACGAGTGCAAAGTCGCCGGCGAGAACCCGTCCGCGGACCTCGTCGGGCGCGCGCATCTGCAGGCCGTAGGAACTGAGCACCCATTGCGCGCCCCCACCGAAGTGGGCGAGCGCGACAAAGATCGCGGCGACGGCGATGTGAGGGCTGATCGATGCACCGAGATAGAACCCCGAGAACAAAACGCCCGCGACGCCGCACACGAGGAGAAGGCGTTCGAGGTTGCCCTTCACGAGACGGGCTGCAAGGAGCGGCCCGAGCCCCGATCCGACTCCTCGCGCGCCGATGAGCAGTCCACGCCCCGAATCTCCCGTCTTGAAGGCTTCGGAGGCGAGGACGGCAAGCTGGCTGACGATTCCCGCGCCGATTGCGAAGGTCATTTTCGATGCGACCAGCGCGAGAATCACGCTGTCGCGCCGGGCGAGCTGGATCGCTTCGCGCATGTCGGCGACGGGACGAACCTTGCGCCCGGCGGTCGTCGTGTCGCGCTGTTGCATCGGAGTGCCGATGGCTCCGAACAGCAGTCCCGCAACCACGAAGCTCACGGCGTCGGCAATGAACGAAGCCGAGCGTCCGAACGCCTGCGCAAACAGACCACCGAGTCCGGCACCGACTGCGAGCATGACACCCCACGTGGCGCCGAGGAGCGAGTTTGCCTTCCGCAACTCGTCGTCGTTTCGGGCGAGGTTGGGGATCGCGGCGCTGCTTGCGGGTCCGATGAACGCTGCGAGAGCCGAAATGAGCGACTGGGACACGAGGGCGATCCAGATGCGCCCACCGGACGAACCGAGGAGACCCAACGCGCACACGGCCTGGGCGAACGAGACGGCGACGAGAAGTTTGCGGCGGTCGTATCTGTCTGCTGCCGGTCCGGCGATGGGTGAAGCGAGAAACGAAGGCAGGGAGAACGCCACGTAGACGAGAGAGACGAGAAACTTGGAATCAGTTGCGTCGTCAACAAGGCCTGCAAGGGCGACGAAGGTGAACCAGTCGCCGAGGTACGACACGACCTGGGCGAAGAAAAGCAGTCGGATGTCGCGGTTGTCGCGCAGGAGTTTCAGCACTACAGGTATTTCTGCGAGCCGCGCAGTACCCGCTCGGCCTCGGCAACGATGTCGCGCACGATCTGAGCAGCGGGGATCAACGACGTGATCGCGCCGACGCCCTGGCCACAGGGCATGAACTCTCGGTTGGTGTCGACAACCGTGTCACTCGGCGCGCCGAGATGATTGGCGCCTTCCTTCATCGCATGGATGGCCTGGTCGGGGAACTTGCGTAGCTCGTCGGGATGCTGTTCGTAGTAGCTGGTCCAATCGTTGCGCACGACGCGGCACGTTTTTCCGGTGAAGCCGCGGGAGACGACGGTTCCGTCTTCGGGCGTGGCGACGAGCGTCTCTTTGTATCCGCGCACCGCGCGCGCCTCGGGCGTGGCGATGAAGCGCGTGCCAACCCAAACGCCATCTGCGCCCAGTGCGAGCGAGGCGGCGAGTCCGCGCCCGTCGAACAAGCCCCCTGCGGCAACCACCGGAATCTTGTCGCCGACTGCGTCGACGACCTGCGGGACGAGAGCCATCGTGGCAACGGTTCCCGTGTGGCCTCCGCCTTCGGTGCCCTGTGCGACCACGAAGTCGCAGCCACTCGCCAGCGCAGCTTCGGCGTGGCGCACCTTTCCGCACATCGATCCGACGAGAACATTGTGTTTGTGGAGGTAGTCGATTGCGTCGCGGGGTACTCCAAGGCCTGCGACGAAGATGCGCGCCCCTCCCTCGACGACAGCTTTCACGCCTTCCTCGATCTGCGTGGGAAGCGCCGCCAAGAGGTCGACACCGAACGGCTTTTTCGTGATGGTTTTGACTCGGTTGATTTCGTCGACGAGCTCATCGGTTTTCATGGTCGACGCACCGAAGGTTCCGATTCCACCGGCTTCGGACACGGCGCCGACGAGGTCGCTGTATGACACGCCCCCCATGCCGGCGAGCATGACGGGGTGCTCGATGTCGAACAGTTCGGTGATTCGCGTGCGCATGGCGCCAACTTATCTCAGTAGGCGCCGTCGCGATTGAGGAACCTGCGGTGCCATCGCCGGGGCGTGAACACCACCGCGCGCGGCTCATCTTCGAACATCCAGCGGGCGAAGTTGGTGCGCGTCCAGTTGTTCGTGGCCGCGACGCGAATGGCACCGCGGGTAACGACCGACGACCGCAGCAACTTTCCGAGTGCGATGCTCATGCGATGGTCGGCAAAGAGGTGCCGGCGCACGGTTGTCTCGTAGTTTGCGGCCACGTCTCCAAGCAGGTCGGCCCATTCCTTCTTCATGTCCTGCACTCGGCGTTTGCCATCACGCAAAATTCCGAAGCCGATGTTCACCCGTCCGTCGGCCAGCGGGAACGACCAGGCGTAACCGGGCAGCAGGTCGGGTTCGAACCAGACGTAGAGGCGGTGCGCGGCGGGACCCGTGACGTTGTCGGCGTATTGACGGAACGCATGCCATTCACCGAGATAACCCGAATCGCCCAAACCCATTGCCTTGCGCACCGGCGACCACATTCCGTCGGCCGCGATGACGTGTCGCGCCGTCAACGCCCCGCCGTCCGCGAAGTGAACGGTCGCCGTCCGCGAGCCCGCGGTGAAGTTGAGATCGATGCGCGAGAACTCCATGCGTTCGCGCACGTCGGCGCCGGCGGCACGGGCGTGCTTCACGAGTTCGTTGTCGAGTTGCAGTCGCGCCGCGACTGCGGCGTACTGGCCTCTCCCGTGTGGAAGCGGAAGTTCGACTTCGCGCCCCGACGGTGAGCGCAGCCACGCGGAGTCGACGTTCTGCCACGACGCAACGACCCCCGGATCGAAGTCGATCTTCTCGAGCATCCGCAGAGCGAGCGTGGTGAGGCCGTCACCGCAGCATTTGTCGCGCGGGAAGTCGGCCTTGTCGACCACGACGACACTGCGGCCCGAACGCGCGAGGAGCGTTGCCGCAGCGGTGCCCGCGGGACCCGCGCCGACGATCAGGACGTCGACGGGGGCGATGTCGCTGTGAGTAGACACGGCTCGAGGCTAGGAGCCGCCACACGCGGTCGTATGATCGGCGGAGCAAAACGGAATCATTTCGGGGGAGTCGATGTCAAAGCTGTGCGAAGGTCGTGTGGTCATTGTCACGGGGGCCGGTCGAGGCATCGGTCGCGAACATTCACTCAGCCTCGCGCGCCACGGAGCGTTCGTCGTGGTGAACGACCTCGGGGGAAACGTCGACGGAACGGGAGGCGATACCTCCCCCGCGCAGCAGGTGGTGAACGAAATCGAAGCGCTCGGCGGCCGCGCCGTTGCCAACGGTGACGATATTTCTTCCTGGGACGGTGCTCAACGACTCGTGCGCACCGCGATCGACGTTTTTGGCGATCTGCACGGCGTGGTCAGCAACGCCGGCATTCTGCGCGATCGCACGCTCGTCAACATGACCGAGGCCGAGTGGGATGCCGTCATCAAGGTCCACTTGAAGGGCACCTTTGCTCCGGCGCACTTCGCCGCCGAGTACTGGCGCGATCAGCACAAGGCGGGAAAGCCCGTCGACGGTCGCATCATCAACACCACCTCCGTGTCGGGCATCTACGGCAACCCGGGGCAAACCAACTACGGAGCGGCGAAAGCCGGCATCGCCGCGTTCACCGTCATCGCGGCGCTGGAACTCGCGCGCTACGACGTCACCGTCAACGCAGTCGCCCCGGTCGCACTCACACGCATGACCGAAGGTCTCGGTCCTGCACCGGAAACCGACGAAGAGCGAGAGATGCGCTCACCCAAATGGATCGCACCCATCGTCACCTGGCTCGCGTCTGCCGAGTCAAAGGGCGTCACCGGACGCGTGTTCGAAGCGAGTGGTCAGACCCTGGCAATCGCCGAAGGTTGGCACCGCGGACCGCGCCGTGATCCAATCGCCGATCCGACACAACTCGGACCGGCCGTCGCCGAACTCTTGGCCGCCGCACGGCCGAATGCCGGAATGAACGGCGAAGACGGCACCTGGCCGCAGTCGCCGCGCTGACATCGCTCATAAACAACAGGGGGACAACATGCCGATCAATCCGGATGCAGTCGGGTCACAGGGCGACCCGTTCATCTCCACATGGGACAGCAAGGACTGCCTTCTCTATGCAGTCGGCATCGGTGCGGGAGCGTCCGACCTGCCGTTCAGCACCGAGAACAGCCGCGATGCCGCGGGCAACATCATTCCCCAGCAGGTGTATCCCACTTTTCCCGTCATCCTGACGCGCGATCCGGGATCGCCGATGCGGAACATCGGCACTTTCAACCCGGCGATGCTCGTGCACGGCCAACAAGCCGTCACCCTTCACAAGCCCGTTCCCGTCGAGGGCTCGGCGCGCATCGTCACGCGCATCACCGGCATCTACGACAAGGGGAAGGGTGCCGTCGTTGCATCGGAACAGGTGGCGGTCGACGCGAGTGACGGCTCGCCCATGTTCACGCTCAACTCCTCGGCGTTCATCCGCGGTGAAGGCGGTTGGGGAGGTGATCGCGGACCGGGCGGCGACAAGAACGTGCCACCCGCTCGCAAACCCGATCACTCGGTGACCTACCAAACCGCACCCGACCAGGCCTACGTCTATCGGCTGTCGGGAGACCGCAACCCACTGCACTCCGACCCGACGTTCGCCGCGATGGGTGGCTTCGACCGACCCATCCTGCACGGACTCTGCACCTACGGGTTCACCGGTCGTGCGTTGCTCTCCGCGCTGTGCGGCAACGATGCATCGCGCTTCTCCCACATCGAGGGTCGCATTGCCGGCGAAGCATTGACGATCGCCATTTGGGACACCGCGCCGGGTGAGGCGGTGTTCACCACGTCGGTCGGCAATCGCGTCGTCCTCGACCAGGGCCTCGTCCGCTACGACTGATTCTCAAAAGAGCGTCAGCTCGTCGGGCTTGCGCCCGCGAAGTGCGTCATAGTCGACCTCGACGCAAGACAAACCTCGAGTCATGGCGAGGGTCTTTGCCTGCGGCTTGATGACCTGCGCGACGAAGATTCCGCGTACCTCGCCGAGTGACGAATCTTTCGACAGGTATTCGAGATAGCGGGACAGTTGTTCGACGCCGTCGATTTCGCCCCGTCGCTTCACCTCGATTGCGACGGTGTGTCCGTCGCGGTCGCGGCACAGAAGGTCGACCGGGCCAATGGCGGTCTGATGTTCACGACGAATGAGGGTGAGACCTTCCTCGATCGCGTCGGGAAGTGCGGCGAGAAGTTCCTGGAGGTGGGCCTCGACACCGTCCTTGCTGAGGCCCGGGTCATCTCCGAGCTCGTGCACGGTGTCGAGGAAGACCTCGTGGAGCGAAATGGTCAGTGTTTCGCCCTTCGAATTGGAGACGATCCATTCGGAGTCGCGCTCGGTGATGACGTTCGGGGCATTCATCCAGTTGAGGGGTTTGTAAGCACCGCCGTCGGCGTGAACCGCGACACAGCCGTCGGCTTTGACCATGATCAGTCGCGTTGCTTCGTCGAGGCGCGACTCGAGACGGCCCTCATATTTCACACTGCAACGAGCAACGACGAGACGCATCGCCAATTTCGTAGCAGACAATTAGATTTGGCAGCGAAATGGACCCCTCCCGCGATCTGCGAACAAAGCAGTACCTCATGCTCGCCGTCATCGTTGCGGTGGGAGGGGCGTGGCTGGCGATCGGGGCAACGTCGAACGATGACCCGACAGCGGTGTCCGCGACGACCGCGCCAATCGTGACCGTCGCGGCAGGTGATGCGCCCGCCACGGCGACAACGATCGTCGCCGGTCCGGGTGTCACGAACGCTGCGGTCACCCCGACATCCGAGGTCGGCGACCTCGTTGGCGAAGAAGACGTCCCCGAGGACTGCACAATTGCGCCGAGAACTCTGCGCACGGGCGACACCGGAGCCTCGGTGTTGTGTCTGCAAAAGGCCCTGATCCGTGAAAGCCGCCTGGTTGGTGCCGCCTCGGGAACCTTCGACGGTCCCACCCGTACGGCGGTCATCGCCTTGCAGACCGAGAAGTCACTCTTTGTCGATGGTGAAGTGGGCCGTGAGTCGGCGCTGGCACTCGGCATTTGGCCCGAGGAAAAGTTGAACGTGGTACGAACACCGCCGCCCGCGCCCGGTGCCAAAGATTCGATGGGCTTTCCGCTCTCGTCCGTCGCGTCCGCCGGTGACGATGCTCCGCCACTACCGCCCAACTCGGGTGAGGGGCGCCGTCTCGTCTACGACAGGTCGGGTCAACGGGTCTGGGCCGTCGACAAGGACGGCACCATCATTCGCTCGTGGCTCGTGTCGGGAAGCCAGTACAACAACGAATTGCCGGGTACGCACAAGGTGTACAGCAAGTCGGAAGTGACGACTGCATGGAACGGCAAGGCGTTTCTCAAGTTGATGGTCCGCTGGATGAGAACCGAAATTGGTGCGATCGGCTTCCACCAGATTCCCGTTCGCCGAAGCGATGGCTCGGTGTACCAAACGGAAGAAGAACTCGGCACGCGATTGTCGGGCGGTTGTCAGCGCCAGGCAAAAGAAGACGCAGAGTTTCTCTGGACGTTCGCGAAGATCGGAACCCCGGTCATCGTCATCTGATGAGTGAAGCCGCGCGCGTTGAATCAGGCGCGAATGTGGTCGCGCATCCGCTTGTTGATGAGATTCCGGCGTTCCTGTAGTTCGCGGTAGGTGAGTCTGTTCACGCTGGCTTCGAGGCCAAGGCTCGCCTTCACGCTGTCGAGGTTGACCTCGAATGCGTCGGGGTTGAATCCGAGTTCGCGACCGATGCGCTCGCCGTGCCGTTCGGCGAAGATCATGGAGATCGCGGCGACCTCGGCGAGGATGTCGAGATCGGGCGCCAGCCGCGCGATGGCGCCGTCGAGGAAGACCATGTTCTTCACGTAGAGCATCAGCTCTTTGGGCATGCTTGCGCCGTAGCCGAGCAGCGATTTCACGATGCGCTGCACTTCCTTCACGAGTTCCTCGCCGGAGAGTCCCGTTGGATCGATCGTGGGCTGATCGAGACGCAGATCCTTGATCACCTGGTCGACATCGACATCGGCCGGCAGCGCGCCAAGATCTCGCAGCGCGGCGACCTGTCCCTTCACGTCGTTCGTCGTGGCGCCGAGCATGAGTCGCAGGAAGGCGATTCGGCGCGGTCCGGTCAGGCGGCCGACGATGCCGAAGTCGAGGAGTGCCGTGCGCCCGTCGGTCATCACGAACAAGTTGCCACCATGGAGGTCGCCGTGGAAGATGCCTTCGATCATGGCGCCTTCCATGAAGGCGATCATTCCGGTGCGCACAATGTCTTCGGTGTCGATTCCCGCGGCCTTCATTCCCTCGACGTCGTCGAAGTTGAAGCCGTTGAGGCGCTCCATCACGAGCGTACGACGGGTCACCAACTTGGGGTGCGGGCGAGGAACGATGTAACGCTCTTGTTTAAGGTTGTGCAGCATCGCTGCGATGTCGATCATGTTCGAGGCTTCCATGCGGAAGTCGAGTTCTTCCACGATCGTCTCGGCGAACAGTTCAACAAGCGCCGGGGGGTTTGCCAAGGCGGCAATGGGAATGCGACCGATGAGGAACGGCGCGATCCACGACATGACGCGAAGGTCACGTCGCACGAGTTCACCGATGTCGGGGCGTTGTACCTTGACGACGACCGGCTCGCCGCTCACCAGCGTTGCTGCGTGCACCTGGGCGATAGACGCGGCGGCAAGGGGAGTTGAGTCGATGTGGAGGAAGACGTCGGTGAGGCGAGCACCGAGGTCGGATTCGATGGTGCGTTGCACGATTTCGAAGGATTCGGCGGGGACTTGGTCGCGGCAGCGTTTGAATTCGTTGACCAATTCCCCGGGAAAGAGACCCTCGCCACTCGAAATGATTTGAGCCAACTTGATGTAGGTCGGTCCGAGCGTTTCGACGGCGCGTCGCAAGCGCAGGGAAAGAACTGTGCGACTCTCCTCGGGCGTTGCGAATCGGCGAAGTTTCTTCTTCACCAACCACGGAACGAGCGCACGACCGAGCACCACCACGACCGTGAGTAGGCGACCGATCGGGGGCACGCGGCCTGGCGTGGTGAGTCGGGGAATCTCGTTGCGCGCCTCGCGCCGCAGGACCGCAGCGTGGTCCGCCCAAGCGATGTCATTGCGGTCGAGTTCCCACGGGCCGCGTTCCGAGAACGCGCCCCACGACAGGTCGGCGACGTTGTTGACGGGGCTTTGGGCCATTTCGACAGTTTGCACGCCCTCCGTTGGCTTGCTCCCTTCGAGCCCGAAATTGCGGGTGTGACAAAGGGACTAGGTTGCCGAGTCTGGGGGTGCGACTGTGGGGCAAACCGGCCGTTATTACGTCACGGACACCGATCTCTCGGATCGGTTTCCCATCTACACGCGGGCGAACGTCGGTGAGGTGTTCCCGGACCCCGTGACTCCTTTGACGAGTGGTACGGGACTGTGGCGCGCCGAACGCGGCTGGCGCGCAGCGTGGGAACGGATGGGGGCGTTCGAGCTCGCCGAGTTTCCGGCCGACGCCTTTTGCCAACTCGGGGTCGTCGGTGGTTACTGCTACTTGAATGCGTCGCTCATCCGACTCTTCGGTGAGCGAGCGCCGGGTTTGTCATGGCAGGACATGGACGCGCAGTTCTTCGGTGCGCAGCCGGGAATTCCGCCCTACGTCGAGGCGCCGGGCGACGCGCGCCCCGATCTCACAGCGAAGATCGGCACTACCTTCGCCTCGATTCTGGCCTTCTCGTCGGTCGATCAGTTGAGCGAGATCTCCGATCACAAGTCCCGAACCATCGCACTTCGGCGATCTCGTCCCGAGCTGACGACGTTGAATGACTCCGAGCTGTGGGCCCGCTATCTCGAACTCATCAGCTGGCACGAGTGGTTGTTTTCACAGCACATCTACACCACCTACATGGCGACGGTCCCTGTGGGAATGATCTCCGCCATCGCAACCGCGGTCGGTCGGCCCGATCTCATCATGCCCCTCATATCGGGATTCGGTGATGTCGACTCGGCGGAGCCGAGCCACGCGATGTGGGCCATGGGCCGACTCGTCGCGAATTCGGCGAGATTGAGCGCGGCTTTCGATGCGGGCACGTCCGGGCTACTCGAGAGATTGAAGTCAGACGGTTCGTCGGAGGTCCAGCAGTTCGTCGCAATGTTCGACGACTTCGTCATGAACTTTGGCTCGCGCGGACCGAATGAGTGGGAAGCACGATCACCAACATGGGAGACGCGACCCGAACTCGCCCTCTCCGCAATCGAACGCATGCGCCTCGCGCCATCGGCCGCGGATCCAGCCACGCACAGCGTCGACCGCGCACGCGAACGGGCCGCGGCGGCCGAAACTCTGCTCGCAATGGTGGAAGGCGACGTCGCGGTGCATGGTCAGTTGGCAGTGGCGATCTCTGCATCACAGGCATGGATTCCGGCGCGCGAACGGACGAAGACGAACAACATCAGGTTGATCCACGAATGTCGCATGCCGATGCGCGAGATCGGCCGTCGCATGGTTGTCAAAGGATTTTTTGATGAAGTCGAGGATTTTGGCTTCATCCAGGCCGACGAGATGGAGGGGTTGATCGCGGCGAAGCACACCGATGCAGAGTCGTGGCGATCGATCGTGCGCGAACGGCGCGCAACGTACGAGTCGCTCGCTGCAAGAACTCCCGAGTTCGTTTTCGTCGGTACACCCGCGAGCCCGGACACCTGGGAAAGCCGGTCGGCAACGACGGTCGTGCGTCTCGGTGTGGGCGAGGGGCTGCAGGGCATGCCGGGTTGTCCGGGGGTCGCTACCGGCAGGGCGCGCGTCGTTCTCGACTCGAACGATCCGACGGCTCTCGACCCCGGCGACATCCTGATCGCCCCCATCACCGACCCGTCGTGGACTCCGCTCTTCGTGCCGGCCGCCGCGGTCGTGGTCGACGTCGGTGCGCCGCTCAGCCACGCAATCATCGTCAGCCGTGAACTTGGCATTCCGTGCGTCATCTCCGCCACCGATGCAACGCGGCGAATTCCCGACGGTGCTCTCCTCGAGGTGAACGGGTCGACCGGAGTGGTTACAGTTCTCGCCGAATAGCCCCCGACACGTCACGGAGCCCCCATGTCGCACTGGATCACCGACACACGCGCAAGCAAGCGCTTTCCCGTCTACACGCGTTCGAACGCGAGCGACGTTCTCCCCGACCCGATCAGTCCGCTCGGCGCAAGTCTTGCGTTCATCCCCGGAACGATGGAGGGCTGGCGCGACGGCAACGTGCGCAACGGGTCGGTGCTCGAGGGCGAGGTGCACGCCGAGGGATTCAACCCCGTGTGCGGTTTCTTCAACGGCTTTTTCTACGTGAACGCTTCGGTTGTGCGTCTGTTCGGTGTACGCGCCGGTGTCGGAGCCGAGCCGATCGACCTCGCTTTCTTCGGCACACGTCCCGATACTCCGCCGTACGTTCCGCACCCCGACGATCCGAACGAAACAGTCGCAAAGCAACTCACCGACCGTGCCAACTGGGCATTGACGATCTCCGAGTATCCCGAACTCGAGGAGTCGAAGCGCGTCGCGAAGGAGATTCGCGCGAAGCGCCCAAATCTTGCCGAGGCAACCGACGCCGCACTCATCGAGTACGCGCGCGCGCTCATTCCCGTGCACCGTCGGATGTTCGACGACCACGTCATGACATCGACCAACACCGCAACCGGCCCGACGGTGCTCGGCCAGATCGTGCCCGATCTGCTCGTGCGCATCATTGCGGGAGCAGGCGACGTCGACTCTGCTGCGCCGAGCCATGCAATGTGGGCTCTGTCTCGCCTTCCCCAGAATTCTCCCGAGTTCCAGCAGGGCTTCGAGGACTTCCTCTACGAGTTCGGTTCGCGTGGTCCGAATGAATGGGACCTCTATTCCGACGTATGGGAAACCAAGCCCGCCCTCGCGCTCGCCCTCATCGACGCGATGCGTCAGGTCGGCCCCGATGGTGACCCCGCCAAGGCCGCTGCTCGCACCGTTGCCGACTCCGCCGCCGCTCTCGCGACGGCCCTCGAGCGCGTAAAGGGCAACGACGAAGCCACGACCATGGTCAACCTTGCCGCCGCATCGGGACGTCGATTCAACGCCTGGCGCGAGCGCAGCAAGACCAACTGCATTCGCGTGATGAACGAGGCGCGCGTCGCGATGCGTGAACTCGGACGTCGTCACGCCGCAACCGGGGCACTCGCGCACGAAAGGCAGGTCTTCATGCTGTTGAACGACGAGCTCGATGCGTTCATTGCCGACCCCAAGTCGTTCACTGCAAAGCTTGCCGAGCGCGAGACGCAGTGGCGCTCCCTGTGGGAACTCGAGACTCCGTACTTCGTCGAAGGCGACAAGCGCGTGCCCGAAGTCGAGGATTTGCCAAAGCGGACCGAAGTCAAGGTTGACCGCGCGCAGAAGGGTGATGTCCTGCAGGGCAATGCCGGCTGCTCGGGTGTCGCGCGCGGTCGTGCACGGGTCATCCTCGACCCGGCCGATCCGTCGGCACTCGAAGAAGGCGACATTCTCATCGCGCCAAACACCGACCCGTCATGGACGCCGCTTTTCATTCCCGCGGGCGGCGTCGTGGTCGACGTCGGCGCGCTCAACAGTCACTCCATCATCGTCAGCCGGGAACTGGGAATTCCGTGCGTCGTGTCGGTTGTCAACGCGACGCGACGCATTCCCGACGGTGCCACCATCGAAGTGAACGGCGACCTCGGTACCGTCACGATCCTCGAGAGCTGAACGGGCGATGTCGCGGGGAGGGCCGCTCGCCGGGATTCGGGTCGTCGAATTGGGTGTGTGGGTTGCCGGACCTGCATGCGCAGGCGTACTTGCCGATTGGGGGGCCGAGGTCATCAAGGTGGAGCCACCGGCGGGTGACCCCCAACGCAACATCTTCGGTGCGCTCGGGCAAAACGATCAACCCGCGGTTCCGCCGTTCGAAATCGACAACCGTGGCAAGAAGTCGGTGGTCATCGACCTCCAGACCTCCGATGGTCGCGACCGGATGCGTGCACTCCTCGCAACTGCCGATGCCTTCGTCACGAACGTACGACTCGCGGCGCTGGCGCGCCTCGGCCTCGACCCCGACACGGTGAGGGCTGCCTTTCCGAAGATCGTCTACGGCATCATCACCGGTTACGGACTCGAAGGCCCCGATGCGCACCGGCCGGGCTACGACATTGGTGGTTACTGGGCACGATCGGGCCTGGCGCACACCCTGGTACCGCCGGGCGCGAATCCGCCGGCGAACCGCAGTGGACAGGGTGATCACGTCACCGGCATGTCGTTGGTGGCCGGGGTGTCCGCCGCATTGTTCGATGCGCAGCGAACGGGGGAGGGTCGCCTCGTGTCGACGAGTCTGCTGCGCAACGGTATGTACAACATCGGCTGGGACATCGGCATCCAGCTGCGTTTCGGCAAGCGCGAGAGCACGCGTCCACGCGAGAACGGACGCGCTCCGCTCATGCTCAATTATTTCGCCGGCGATGGCAAGGCGTTTTGGATGTTGGCACTCGAGGGCGATCGTCACTGGCCGGCGCTCGTTGCCGCAGTCGACTCCGACAGGCTGCGGGTACCGCAGTTCGACACCGCAAAGTTGCGACTCGCGAACAACACCGAACTCATCGCGACGCTCGACGAACTCTTCGCCGAGCGACCGATGGTCGACTGGGTCGAGCGCTTCGACCGCCACGATGTTTGGTGGGCGCCGATCAACTCGATTCCCGACGTCATCGTGGATCCCCAGGCGCGGGCGGCCGGCGCATTCGTTCCTATGTCGCCCCGTGATGGCGAGGAACCCTACGAAGCGGTCAACAACCCCGTCGACTTCGACGGCTACGCATTGCGTCCAGGTCCCGTGCCGCGGCTCGGCGAACACACCGCCGACTACATCTCCTAGTCGCAGCGAGCCTCGTCAGTTGTCGTTGTCCCAAAGAGCCTTCATCACCGGGTCGGCGAGTTCCGGCCGACAGATGAGAAGGTCGGGCAGCCAAGTGTCGCGTTGGTTGTACACGAGTGGGGAGCCGTCGATGCGGCTCGTGTGAAGGCCCGCGGCACGCGCAACGGCAACGGGCGCAGCCGAATCCCACTGGTGCTGACCGCCATCGTGGACGTAAATGTCGGCCTCGCCCAGAACCACCGCCATTGCCTTCGCTCCGGCCGACCCCAAGCGAATTGCATCGCAGTCGATTGCGTTGGCGACGAGAATCGCCGAATACGGCGCACGATTGCGTGACGTGATGAGACGTACCTTGCGGTCGGGTTTCGGCGTCAGTGTGGGTTTGGAATCGGGATGCGTGTCGAGCGTGACGCCGAGTGCCGGCAAGGCGACTGCACCGGCAACCAAATCCCCCCGCTCCCACAACGCGACGTGGATCGCCCAGTCGGAGCGGCCCCGTTCACCGTATTCATTCGTACCGTCGAGCGGGTCGATGATCCACACGCGGTCGGCCGAGAGTCGCTTGTGGTTGTCGGCACCTTCTTCCGACAAGACGGCGTCGTTCGGTCGGTGCTCGGCGAGTGCGTCCATGAGGTAGCGGTGGCCCGCAGCGTCGCCGGCATCCATCACGTGCCATGGCGAGGAGTTCTCGGCAAACAGCTGGGTGCGAAGCGCGTGCAGGCGTTCACCCGCCTCGCGGGCCAAGTGGGAGGCAAGTTTGTGGTCGTCGGCGACCACGGCGGGATCGATCACGAGGATTGTCTTCCGAGTTCCACGGCACGGCGGACGATGTCGCGGAGAGCGTCCTCGTTACCGCCTCGTTGGATTTCGGTCTCGATGAGTGATTCGAGCTTCTCTGCGGCGACGTCGTTGAATGCACCGATGCGCTGACGCGACGCAACCGTTGAGGCGATGATGAGAACGATTGCAGCAAGAGTCGTGGTGAGCCCGATTGTGACGACCCAGCCCTCGTTGTTGCCGTTGATCGACGAGACGATGATGCCCGCAATGCCGCACACGAAGACAACGGCACACAGCCATCGAATGACGCGGAGGCTGGTTGGCGCGGTCATCGGTTGAGTGGTTTGTACTTGATGCGGTGCGGCTGGTCGACCGATGCGCCCAGTTCCTTGCGCCGCCACGACTCGTACTCGCTGAAGTTGCCTTCGAACCAGCGAACCTGGCTGTCTCCTTCGAAGGCAAGAACGTGTGTGGCGATGCGGTCGAGGAACCAGCGGTCGTGGCTGATGACGACCGCACAACCCGGGAAGCTCTCGAGAGCCGTTTCGAGGGCACGCAAAGTGTCGACGTCGAGGTCGTTCGTCGGTTCGTCGAGCAGGAGAACGTTGCCACCGCGCTTCAACAGTTTTGCCAGATGGACTCGGTTGCGTTCACCGCCCGACAGATCGCCGACAAGCTTTTGTTGGTCGCTTCCCTTGAAGTTGAAGCTGGCGACGTAGGCGCGACCGTGCACCTCACGACCGCCGACCTTCATGTGTTCGACACCGCCGGTGATCTCTTCGTACACGGTCTTCTTGGGGTCGAGGTCGTCACGGTTTTGGTCGACGTAGCTCAGCTGCACCGTGTCGCCGACGGTGACGTTGCCCGAGTCGGGGGCTTCGAGACCGGCAAGCATGCGGAAGAGCGTCGTCTTGCCGGCGCCGTTGGGCCCGATGATGCCGACGATGCCGGCGGGTGGCAGCGAGAACGACAGGTTGTCGATGAGCAGACGGTCGCCGAAACCTTTGGACAGATCCTTCACCTCGATGACGGTGTCGCCGAGACGGGGTCCTGCCGGTATCGCAATCTCGAGGCGGTCGGGGCCACGTTCGGCAGCCTCGGCCTCGGCATGAAGTTTCTCGTATGCCGAAAGTCGAGCCTTGCCCTTCGCCTGGCGAGCTTTCGGCGACATTTTCACCCACTCGAGTTCTCGTTGCAGGGTGCGGGCGCGTGCCTCGTTCGATTTTTCCTCTTGGGCGAGACGTGCTTGTTTTTGTTCGAGCCAGCTGGTGTAGTTCCCCTCGAATGGGAAACCGCGGCCGCGGTCGAGTTCGAGAATCCACTTCGCAACATTGTCGAGGAAGTACCGGTCGTGCGTGATCGCAACGACGGTGCCCGGGTATTCGGAGAGGAACCGTTCGAGCCACAACACACTCTCGGCGTCGAGGTGGTTCGTGGGTTCGTCGAGCAGCAACAGGTCGGGTCTGCTGAGAAGCAGGCGGCAGAGAGCGACACGGCGGCGTTCGCCACCCGACAGTTTCGTGACGTCGGCATCGTTCGGGGGGCAGCGCAATGCGTCCATCGCGATTTCTACGTTGCGGTCGAGACTCCAGGCGTCGGCTGCCGCGATTTTGTCCTCGAGTTCGGCCTGCAGCGCGCCGACCTTTTCGTAGTCGGCCTCGGGGTCGCCCCACATCGCCATGACTTCTTCGTAGCGTGCGAGGAGGTCGCGCACCGGAGCAACGCCGTCCATCACATTGCCCAGGACGTCTTTGGCGGGGTCGAGGTGCGGTTCTTGTTCGAGGAGGCCGACCGAGAAGCCGGGGGTGAGGCGGGCTTCACCCGAATAGCCGTCGTCCTTGCCGGCCATGATCCGCAGCAGGCTGGACTTGCCGCTGCCGTTCGACCCAATGACGCCGATCTTGGCCCCGGGGTAGAAGGAGAGGGAGATGTTCTCGAGAACCGTGCGGTCCGGGGGATAAAAGCGGCCGAGTTTGTAACAGGTGTAGATGAATTCGTGGGCCATGGCGGTTTCACCCTACTGCCCTTGTCGAAAGGGACTCCTTTCCGGTTCTGGGGCAGTCCGCCCCCATCCCGCGGCGGGCTGGTACTTTCTCAATCAAATCGAATCGTCCCAAACATCAAGGGAGCAAAGAAAATGCAAGCACTCGAACTCCTCACACGCGACTACCTCGGAAACTTTGCGTTCCGCTGGCTGCACGTCGTGGCCGGTATCTGCTGGATCGGTCTCCTCTACTACTTCAACTTGGTTCAGGTTCCCGCGTTCGCTGCATACGGCGACGAGGGCAAGGCCCGCAACATCGCCATCGACAAGGTTGCCCGTCGCGCACTGTGGTGGTTCCGCTGGGCGGCGATCGCGACCCTCGTCACGGGTCTCCTGATCACCGGCCTGATCGAGAACTACTTCAAGGACTTCATGTCGGGCAGCTCACTGTTCGGCATCGGTCACAACGTGGCAATCAGCGTGGGCATGGTGTTCGGCATCCTGATGGCAGCCAACGTCTGGATGGTCATCTGGAAGAACCAGCGCGTCGTCCTGGCCAATGCGGTGAACGTGCTTGGTGGCAAGGATGCCGACCCCGCCGCTGCGGGAGCCGGTCGTCGGGCCCTCCTCGCATCGCGCCAGAACTTCATCTTCTCGTTCTCGATGCTCTTTTTCATGGTTGGCGCAGCCCACTTCTACAGCGGTGCGTTCTCGGGCGCTACCAGCGGCAATGCGTGGACCTTCTTCATCATCGCCATCGCCATCACCGCGATCCTCGAGCTGAACTGTCTGGGCCTCCTCGGTGGCACTGCCGCAACGAACAAGTTGCTGTGGCCCTACGAGAGCCACAAGAACGCGCTCATTACCGGTGGCGTACTGTGGCTGATCCTCTGGTTGCTCTCCGAGATCTTGCTCGGCTGATTCTGTAGTTCCGAACGAGGAAAAGCCCCGGCTTCGGCCGGGGCTTTTCTGCTTTTTCCTGCTGGTGTAGTTTTCTTCGACACGTCGAATCGGGGGATTCATGGCTACTGAAACGAAGCGGACGTTCTGTCGGTTCTGCCACGCGGGGTGTGCAATCGATGTCGACATCGACGTCGAAGCGAATGCCGTGCTGAACGTTCGCGGCGTTCTCGAAGATCCGGTGTACGAGGGTTACACCTGCGTGAAGGGTCGCCATCTCGGGCACCAACACGAGCATCCGGGCCGTTTGCGCCAGAGCCTGAAGAAGGTTGGTGACTCGCACCAGCCGATTGGCACCGATACGGCCTTCGATGAGATCGCCGAAAAGGTTGCCGGCATTCTCGCCAAGCACGGCCCGCGATCGGTCGCGTCGTACTGCGGTACTGCGGCCTACCAGAACGCGACGGGTCTCCCGATCGCGATGGCGTTCCATTCCTCGATCGGGTCGCCGAGCTTCTACACGTCGTCGTCGATCGATCAGCCGGGCAAGGCCATTGCGCCGCTGCGGCACGGTGCGTGGGGGGCGGGCGTGCACGGTCTCGAGACCGCCGACGTCGCATGCATCGTTGGCTGCAACACCATCGTCAGCAGCTTCGGCTACCCGGGAGGCTTGCCCGGGTTCAACCCGCTCATGCGTCTCAAGCGTCTGAAAGAAAAGGGCCTCTTCCTCATCGTGGTCGACCCGCGGTACACCGAGGTTGCCCACTACGCCGACATCTATCTGCCCATCAAGGCAGGCGAGGACCCGACGATGCTGTCGGCGTTCTTGCGCGAGATTCTCGAGCACGACATGTACGACCACGACTTCGTTGCGCAGTACGTCAACGGGCTCGACGACCTGCGCATCGCGGTCGATCCCTTCACGCTCGACTACGCGAGCCAGCGCACCGGCGTCGACAAAGGGCTCATTGCCGAAGCCGCCCGTCGGTTCGCGGGTGGCAAGCGCGGTGCGCTCACCACGGGTACGGGCCCCGACATGGCACCGCACTCCTCGCTCACCGAACACCTCGTCCTGGCGATCAACACGCTGTGCGGTCGTTACAACCGAGCCGGCGAAACCATTCGCAATCCCGGAGGCCTGTTGACGCCGCCCGCACCGTTGCGCGCACAGGTGGTGCCACCTCGACCCGAGGCATTGACCAAGGGTCCGAAGTCGCGCATCCGCGACATCTACAACCAGCGTGGACAGGCCGCAACGTCAACGTTGGCCGAGGAAATCCTCCTCGAGGGCGAAGGTCAAATTCGCGCGCTCTTCACGTTGGGCGGAAACCCGGTTGTGGCGTGGCCCGACCAGCGCACCACAGTCGAGGCACTGTCGGCACTCGACATTCACGTCTTGATGGACGTTCACATGTCGCCGACGGCAAAGCTCGCGCATTACGTCATTGCGAGCACCCTCAGTCTCGAGCGTCCCGACGTTCCGACGACGATCGATCGCTGGTTCGACGAGCCGTACCAGCACTACACGCCGGCTGTTCTCGAAATGCGCGGTGACATCCGTCAGGAGTGGCAGGTCTACGTCGAGGTCGCATCGCGGCTCGGCGTCACGATCAAGATGCCGGGTGGTGACATCACGCCCGGCATGAAGGTCACGGCCGATGATGTTCTCGATCTGATCTACGCCAACACCAAGCTCCCTCTCGCCGAATTGCGCAAGCACGTCGGTGGAACAGTGTTCCCCGAATACGTCACCACCGTGTTGCCCGCCGACGAGGGCCACACCGCTCGTTTCGAGATGGTGCCCGACGGCATCGCCGAGGAACTGCGCGAAGTGATCTCGGAGGCCACGTCAGCAGCGGTCATCAAGGGTTTCGATCCCGACGTGCACACGTTCCGCATGAGCACGCGGCGCCTGAAGAGCGTCTTCAACTCGTCGGGTCGCGAGGTCGAGAAGTTGCGCGCCCGCGAGGGCATGAATTTCGCCCACATGAACCCCGAGGATCTCGTTGAATTGGGTATCACCGACGGTGCGATGGTCGAGGTGTCGTCGCCGCGTGGCTCGATTCGTACGATCGCCAAGGCGGCCGACGACGTGCGACGCGGCACGGTGTCGATGGCCCACGCATGGGGTGGCCTGCCCGACACACCGTCGGATCTCGCCACTTTCGGCTCGACCACCGGTGCACTCATCGACCTGCAAAGCGGCTACGACGAGATCACGGGTATCCCCGTGATGAGCGCGATTCCGGTGGCGGTGCGCGCAGCTAGCTGACGGTCAGCGTCGCTTTCATGTTCTGGTGACCCGGAACGTCGCAGAGCAATTGGTACGTGCCCGCTTCGAGGGTGATGTTGCCCGAATCAATGGCGCCCTTCTTGCCCGCAACCAATTTGAAGTCGGGAATCTTCGTACCGTCCTTGGCGATGATCAGTGTGTGGCGTACCGAATCCTTGTTGACGAGGCCAACGAGCACGTCGCCTGCGCTCGCCGTGTAGTCGGCCGCGTCCCAACGAATCGACGGCACGGCGGTGACAGTGAGACCAATCTCGGCGGGAAGGGTGTCTGTCGGGGCCGAGTCGCCACCGCCACAGGCACCCAGCGTCACGGCAGCGACGACGGCCAGAGCGGAGGCTGAACGACGGAGGAACTTCTGGGGGGTCATGTCTCCAATCGTACAAGTCGAGCGGCGGGACGGTCCTTTTGTGACGTGAGTAGGCGACCTGAATCGGCCCCGGAGAGTACGATTTTCCTTGATGACGACAACGCCCCCCTCCGCGTCGGACACCTTCGGTACGAACTCATGGCTCGTCGACGAGATGTACGAGCAGTACCGCATCGATCCCACTTCCGTCGCCGATACCTGGCGTGAATTTTTCAGTGACTACACGCCCGGCCACGCCGGTCCCGTGCCCGGTGTCGTACCCACCACCACCGCCACGACGGCGGTGACCAACGGCACCAGCACGCCGAGCGCAACGGCGAACGGCTCGACACCCGCGAAGCCCTCCACTGCGCAGGCTGCCGGCGAACCCATACGCGGTGCAGGTGCAGCAATCGTTGCCAACATGGAACGCAGCCTCACCGTTCCCACGGCAACGAGTTTCCGCAACGTACCGGCGCGACTTCTCGAGGTGAACCGCAAGGCCATCAACGCCTACATGACACGAGGCGGAATGGGCAAGGTCTCGTTCACCCACCTCATTGGTTATGCGATCGTCCGCGCGATCGCCGATGCAGTGCCGACGATGAACAACTCGTTCGTGGTCGACGACTCGGGCAACCCCCAAATCGTGCGCAATGCACACGTGAACATGGGCCTCGCGGTCGACGTTGCCAAAGCCGATGGATCGCGCACCCTCGTCGTGCCGGTGTTGCGCGATGCCGGGGCGTTGTCGTTTGCCGAGTTCCTGAACGCATACGAAGAACTCATCCGAAAGGTGAAGACGAACAAGCTCGCCGTCACCGACTTCCAGGGCGCCACCATCACACTCACCAACCCGGGCACCATCGGCACCGTGCAGTCGGTTCCGCGACTCATGCCGGGACAAGGCGTCATTGTCGGTGTCGGATCGATCGATTACCCCGCCGAGTTCCAGGGTGCCGACGAGCGCGCCCTGTCGAAGTTGGGGATCTCGAAGGTCGTCACCGTCACCAGCACGTACGACCACCGCATCATCCAGGGCGCAGAGAGCGGCATGTTCCTCAAGCGAGTGCACGAACTGCTCGTTGGTGATCACGGCTTCTACGACGCCATCTTCGCCAGCCTCGGTGTGCCCTACAAGGCGGAACGCTGGCGCCACGACAGCAACATCTCTGACGACGACGAGCAGCGACTCCACAAACAGTTGCAAGTCGCCAACCTCATCCGCGCGCACCGCGTTCGCGGCCACCTGATGGCCGACCTCGACCCGCTGCGTTGGAAAGAGCCCACACTGCCGGCCGAACTCGATCCCGAGACGTACGGGCTCTCGATCTGGGACCTCGAGCGCGAATTCCTCACCGGTGGCCTCGGTGGACGCACCAAACAAGAACTCGGTGACATTCTCGCCGTCCTGCGCGATGCGTACTGCGGCACCATCGGTGTCGAATACATGCACATCCAGAACACCGAAGAGCAGCGCTGGTTCCAATCGCGCCTCGAGGGGGTTCAGTTCCGTCCGACTCCCGCCCAAAAGAATCGATTGATGGAACGCCTCAATGCCGCCGAGGCGTTCGAGAAGTTCCTCGCCACGAAGTACGTCGGCACGAAGCGATTCGGCCTCGACGGTTCCGAAGCAGCGATTCCGATCATCGACACAATTCTCTCCGCCGCCGCAGCCGAGCATCTCGACGGCGCGGTCATCGGAATGGCGCACCGCGGCCGCCTCAACGTGCTGGCCAACATTGTTGGCAAGAGCTACGACCAGATCTTCAAGGAATTCGAAGGCCATATCAATCCGAACTCGGTGCAGGGTTCGGGTGACGTGAAGTACCACCTCGGAGCGCACGGAAAGTTCACGTCGGTCGACGGCGATACCATCGAAGTCGAACTGGCCGCGAATCCAAGCCATCTCGAGACGGTCGATCCGATCGTGCTTGGAATGGTGCGCGCCGCGCAAGACCAGATCGCGCCCGCACTTTCGTTCAGCGTTCTGCCGCTGCTGATACACGGCGATGCCGCGTTCGCGGGCCAGGGCGTCGTGGCCGAATGTCTGGCAATGAGCGACATCAGTGGCTACCGCGTGGGCGGAACCATTCACCTCATCATCAACAACCAGATCGGCTTCACCACCGCACCGCAGTTCTCGCGCTCGTCGCCGTACAGTTCGGACGTTGCGAAGACCGTCCAGGCTCCGATTTTCCACGTGAACGGGGACGACGCCGAGGCGTGCATTCGCGTGGCCCGTTTGGCCTACGACTACCGGCAGGCCTTCCACAAGGACGTGGTCATCGACTTGATCGCTTACCGCCGCCACGGCCACAACGAGGGCGACGATCCCAGCTACACCCAGCCGCTCATGTACAAGAAGATCGCCGATCACCGCAGCGTGCGAAAGCAGTACGTCGAGACGCTGGTGAAGCGCGGCGACATCACGCTCGAACAAGCCGAGCAACATCTCGCCGACTATCAAGGCAAGTTGCAGGTCGCACTCGACGAAACCCGCGCGCATGCTCCGGCACCGATCAAGGCCGCGAAGCCACCCGCACCTCTCGGCGTCGTGCCCCACGTCCAAACGGGTGTCGACCGTGCGGTCCTCGACCGCGTGTTCTCCACCCTCACTGCTTACCCCGAAGGGTTCACACCGCACCCGAAACTTGCCAAGCAGTTCGAAACCCGCGAAAAGGTGTACCGCGAAGAGGGCGAAGTCGAGTGGGCGCTTGGCGAGGCGTTCGCCATCGGCTCGCTCCTCGTCGAGGGAACGAGTGTGCGTCTCGCGGGCGAAGACTCGCGCCGCGGCACGTTCAGCCAGCGGCACGCCGCGCTCATCGACTACGAAAACGAGCGCAACTGGGTGCCGTTGGCGGATCTCGCCACCAATGGTGCGAACTTCTGGGTGTACGACTCTCTTCTGTCCGAATATGCCGCCCTCGGTTTCGAATACGGGTATGCGCACACCAATCCGGCTGCCCTCGTCATGTGGGAAGCCCAGTTCGGCGACTTCGTCAATGGTGCCCAGATCATCATCGACCAATACCTCGTGGCGGCCGAGGACAAGTGGGGCCAGCACAACGGACTCGTCATGTTGTTGCCGCACGGATTCGAGGGCCAGGGTCCCGAACACTCGTCGGCCCGCATCGAACGTTTCCTGCAGGCGTGCGCCGAAGACAACATCCAAGTCGTGAACTGCACAACCGCGGCGCAGTACTTCCACGTCCTGCGCCGCCAGGTGCTCCGCGACATTCGCAAGCCGCTCGTGATCTTCACGCCGAAGCAGCCGCTTCGCATGAAGGAAAGTCGGTCGAAAATCGACGACTTCACCCGCGGTAGCTTCGAAGAGGTTCTGGGCGACCCGTTCGCTCCTCCGGCAGAACAGGTCAAGCGCGTCATCATGTGCAGTGGCAAAGTCGCATGGGATGCAATGAACGAAAGGACCAAGCGCGGAGTGCCCGCGGCAGTCGTTCGTGTCGAACAGTTGTACCCGTTCCCCCTCGAGCAGTTGGTGGCCGCGATCGAGAAGTACCCGAACGCCGAGGAACTGGTGTGGTTGCAAGAAGAGCCGGAAAACATGGGCGCGTGGCACTGGGTCGAGCACCGCATCTGGCGTCTGAAGGAACGTGGTTACGACCTTCGCCACGTCGCGCGAGTCGAATCGGGAAGTCCGGCCACGGGTTCGATGATCATCCATCAGCAGGAACTTGCCGACCTCATGGACGAGGCCCTGAACCCCTGGTGAATCTCAGAGCAGGTCGATGGAAATCGCCTCGCTCAACCGTGACAACGCTTCAGCGGGGTCGACAACCTTGATGGTGTGCATTCCCAGCGCCGCGGCGGGCTTCAGGTTGATTCCGAGATCGTCGAGGAACACGCATTCGTGGGGCGCCACGCCCACGAGTTCGCATGCGATCTCATAGAAGCGCGTCTCGGGCTTGCGGCAACCGACCTTGCTACTCTCGACGACTGCGTCGAAGCGCGCCATGATGGCATCAACGGCCGCTGCGCGTTCGGGCGTCGTCTTGTCGCCGCCCACTACGTTGTTCGTGAGGCACGCCATCTTGTAGCCGGCAGCCTTCACCCGGTCGAGCGCGGTGACCATCGACGGTCTGATATCGCCGGCAAGAAGCGCAAGAACCTTGGCGCCGGGCACGCGGTGCCCCAACGCTTCGCTTTCCGCGGCGAACAGAACGTCGAATTGGGAAGGGGAGACCTCGCTGCGTTCGAGGAGGGCCCAGGCATTCGTGTCGGGGTTGGTGGCATTGACCCGGCGCAGAAAGCCCTCGGGGAGTCCGTGGTGCGATTCGTAGCGGGCGAACGCGTCGAAGGGGCTCTCGAGAATGACGCCCCCGAAGTCCCAGAAAACGGCACTGAATCGACCTGTTGTCACGTGGAAATCCCCCTCGAATACGGTGCGTCGGCGCCACCCGACGACTCCCGGGTGGCGGTGCCCCGATGCTACGGCGGGATCCGCCGAGGCCACCTCGCCGGCTGCTTGACTGGCCCTTATGCCCGCCCCGAAGAGCCCCAAGCACGTGGTCGTCGACGGCTCGAACATTGCCACCGAAGGGCGAAGCGCCCCGAGTCTGAAACAGCTGAACGAAGCGGTTCTGGCGTTCATGAACGAGTTCCCCGACACAAAGGTGACCGTTGTCGTCGACGCGAGTTTTGGTCACCGCATCGACAAGAAGGAAGTTGCCGAATTCGACGAGGCCGTCGACAACAACGAACTCGTCACGCCGCCGGCCGGCGCAATTGGGCGCGGTGACGCGTTCGTGCTCGCCATCGCCGACAAGGTGAAGGCCGCGATTCTGTCGAACGACAGCTATCAAGAGTTCCACGGCCAGTACCCGTGGCTCTTCGAGCAGGGGCGACTCCTCGGTGGCAAACCCGTGCCTCACGTCGGCTGGATCTTCGTCGAGCGAACTCCGGTACGTGGAGAGAAGAGCAAACGCGCGATGCGCGCCCACGACGTCGGAAAACGCGGCTCCGCGTCATCGCCGAAGAAGGCGAGCAAAGAGGCGAGCGCGCCAATGCCGGTACCGAAGGCGCCGCCACCCGGCGCACGCGTCGCGCCGGCTGCCAAAGCGGTTGCGAAGGCGCCCGAAAAGGCGGGTGAACGTCCCGTCGAAGCGCGGGCGGTCAACGAGGTCCTTCCGTTCCTTTCGTTCGTCGAGAAGCATCCGGTTGGCAGCAAAGTGAAGTGCGTCGTCGATTCCTACAGCGCCCACGGTGCTTACGTGAGCGTCGACGGCATCAAGGCCTATGCGCCGCTCCGTTTGCTCGGTAGCCCAACGCCACGAAGCGCACGCGATGCCCTGAAGCTGGGTCAGGTGGTCCAGCTCGTCATCGCCGGATACACGCCGTCACGTCGAAGCGTCGAGGTCGGAGTAGTTGAAGCTGTGAAGGGCGTCGTTCCGGTGAAGTCGGCGGCTCCGGCGGCATCGTCAACGAAGAAAGCCGCAAAGAAGTCAGCGAAGAAGGCTGTGGCAAAACCAGCGACGAAGGTGTCGGCAAAAAAGGCCGTTGCCAAGAAGTCACCTGCGAAGAAGTCGGTTGCAAAGAAGTCCGGCGCGCCACGAAAAGTCGCGAAGAAGATCACCACCAAGCGTCCTGCAAAGCGGTAACGATCCATGCTCATCGTCACGTGGAACGTCAACTCGTTGAAGGCGCGTCTGCCGCGAGTCACCGAGTGGTTGGCCGAGGTTCAACCCGACGTGCTCTGCATGCAGGAAACAAAAATGACCGACGCGGCATTTCCCGCGCTCACGTTCCGCGAGATGGGCTACGACTCCGCTCACTTCGGCCAGGGTCAGTGGAACGGAGTCGCGATTCTCTCGAAAGTCGGGCTCGACAAGCCGCGGGCCAACTTCGCCACCGGCGAACCCGATGGCGAGGCACGCATCATCACCGCCGAATGTGGTGGGGTTACCGTCGTCTCTGTGTACGTTCCGAATGGCCGGGCGCTCGATCACGACCACTACAAGTACAAGCTGCGTTGGATGGCGCAACTTCGGGATCATGCAGACGCCGTCTCGTCGCCCGACGGCAACCTGGTCATCGCCGGCGACTACAACATTGCGCCCGACGGTCGCGATGTTTGGGACGAGGCAAAACTGCAAGGACAAACGCACGTGAGTCAGGCCGAGCGCGACAGTCTCGCCGCGCTCGAATCGTGGGGTTTGCGCGACGTCTTTCGCGCCCACTACGCCGATGCAAAGTTGTATTCCTGGTGGGATTATCGCGGTGGCGACTTCCACCAGGGACGCGGAATGCGCATCGACTTGATGTACGCCACCAAAGCGGTTGCCGACCGCACCACGTGGTGCGGGATCGACCGCAATGCGCGCAAGGGCGAGCAGCCAAGCGACCACGCCCCCGTACTCATGATGCTCGGTTCCTAGACTTCGCAGCATGGCCGACCAGCCCGACCGCCTCTTTCGCGGCTTTCACGAGCGCGAGAGCGAAAAGACGGAAGTCGACGTTGCCCGCGACCGGTTGGCTGACGCGGTGCGTGAGTTTCACGATCTCACCGTGCGCGGGGCGGCCGATGTCGAACATTTGCGCGACGCCACCGCCAAGATTCGTGCGATCGCCGAACATCTGAACGACAAGGTGCCGACCGAGTCGTACGGTGCGCTCGGAGGCATGGCCGACCATGTTGCGGGCTCCGCGGGGCGCACGTCGTTCCTCGACCGCAGTCCGATCAGCGGCAGTATGAACCCGCTGGCTGCGCCGATGCGGATGCACATTCAGTACCCCGATCCCGACAAGGGCATCGAAGCATCCGTCACGGGGCGTGTCACCTACGGGCTCGCCTACGAGGGGCCTCCGGGGTGCGTGCACGGTGGCTTTGTTGCAGCCGCATTCGACGAAGTCCTCGGTCAGACACAATCGTTGACGGGCGAGCCCGGCATGACAGGCGAGCTGGTCGTTCGCTACAAGGCGCCGACTCCTTTGCACGTCGAACTCGTCATCACGGGACGCGTCGTCAAGGTCGAGGGCCGGAAGATCTTCACGCACGCAACGTTGATGGCAGGTGACACCCTGTGTGCCGAGTCCGAGGGACTCTTCATTTCGATGAACAAGGAAGTCTTTGCTCGATTACTGCGGATCCGCACCGGGGAATCCGGCGAGAACGCCTAGTACCTCGGGCGCCAAAGCCTCGGCAGTCAGCGGCCCGACGATGGCGGCGAGATCCTCGGTGTTCGACGGTTTCAGCTCGGCGATGCGCTGCAAAAGCGCGTCACCACACACCGCGGTTTCGGTTGTCCCGAGTCGGCGAGCTCGTTCGCGCCTCCACACCTTGAGAGCGCCGAGGAGGGTGTCCTTGGTTGAACCCGCCGCGACCTCGCGCAGTGCCGGCGGCATCGATGCACGTGAACTCTCGCCGAGCGGAAGCGAGTCGAAGAACGGCGAGAGCACGGTCTTGCGTCCGTTGCGATTTCGCGTCCACGTGACGTGGAGCTGTTCGGCCGCTCGCGTGATTGCGACGTAGGCGAGCCGGACTTCCTCTGCCTTCTGTGCAAGGCCACGCGCCGATGAATGCGGAAGAAGGCCCTTTTCGGCACCCGCGACGATGACGGTATGCCACTCGCGACCCTTGGCCGCGTGGAACGTGAGAACCTCGACCCCATCGTCACCGGAAATGCGCGAAGCGGATGTGTTGAACCACGACGTGAACATGCTGCCGTTTGCGGCTCCGATGCGGTTCTCGCCGAGGAACTCTTCGACGAGTAGTGCGAGATCGTGTTCGGGGGTGTCCTTGTCGGTTGCGATGCGCAACTCGAGCGCCCAGTCGGCAAGGGCATACCGGTTCGTGAGCGCGGCAATTTCTTGCAAGAGAGGGGCGATGGTCGCGGACGCGGCTGAGGCCGTGACGGGAATGTCGCTTTCGTCGAGCGCCGCCACGACGAGTTCCCTTTGTGCCCGCGTGCGAACCAGGACGGCAATGTCGTTCCATCGCCGCAGGCGGCGCCGGGCGTTTGCCGCAAGAGCCGCCACCCCGCGTGCTTCTGCCGATTCGTCGTCGAAGGCCGTCAACGTGATCGGCTCGCCATCGAGTTTCGCGGATCGTGCTTCGGCCGTCACTCCGTTGGATCGCAGAACGTGCAGACCGGCGTCGACGATGATGGGGGAGCACCGGTAGTTGTTACGAAGGTGGACGACGGTTGCGCCTCCGAGTGTGGTCGGGAGATTGTCGAAGAGCGCGGGTTCGGCACCGTTCCACCCGTAGATCGCCTGCAGCGGATCGCCGACGATGAAGATGTCGCGGCGGCCGCCGCGCAGTGCCTCGAGGAAGGCGAATTGTTGGGGGTTCATGTCCTGTGCTTCGTCGACGAGAAAGTGTCGGTAGCGCCAATGAATGGCCCCGGCATAGTCGACCGAGCCGTTGATTTCTTCGGTGGCTCGAACGAGAAGGTCGCCGATGTCGAGCACGCCGCGGAACTTCTTCAGCTTTTCGTATTCGCCAAAGACGCGGGCGAGCTCGTCGGGCGACTGGACGGGGCGCTTTGCAGCGGTGGCGGCGGCGGGATACCGAGTCGCATCGAGCGCCCGGGCCTGCATCCATTCGTATTCGGCAAGCGCTTCGGAGGATGACGCCTTGGAACGTCCCGAACGCACGGCTTCGTTCATCATTCCCGCACGATTGGTGAGGATTGTGGGGACCGAGCGACCTTGGTCGGTGAGGCGCTGACGAAGGAGTGCAAACGCAACCGCGTGGAAGGTGCCCGTGTGGATGCCGCGGGGCGAGCGCAACTTCAGCTGCGCCGCTGCTTCGCGGGTGAACGTGATGGCGAGAGTGTGTTCGGCGTCGGCCGATGCATCTTCGATGCGGTGAGCGATCCGTCGGGTGAGCACCGTGGTCTTGCCGGAGCCGGCACCCGCGAGGACGATCACGGCATCGGCGGGCGCCGTGACGGCGGAGCGCTGCTCGGCGTCGAGCGCAAGGAGGAGCGAGGCCGCGGTCATGGGCGTCACGCTAGTAATAAGGTGGAGCCATGCCGCTCTCGCCCAAGCATCTCAACGAAAACGAGGAATTGATCCTCGACATCCACCCACACTGGTGGTACTTCGCCCAGTCCGGAGGGTCGGTGATCGCGACTCTCGTTGCGTGGCTCGTCGGTTCGTCGCGAATCGACGGCGGGTTCTGGGATTGGGTTCCGAAGGGTCTCGGCGTTGCTCTTGCGCTGGCGTTGGTGTGGTTGGGTTGGGAGTACCTCCAGTGGCGATTCACCAACTTCGCAATCACCAACTCGCGGGTCATCTTCCAGCAAGGTCTCATTTCGAAAAGGGGTGTCGAAATTCCCCTCGAACGCGTGAACAACGTCAACTTCAACCAAACAATCATCGAGCGCGTTCTCGGTGCAGGGGATCTTCTGATCGAGTCGGGCGGCCAAGATGGCCAACAGCGGTTCACGGACATTCAGCGGCCCCAGGAGGTGAAGAAGATTCTCCTCAATCATGTTCAGCGCCGCATCGACATGCGTGCCGGATGGGTTCAGGGGGCGCAGAACGATGTCGCGTCGCAGCTCGAAAAACTCGAAGGCCTGCTCCAGCGCGGCAGTATCACCCGCGACGAGTTCGACAACGAGAAGCGCCGACTGCTCGGCGGCTGAGCCTCCCCGCCGATGCGTGTTGTCAGCCTCGTTCCCAGCGTCACCGAGACGTTGTTGGAGTGGGGAATCGAGCCGATTGCCTGCACTCGCTTTTGCGAGCAGCCGTCTTTGCGGCACGTCGGCGGTACGAAAGACCCGGATATCGCCTCCATTGCGACCCTCGCACCCGATGTTGTGATCGTCGATCGCGAAGAAAACCGACGCGAAGACGCCACGAAACTGATCGAGCGCGGACTGCGCGTCGTTGACCTTCACGTCACCTCGCTCGACACCGCCGTTTCCGAAACGAACCGACTCGCTTCGATCGTCGGAGTGGATCGACGTTGCAGCGTTTCTCTCGACAGAAGGCCGCTGCGTGCGTGTGCCTTCGTACCGATCTGGCGGCGCCCGTGGATGACCATCAACGCCATGACGTACGGGGCGTCCCTGCTCGAATCAATCGGCGTCGGGATCTCTCATCCGGGTTCGAGCGCTGCCTATCCCGAAGTGTCGGGTGACGAGCTGAGTCGACTCGGCGCCGATGCCGGGGTCGACGTCGTGTTGCTCCCCACCGAGCCCTACGCGTTTGCGGAACGGCACGTTTCCGAGATCGCGGAGGCGACGGGAATCGCTGATGTCCGAATCATCGACGGCCGTGATCTCTTCTGGTGGGGTGTGCGAACCGAAGTAGCACGACAGCGGCTCGCCAAACAATTGGACGATCTTCTAGGTTGACGGAATGAACTACAAGCCTCTTGGGCGCACGGGCATGCTCGTTTCGCCGCTGTGTCTCGGCAACATGATGTTCGGAGCGTGGGGAAACCCCGACCATGACGATTGTGTCCGCATCATTCATCACGCCCTCGACTACGGAATCAACTTTGTCGATACCGCCGACGTCTACTCGGCCGGGGAGAGCGAAATCATCACGGGAAAGGCACTGAAAGGCAATCGCCGAGACTCGGTGATTCTTGCGACCAAGTGCCACTTTCCCATCGACGTCGGCCCCTTCGCCACCGATCGCGTGCCGAACACCTGGGGCAACAGCCGCCGTCACATCATGAAGTCGTGCGACGACAGCCTGCGTCGCCTCGGCACCGACTGGATCGATGTGTTCCAGTTGCACCGACCCGACCCGAACGTACCCATCGACGAGTCGTTGTCCGCACTGAACGATCTGGTTCACATGGGCAAGATTCGCGCCTTTGGTTGTTCCACGTTCCCCGCCGAGCATCTCGTCGAAGCCGCCTGGGTCGCCGACAAGCACAATCTCATTCCGTTCAGCACCGAACAGCCGCCCTACAGCATCTTCGTGAGATGGATCGAGCGGGATCTTCTCCCCACGTGTCAAAAGCTCAACATGGGGACACTCGTGTGGAGTCCGCTGAATGGCGGCTGGTTGTCGGGCGCGTACCGCAAGTCGTCGGGCCAACGCAACGAGGGTCGCGCCGCGCGTGCACCAGCCCGTTACGACCTGTCCGATCCGGCGAACCAGCAAAAAGTCGACATCGTCGAGTCGCTCGTCGAGATTGCCGATGGCATGGGTGTCTCCCTTGCTCACCTCGCGATTGCGTGGGTGCTCCACCACCCGGCGGTCACCTCGGCGATCATCGGTCCCCGGGTTCTCGAACACTTGACGACGCTCCTTGGTGCCGAGAACATCACGTTGTCGGCCGAGGTGCTCGACAAGATTGATGCGTTGGTGCCGCCCGGGCGCACGGTCACGGCCGACGAGGCCAAGTGGGAGACGCCGGCGCTGGCGCGCTCGAATCGTCGCGTTTGACCTATCCGGCCGGGTCGGTGAAACTTGCCGAATGCCGAGAACCAAGGTTGCCACCGGAATAGAGATCGAATACGAAACCTTCGGGGACCCTTCTCACCCGGCGGTGCTGCTCGTCTCAGGATTCACCGCGCAGCTGCTCATGTGGCACGAGGACTTCTGTCGCATCATCGCCAACGCGGGGTTCCATGTCATTCGGTTCGACAATCGCGATTGCGGCCTCAGCACGAAACTCGATGGCACGCCAGTTGATACCGATGGTGTCATACGTGCCGCACTTCTCGATGAAACCGTTCCTGCGGTGCCGTACACCCTTTCCCACATGGCTGCCGACGCGGTGGGGCTGCTCGACGCTTTGGGTATCGACCGTGCTCACGTGGTGGGTGGTTCGATGGGCGGCATGATCGTTCAGGTGATGGCCATCGAGCATCCGTTGCGCGTCGCATCGTTGACTTCTGTCATGTCGAACTCGGGCGAACCCGAATACGGCCAGCCCACGCCCGAGGCGATGGAAGCGTTGGTTGCCGCGCCGCCGACCACGCGTGATGCATACATCGAAGCTTCGAAGAACTGGATGGTGTGGCAGTCGAAAAAGCACCGCAGTGTCGAGCAGAATCGCATCGACGCCGCAGCATCGTTCGACCGATCGTTTTATCCCGAGGGCGCCCCGCGGCAGCTCGCCGCGATCTACGCAAGCGGTCGGCGCACCGACGGCATGCGGGCCATCGCCGCTCCGACGCTTGTGATTCATGGAACCGATGACACGCTGATTGCGCCGAGCGGTGGCACCCGGGCCGCCGAGCTCATCCCCAACGCGAGGCTCGACATGATCGAAGACATGGGCCACGACCTCCCACGCGCCCTGTGGCCACGAATCACCGGCTCCATCGTCGAGCATCTTTCGTCGGTGTCGTCGGTCAAGTAACGGCGAGCCCGAAACGCCCGCACAACAAGCCCCGCTACCTTACGAACCAAGCAAGAAGACAAGACGAGGAGTCACCATGTCCGGCCCATTGAACGGCTATCGCGTCATTGAAATTGCGGGCATCGGGCCCGGCCCCTTCGCAGCGATGCTTCTGTCGGATCTCGGTGCCGAAGTGATTCGCGTCGAGCGCGCCCAAGCGGTGCGGGGCCCTGCGCCCGACACGCCGCACTTCGACATCCTTCTGCGTGGACGACGCAACATTGCGATCGATTTGAAGAACCCCGAAGGTGTCGAAGTTCTTCTCGGTCTGGTCGAGTCGGCCGACGCGATCATCGAGGGTTTCCGACCCGGCGTGATGGAGCGCCTGGGGGTTGGACCCGATGCGTGTCTCGCTCGTAATCCGCGCATCGTGTTCGGTCGCATGACCGGCTGGGGACAAAGCGGGATGTACGGCCAGGCGGCGGGTCACGACATCAACTACATCGCGCTCGCGGGTGCGCTCGCACACTTCGGGCGCGTCGATGCGATGCCGACACCGCCGCTCAACATGGTCGGTGACTTCGGTGGTGGTGGCATGTTCCTCGCTCTCGGGGTCGTTGCGGCACTGCTCGAGGCGCAGAAGAGCGGCAAGGGTCAAGTGGTCGATACGGCAATGGTCGACGGCACCGCAATTCTCATGACGATGTTCTGGGCGATGAAGAACGTCGGCCTCTTCGATGAAAACGCTCCGGGAACCAATCTCCTCGACACGGGCGCGCATTTCTACGACGTGTACCTCTGCAAGGACGGGCGTTATGTCTCGTTGGGCTCCATCGAGCCGCAGTTCTACGCAGAACTCATGCGCCTCACGGGTTTGGAGGGCGATCCGGAGTTCGCCAAGCAGATGGATCGTTCGCAGTGGCCACACCTGAAAAAGCGCCTGACCGACGTCTTTCTCCAAAAGACGCAGGCCGAGTGGTGCGCCATCATGGAGGCGACCGACGTGTGCTTTGCGCCCGTGCTCACCATGAGCGAGGCCGCCAAGCACCCGCACAACGTCGAGCGCCGTACCTTCGTCGACCACCACGGCGTCACGCAGCCGGCTCCGGCACCGCGTTTCTCGCGCACCCAGGGCGAACTCACGCTTGCACCGGCGCATGCAGGTCAACACTCCCGCGAGGTTCTCGAACGCTGTGGGTTCGCGGCCGACCGCGTCGAGGCGCTCTTGGCCTCAGGGGCAGTGAAGCAAGCCTGATGGGAACCCTCGTTTGTTTCCACGCGCATCCGGATGACGAGGCAATCGCAACGGGGGGCACGATGGCGCGTGCCGCAAAGGAAGGTCACACGGTGGTTCTGGTCGTCGCCACCGGCGGAGAACACGGGGAAGTGCCCGCTGATCTCGCGCCGGGGGAGTCGCTCGCCGACAGGCGGCGGCGCGAGACCGAGGCGTCGTGCACTGAACTCGGGGTTCACCATGTCGAGTGGCTCGGATACCGCGACAGCGGGATGACGGGTTGGGAACAGAACAACCACGACGGAGCCTTCGTCGGCGCGCCGGTCGAGGAAGCCGCCGAACGGCTGGCGTTGATCCTGCGTCGTTACGGCGCCGAGGTGCTCACCGTTTACGACTGGCACGGCAACTACGGACACCCCGACCACATCATGGTGCACCGGGTCGGCCACCGCGCCGCCGAACTTGCCGGCGTTGCCCACGTCTACGAGGCAACGATGAACCGTGACAACATGCGCCGGCTCCAACAGCAGGCGCGCGAAGCTGGTCTCCTCGATTCGGAGAACGATTGGGATCCCGACGGACCGGCCGACGATGGCAATCCGATGGGCCTGCTCGAAAGCGAGCTCACCCACCGTGTCGATGTTTTCGATTTCGTCGACGTGAAGCGTCGCGCGATCCAGTGCCATCGGAGTCAAATCACCGATGCCGGTTGGTTCGCGAAAATGCCGGACGATGCATTCCGTATGGCTTTCGGCGCCGAATGGTTTCGCAAGGCGGGCGACCCGGGTCCGCTGCGCGACGGCTGGCTCTTCTGATGCCCAAGTTGCACCTCGTTCGTCACGGCCGTGCGGCCGCTGGGTGGAATGTCGACCCCGACCCCGCTCTCGATGATCTCGGTCGGCATCAGTCGAGAGAAGTCGCCGACAAACTGGACTCTCTCGGACGGCTGGCACTGTTCACCAGCCCCTTGCGCCGTTGTCGGGAAACGTCACAGCCGCTCGCCGCTCGTTGGGGTGTCGAGGTTGTGGTTGAACCTCGCGTTGCCGAGATTCCTTCCCCCGAGGGCTACACACTCGAGACACGCATCGACTGGTTGCGTTCTGCAATGGCGGGGACGTGGTCGCAGGTCATCGCATCCGACGGTCCTCGGTACGCGGCGTTTCGCGACGACCTGCTCGCGTCCCTCGCCGAGATCGATACCGATGCGGTCGTCTTCAGTCACTTCATTGCAATCAACGTCGTCATTGGCGCCGCAACGGGTGATGACCGAATGGTGATCGCAAGTCTCGACAATTGTTCGGTGACGACCGTGACGTCCGACCGGCGCGGTGGATTCTCGATAGATCACATCGGCAACGAAGCCGACACCCTGATTCGATAGATTCGAACCGTGCTCGCTCTTCTTCTCCGCGACTTTCACAATAACTGGGCATGGTTCGTGATTATCGGTAACGGGCTCGCGGGGCTGTGGTCGCTGGGGGCGCACAAGTGGCATTCGCTGCGCTCACGGGCATTGTGGTGGTTCATCGGAATTGCCGAACTCTCGGTGTTCGTGCAGGTTGCTATGGGAGTCGCGCTCGTCAACAAGTACAAGCTCGAGTTCCCGGCGTTCCACGCCTTCTACGGATTCGTTGCCATCATCGCAATCGCGATTATCTATTCGTACAGGAATCAGCTGAAGGGCAAGCTTTATTTGCTGTACGGCGGAGGCAGCCTGTTCTTGATGGGCCTTGGTATCCGGGCCCTTCTCGTCGGCCAATAAAACCCCAGGGTTCTCGGTGTGTAATTACCCGAAAAACGGGTAATTACACACCGAGAACCCTGGGGAAGTTCTGCTAGGCGTTGGCGAGTGATTTGTCGAGGCCGTCGAGGGACTCGAGCAATTGGTTCGGGAGCTTGGGTCCGAACGCTGCGTAGTGCTCGCGAATTTGCGGAATGGCTTCGCGCCAGCCCTTCACGTCGACCGACAGGATCTCGTCGAGGTCGCTTGCGTTGACGGAAAGGCCGCTCGTGTCGAGGTCCGAGGGCGTTGGCAGATAGCCAATCGGTGTCTCGACAGCCTTTGCGGTGCCTTCGACACGCTCGAAGACCCACTTCAGGACTCGGCTGTTCTCGCCGTAACCCGGCCACAGGAACCGCCCGTCTTCATCGCGACGGAACCAGTTGACGAAGAAGATCTGAGGCAGGTTCTCGGCCTTGCCGCGAGAGCCCACGCGCAACCAGTGACCGAAGTAGTCGGCCATGTTGTACCCGCAGAAGGGAAGCATGGCCATGGGGTCGAAACGCAACTTGCCGACGGCGCCGGCCTGGGCTGCGGTGGTCTCCGACGCCATGATCGAGCCAAGGAACACGCCGTGGGCCCAGTCGAAAGCCTGAGTGACGAGAGGAACCGTCGTGCGCCGGCGGCCACCGAAGAGAATCGCCGAGATCGGCACGCCGCGCGGGTCTTCCCATTCGGCTGCGATTGACGGGCATTGCGACGCGGGCGCGGTGAAGCGAGCGTTCGGGTGTGCCGCCGGAGTGTCGGTCTCGGGGGTCCAAGCGTTGCCGCGCCAATCGGTGGCACGCGCCGGAGCATCGTCGCTCATGCCTTCCCACCACACGTCACCGTCGGGTGTGAGCGCGGTGTTGGTGAAGAGGCAGTTGCCCCACAGTGTCTCCATGGCATTTGCGTTGGTGTCGTAACCGGTGCCGGGTGCGACGCCGAAGAAACCGGCTTCGGGGTTGATGGCGTAGAGACGGCCGTCGTCGCCGAATTTCATCCAGCAGATGTCGTCGCCGATGGTTTCGGCCTTCCAGCCCGGAATGGTGGGCACGAGCATTGCGAGGTTCGTCTTGCCGCACGCCGAGGGGAAAGCGGCCGCGATGTACCTGGCGACGCCCTGCGGGTTGGTCAACTTGAGGATGAGCATGTGCTCGGCGAGCCAACCGTCGTCGCGTGCCATCACCGATGCAATGCGCAACGCGAAGCACTTCTTGCCCAGCAATGCGTTGCCGCCGTATCCCGAGCCGTAGCTCCAGATCTCGCGGGTCTCGGGGAAGTGGACGATGTACTTGTTGTCGGGGTTGCACGGCCACGCGACATCGGCCTGGCCGGCGCCGAGTGGTGCACCAACGGAGTGCACGCACGGCACCCAGTCGTTGTTCCCGAGAACGTCGAGGGCGCCCTGACCCATGCGCGTCATGATGCGCATGCTGACGGCGACGTATGCCGAGTCGGTGAGCTGAATGCCGATGTGGGCGATGGGCGAGCCCAGCGGCCCCATTGAGAAGGGCACCACGTACATCGTGCGGCCCTTCATCGCGCCTTGGTAGAGCGCGGTGAGTTCACCGCGCATCTCGTCGGGGCTTCGCCAGTTGTTGTTCGGACCGGCGTCGGCCGCGTCTTTCGAACAGATGAACGTGCGGTCTTCCACGCGAGCAACGTCACCCGGGTCGGAATGCGCCCAATAACTGTTCGGACGCTTGGCCTCGTCGAGTTTCGTGAACGTCCCCGCATCGACGAGTTGCTGACACAGACGGTCGTACTCTTCTGCGCTGCCGTCACACCAATAGATGTCCTTCGGCTGAAGGATTGCAGCCCAGTCCTTGACCCATTGCTGCAACTTGGTGTTCTTCGTGGTGGCGCTCACGCGTCCTCCTTGTTCGGGGGGTCCTGGCCGGGGAAAACCAGAAAGAAGAGAAACAAGAAAACGATAAACCCTGGCGGACCGCGACGAGAACTTTGGGTGAACCGGTCAGAAACCGGGGGTGCCCATGTCGGACTCGGAGCCCAGGCTCAAAGACGTCGCGCGACCCTCGGAATCGAGGGCGAAAACCACCCGCTGACCTTGACGCAGCATCCGGAAAATCGACCCCTCGAGCGCATTCGGCGCGAGGTTGTATTCGCTGAGATCTTTGTCACTGATGACGATGCCATCGCCCGAGCCCGGGTCGTAGGCCTTGATGATCCCTTGCATGGCGGTCAGTCTCGCAGATGCGGGTCGAAACTAACGACCGGCCTTGACGACCTTGCCGGACTTGATGCATCCGGTGCAGACGTACAGGCGCTTCGGCGCTCCGCCGACGAGTGCGCGAATGCGCTGGATGTTCGGGTTCCAGCGGCGCTTGGTGCGCACATGCGAGTGCGACACCGACATGCCCCACGAGGGACCCTTACCGCAGACCTGACACTTTGCCGACATGGGGGTCGAGGCTAACAGCGGCACATTCCGACCCCAACCAGCTCCGAGACCAACAAGCTTCAAGGCCGAGCAACCTCGTCTCCAATTCTCGGCATGGGCACGCCCCGTGTGCGTCGAATCATTACCATCTGCCCCGTGCCTGGCCCCGACCGGCTGTCCGCCCCGCAGCTTCGAGACGTCGTCGTCACCTTCCGTGACACGATCCGGCGCCACCAGGCGTCGATCAATCGCCTCAACGTGTATCCGGTGCCCGACGGTGACACCGGAACCAACATGTCGCGCACGCTCGATGCCGTTGTCGCCGAAATCGAGACACGGGTCGAACGGACGGGGCTCGACCTGTCCACCGTCTGCGGAGGCATCAGCCACGGTGCGCTCATGGGGGCACGTGGCAACAGCGGTGTGATTCTGTCCCAAGTGTTGCGCGGGCTCGCCCATACCTTCGCCTCGGTCGAGTCGGGTGACGTCGATGCGCGCACGTTTGCCGAAGGTCTGCGCGCGGCGTCCAAGTCGGCCTACGAGGCCGTGCTGAAGCCGATCGAAGGAACCATCCTGACGGTCGTGCGCGAATCCGCCGACGCCGCGGTGGCTGCCGCGACAACATCGAACAGTCTCGATTCGGTGCTGCGCGCGGCGCGACTAGCCGGAGGTGACGCGCTGCGACGCACACCCGACCTACTGCCCGTCCTGAAGCAGGCAGGCGTGGTCGATGCCGGCGGTGCCGGGTTCTTGTTGTTGCTCGATTCGGCTCTCCATGTTGCATTGGGCGATGTGTTGCCCGAGCCCGACGATTCCGCTGGTCCCGACCTCGATGCACTCGAAGCCGTTGCGCATCGCGCGTCGGATGAGGGAGTCGATGTGAGTGAACTTCGCTACGAAGTGATGTTCCTCCTCGACCTCGACGACGCGAACCATCGCGCTTTCATGGAGGCGTGGGGCCGTATCGGTGATTCGATCGTTGTCGTTGGCGGGGAAGGGCTCTACAACTGTCACATCCACACCAACGACATTGGTGCGGCAATCGAAGCACCTCTTGAACTGGGCGGACGTCCGCGCGCAATTCGGGTCACCGACCTGTTCGAGGAAGTCGCCGACGAGCACGCCAAACGTGAGGCCGAACTCGGAGTCGATGCGGGCGACGTGGTACACCCCGGGCGCATTGCTCACGGAGCGCATCACTCGAGCTCGCTGCCACCGGTCACGTGTGCCGTTGTCGCGGTGGCAAGCGGTGACGGAATAGCCGAGCTGTTCGGACAACTCGGTGTTCACGGTGTCGTGTCGGGCGGTCAGTCACTCAATCCCTCGACGGCCGAACTTCTCGATGCCGTCGAGCACATGAACGCAAACCAGATTGTTCTGCTGCCGAACAACAAGAACATCATTCCGGTCGCCAACCAGGTTGGCGAACTGACAATGAAGGATGTTCGCGTGGTCCCTTCTTGCTCGATGCCCGAGGCGCTTGCCGCGCTCGTTCTGTACGACCCCGAAGCGTCCGCCGAGCACAACGCACGGGAAATGAGCGCGGCCGCGGCCAGCGTGGCAACCGGGGAAATCACTCAGGCCGTGCGCGACACCGACAGCGACGCCGGTGCCATTCGCACGGGGGACTGGATCGGCATCGTGCGCGGCGACGGCATTGTTGCGATCGGTGGAACCTGGCGCGCAGCCACCACGCAATTGCTCGATCACCTCATCTCCGCCGACCGCGAGATCCTCACGGTTCTCGAGGGAGTCGATGCCACTGCCGACATGACACGGGAACTGTCGGCGTGG
>RGCG01000002.1 GCA_009919275.1 Actinomycetota bacterium
TTGGTGACGGCCTTCGTGGTGTTACCCACGGCGTCGAGTGCGACCATGATCTTCTCGGGCTCACCGTGGAATTCGCCCGACATCTCGGCGATACCCGCGGCGTTGTCGGAGACGGGACCGAAGGTGTCTTCCGAGACGATGACGCCAGTGGTTGCCAACATGCCCATGCCCGTGAGGGCCACGAGGTAGAAGCTGAAGGTCAGGTTGCCGCCACCGAGTCCGATGGCCACGCCGATCGCGATTGCAATCGCAACCACTGCGTACACCGAGGACTCGAGGCCCGCTGCGGTTCCGGACAGGACGACCGTTGCCGGACCGGTTTCTGCCGACTCCGCGATCTCCTTGACGGGGCGGTAGTGGGTGCTCGTGTAGTACTCGGTGAGGCGGCTCACCAACTGCGCAAGAACGAGACCGATGGCAACCGCGCCGAAGACGCGCCATCCTGCATTGCTGAGCGGCACGATCTTGCCATCGGGGTTTTCACCCATGAACTTGTCGTTGCCGACGTAGGTGAGAGCGAGGATGAGCGTGCCGACGAGCGTCAGGACACCGGCCACGAGGAAGCCGCGGTTGATGGGCTTCAGGGCATCGGTTTCATCCGGCTTGGCCTTCACGGCGAACACGCCCGCGATCGAGGCAACGACGCCGATGGCGCGTGCGGCGAGCGGGAAGACGAGACCGAGGGCCGGGTTCAAGCCGATGGAGTTGAACGCGGCCACACCGAGGATGATCGAGGCGACGAGGGTCACCTCGTAGCTTTCGAAGAGGTCGGCGGCCATGCCGGCGCAGTCACCCACGTTGTCGCCCACGTTGTCGGCGATGGTGGCGGGGTTGCGCGGGTCGTCTTCGGGGATGCCCGCTTCGACCTTGCCAACGAGGTCGGCGCCAACGTCGGCGGCCTTCGTGAAGATACCGCCGCCCACGCGCAGGAAAAGCGCGAGGAGCGAGCCACCGAAACCGAATCCGACGAGGATCACCGACGAGGTGTTCTGAAACAACATGATGATGACGGTTGCACCGAGAAGTCCGAGGCCAACGGTGAACATGCCCGCGATACCGCCCGTGCGGAAGGCGACGGTGAGAGCGCGGGGCATCGAGTTGCTGAGCGCCGCAGCGGCGGTACGAACATTGCCGCGCGTGGCCAGGGTCATACCGATGTACCCGGTGAGACCCGAGGCGAGACAGCCCAGCACGAACGCGATCGTGCGATAGATGCCTGCTTCGGCGAACGAAAGCGCCGAGGACTTGTCGGGCTTCAAGATCTCTGTCGAGGTCACAAAGACGATGATGACGAGCGGGATCAGAATGAACCCGATCGTCTTGAATTGGCGCTTCAGGTACGCCCAAGCGCCTTCCTGAATCGCCGTGGCGATCTCGACCATCTTCGGCGAGCCTTCACTCTCGGCCATGACCTTCTTGACGAGGAAGAAACCGACGCAGAGGGCGATGAGGGCCGCCGCTGCGGACAACCACAGAACGGCCCATTCACCACCCTTCAGTTCGAATTGCTGCCAGCCGCCTTCCGCAGCGAAAATTCCAAGCACGTGAACTCATCCTTACGGTGGTGGGGCGGGCGTGGGCCAACCCCAGGGGTTTTTGGTGAACGCAACGAGTGTAGGGAATTCGGGCGGAGAGGGGCGAAACGGTCCAATTCCGTCACACCCCCGTTTTCGGCTCGGGAAAAGTTCGCCCGTCTGGGGTCTCGGGGGTACCGTTTCTTCGCTCTGAATTCGGGGCTCTGAATTCGGGCCCCCGGCGCCACGTCAGGCTCGTGGAAGAAAGGCAAGTAGATGGCTCAGGTTCTCCATGGTCGCGGCCCCGTCACCGCGACGGCCAACAAATCGCGCAAGAAGCGACCGTTCCTCCTCGACCTGTATTCGACTGCAGTCGGCAAGAAGTACGCGATGGCCATCACGGGCATCGGCCTCATGGGATTCGTGCTCTTCCACATGATCGGCAACCTGAAGATGTACTTCGGTGCGGCCGACCTCGACCATTACGCCGAGTTCCTGAAGAAGTTGCTCTATCCACTGGCACCGAAGGGTGCTGTTCTCTGGATCCTCCGCGGTGGACTCATCGCCATGGCGTTCATCCACATTCATGCGGCCGTTTCGCTCACGCGTCTCAACCGCACCGCCCGCCCGGTTCGCTACCAGAGCGAGCGTGACTACCAGGTCGCCAACTTTGCCAGTCGCTCGATGCGCTGGACAGGCGTCACCGTGTTCCTGTTTCTCGTGTGGCACCTGCTCGACTTGACGTTCGGCGTTACGAACACCGTCGGTGCCGACGGCGAGTTCATCCGCGCCAACGTGTACGACAACGTGGTACGCAGCCTCGACCGCTGGCCGGTCGCCGCGTTCTACATCCTCGCCAACATCGCTCTCGGCATCCACCTCTTCCACGGTGCGTGGAGCCTCTTCCAGTCCATGGGCTGGAACAACCCGCGCTTCAACAAGTGGCGTCAGGCGTTCGCGACCGGTTTCGCGACCGTCGTGGTCGTCGGCAACGTTTCATTCCCGATCGCAGTTCTCGCCGGCGTGGTCGGCGGCTGAGGAAGAAGGACAGTCATGAGCGTCGAACTCAATGCGAAGAACCCCGCCGGATCGCTGTCCGACAAGTGGGAGAACTACAAAGCCGACGTCAAGTTGGTGAACCCGAACAACAAGCGCAAGTTCAAGGTGATCGTCGTCGGTACCGGTCTCGCCGGCGCGTCGGCCGCAGCGACACTCGCCGAACTCGGCTACCAGGTTGATGCGTTCACCTTCCACGACTCACCGCGCCGCGCGCACTCGATCGCCGCGCAGGGTGGCATCAACGCCGCGAAGAACTACCAGGGTGACGGTGACAGCGTGCACCGTCTCTTCTACGACACCATCAAGGGCGGCGACTTCCGCGCCCGCGAGTCGAACGTTCACCGTCTCGCCGAAGTGTCGGTGAACATCATCGACCAGATGGTCGCCCAGGGCGTGCCCTTCGCGCGCGAATACGGCGGTCTTCTCGACAACCGTTCCTTCGGCGGCGCCCAGGTCAGTCGTACGTTCTACGCGCGCGGCCAGACGGGCCAGCAGTTGTTGCTGGGTGCGTACCAGCAGCTCGCCCGTCAGATCGGCCTCGGAGGCGTGCGCCTCTTCAACCGCACGGAACTCGTTGACGTGGTCACAATCGAGGGCCGGGCGGCGGGCATCGTCGTGCGCGACCTCATGACCGGCGAGATCACGTCGCACTCCGCGCACGCTGTGGTCTTGGCAACCGGCGGATACGGCAACGTGTTTTTCCTGTCGACCAACGCGATGGCCTGCAACGTCACGGCTGCATGGCGCGCACACCGCAAGGGCGCGTACTTCGCAAACCCTTGTTACACGCAGATTCACCCGACCTGTATCCCGCAGAGCGACGAGTTCCAGTCGAAGCTCACGCTCATGTCCGAGTCGCTGCGCAACGACGGCCGCGTGTGGGTTCCGAAGAACCCCGACGAGGCCCGTCCGGTCGACCAGATTCCCGAGGAAGACCGTGACTACTACCTCGAGCGTCTCTACCCGTCGTACGGCAACCTCGCCCCGCGCGACATTTCGTCGCGCGCTGCGAAGCGTGCCGTCGACCGCGGTCAGGGTGTCGGCCCGTTGAAGAACGGCGTGTACCTCGACTTCTCCGACGCCATCAACCGTCTTGGCAAGAGCGTTGTCGAAGAGCGCTACGGCAACCTCTTCGACATGTACGAGCGCATCGCGGGTGAGAACCCGTACGACGTGCCGATGCGCATCTACCCGGCCTCGCACTACACGATGGGCGGACTCTGGGTCGACTACGAACTCATGACCACGATCCCCGGTCTCTACGCCGCGGGTGAGGCGAACTTCTCCGACCACGGCGCGAACCGCCTCGGTGCGTCGGCCCTCATGCAGGGTCTCGCCGATGGTTATTTCGTCCTGCCGTACACGATCGGCAACTACCTCGCCCCGATGTTGAACAAGCCGATCCCGGGAACCGACCACCCGGAGTTCAAGGCCGCCGAGTCCGCGGCGCGCGAGCGCTTCACCGGCTACCTCAACGTGAAGGGCACGCGTTCGCCCGACTGGTTCCACCGCGAAGTCGGCAAGATCATTTGGGACTACTGCGGCATGGAACGCACGCAGCAGGGTCTCGAAAAGGCACTGTCGGAACTGCCCGCGCTGTACGACGAGTTCAAAAAGGATCTGCGCGTCACGGGTGACGGCGAGAGCCTGAACCAGACGCTCGAAAAAGCGGGTCGCGTCGACGACTTCTTCCAGTTGGGCATGCTCATGTGCCGCGACGCTCTCGACCGTAACGAGTCGTGTGGCGGCCACTTCCGCGCCGAGTACCAGACCGATGAGGGTGAAGCCCTGCGTGACGACGACAACTTCTGCCACGTCGCGGCCTGGGAATGGACCGGCGACCCGATGTCGGCCAAGCGCAACGTCGAAGAACTGAACTACGAAACCGTCCACCTCGCAACCCGGAGCTACAAGTGAGCAACCACCTGAAGGACATCACCCTCAAGATCTGGCGTCAGTCGGGCCCGAACGACGGCGGACACTTCGAGACTTACAAGGTCGACGAGATCAGCGACGAGGCGTCGTTCCTCGAGATGCTCGACTATCTCAATGAGCGCCTCATCAACGAGGGCAACGAGGCGATCGTGTTCGACCACGACTGCCGCGAAGGCATCTGCGGCACGTGTTCGCTCATGATCAACGGCCAGGCCCACGGTCCCGAGCGTGCAACGGCGACGTGTCAGTTGCACATGCGCAAGTTCAAAAGCGGTGACAGCATCACGATCGAGCCCTGGCGCGCAAAGGCCTTCCCGATCGTGAAGGACCTGATGGTCGACCGTTCCGCCTTCGACCGCATCATCGAGTCGGGTGGTTTCATCACCTCGCCGACCGGTGGCGCGCCGGACGCGAACCTCATTCCGATTCCGAAGCCGGTCGCTGACGCCGCCATGGACTCGGCCGAGTGCATCGGCTGCGGTGCGTGCGTCGCGGCGTGCCCGAACGGTGCGGCCAACCTCTTCACATCCGCGAAGATCGCCCACCTCAACTTGCTGCCGCAGGGACAGGCCGAGCGTTACAAGCGTGTCGAGGCAATGGTCGAAACCATGGACGAGTACTTCGGTTCGTGCACCAACCACGGTGAGTGCGAGGCGGCATGCCCGAAGGAAATTTCGATCGATGTCATTGCGTTGGCGAACGCCGACTATCGCAAGGCGAAGGTCAAGAACCGCAAGCAACTCGCCCGCAACTGATCGGCCGTGTTTCGCCGCTGCTGGTGAAGCACTAGCGGCTTTACGGGTAACGTCGGGCCATGGCAGCACACGCATCGCCCCCCAACACTCTTCCGACGACCCTCGGCGCTCTGCGCACTTCGGGCTGGGAGTCCGTGCCCGTCAAAGACGAGATGCGTCGCAATGCGATCGCGAAGATTCGCGCCGGCGAGGCATTGTTCGACGGCGTGATGGGTTACGAGAGCACGGTCATGCCGCAATTGGAGAACGCGCTGCTTGCGGGCCACGACATCGTTTTCCTCGGTGAGCGCGGTCAGGCCAAGACGCGCATGATCCGGTCACTCACCGGTTTGCTTGATGAGTGGATGCCGATCGTGTCGGGCAGCGAGATCAACGACGACCCCTACAACCCCGTCTCTCGTCATGCGCGCGATCTCGTCGAACAGATGGGTGACGACACCCCGGTGACGTGGGTGCACCGTTCCGCGCGTTACGGCGAGAAGTTGGCCACACCCGACACGTCGATTGCCGACCTCATCGGTGAAGTCGACCCGATCAAGGTTGCCGAGGGCCGATACCTGTCCGATGAGCTGACCCTGCACTACGGCCTCGTGCCGCGGACGAACCGCGGCATCTTTGCCATCAACGAATTGCCCGACCTGGCCGAACGTATCCAGGTGGGCCTCTTGAACGTGCTCGAAGAGCGAGACGTCCAGATTCGCGGATACAAGATCCGTCTTCCGCTCGACGTCGTGCTCGTGGCGTCGGCCAACCCCGACGACTACACCAACCGCGGCCGCATCATCACCCCGTTGAAGGACCGTTTCGGTAGTCAGATTCGCACGCACTATCCGCTCGAGATTTCCACCGAGGTTGAGATCATCCATCAAGAAGCACGCCCCGCGTCGACGGCCGGTGTTGACGTGCGTGTTCCGGCATTCATGGACGAGGTCATTGCAACCTTCAGTCATCTTGCCCGCGCGAGCAACAACATCAGCCAACGCAGCGGAGTGTCGGTCCGTCTTTCGGTGAGCAACCACGAAATCATGGTGGCCAATGCCGTGCGCCGCGCATTGCGTGCCGGTGACAGCGTTGTGTCTCCGCGCGTCAGCGACCTCGAGGCTCTTGCTGCGTCGACGTCGGGCAAGGTGGAAGTCGAGGTCCTCGAGGACGGCCGCGAGGGCGCCATCCTCGATCACTTGGTGAAGAGTGCCGTGTTGCAGGTCTACAAGCGCATGGCGACACCGACGACCGTCAGTGTCGAAGCGGTCAACGAAGTGCTCGCCGCCTTCGAAAGCGGAGTCATCGCGCACACGGGCGACGACGTGACGTCAACACAGTTGGTGTCATTGCTCGAGGAAGTGCCGTCATTGCGATCGGTCGTCAACGTCTTCACCGGAGGCGACGAGTCACCGGCCGTCGTCGCGAGCGCAGTTGAGTTTGCCCTCGAGGGACTGCACCTCTCGAAGCGACTCAACAAGGACTCGTCGGGTCCGCGCGCCACCTACAGATCCAAGGCCTGATCGGTCGCACCCGATGCTCAAGAATCTCGTACTGACCGGCGGTTGGGCGCACGATTTCTCGTCATCATCCGCGGTGCTGGCCGAAGTCCTCTCACCGGTGGCGACAAGTGTCGTCGTCAACGACATGAGCGAGGTTGCTCGGCAGCTGAACACGGGAAACTTCGACGTCCTCACGGTGTACGCCTGCTGGTTCACGATGACGGATGCCAGGTACACGAACGAACAGCGCGCCGAGTGGGCACGTACCACACCGCGAGACTTCCGTGACGCCGTCGTTCAGCACCTCGATTCCGGGCGTGGTCTGTGCGTGTTGCACACCGGCCTGCTGTGTTTCACCGACTGGGAGGATTGGCCGGGAATCGTTGGCGGTGACTGGACATGGGGCCGCAGCTGGCATCCCGCTCCGGCAACGATGCGCGTCGACCGGCACCCCGACGCGGCGAGCCATCCGGTCGTCGCGGGAATCGACGGCCTCGAGGTGTTCGACGAGCGTTACTGCGACATCGACGCACGGCCCGGTTCCAGCGTTCTCATGTCGTCCGGGGGCCCCGAGGGTGAGTTCCCGACGGTCTGGGTCCGTGACTCGGACGGCGGGCGACGTGCGTACAGTTCGCTCGGGCATGATCGCATCTCGCTCACCGAGCCAACCCATGCGCGGCTCATACGTCGCTTGCTCACATGGGCTGGCGGGGGTGACGCGGCGACGGTCTCGCGCCTAGCATGACCGAAGTATTCGCCGGCATATCGCTGAATCTGGGGGAGAGAACAACATGTCGCTGATCGGTGCCAAGGTTCTGCGCAAGGAAGACCCGAATCTGATCACCGGACAAGGGCAGTACGTCGACGATCTCGCACCGGCGGGTTGCGCGTTCATGGCAATGGTGCGCAGCACCGAACCACATGCGCGCATCGTTGCGGTCGACACCTCGGCCGCCCGGTCAATGGACGGTGTGCTTGCCGTGTGGACTTCCGCCGACATCGCCGGCTTGCCGGCCCGTCCATCGAGCTTGCCCGGAATGGACATGCCCCTCATCGCCGGTGACGCTGCCCGCTTCGTTGGCGACATCGTTGCGGTGGTTGTGGCCACCGATCGCTATACCGCCGCCGATGCAGCCGAGGCAGTGATCGTCGACTACGAACCGCTGCCCGCGGTTGCTTCGCTCGCCCAAGCTCTTGCAGCCGATGCACCGATGATTCATCCGGTGCTTCAGGGCAACACCGTCTTCTTTCAGGACTACACCGAGGACCTGTCGGCCGAATTTGCGGCTGCACCGCGCACGGCCAGCCTCTCGCTCGTCAACAACCGCTGTGCGCCCGTTCCCATCGAACCAAACGTTGTTCTCGCCGATTGGGGACCGGCGGGACTCACCGTGTGGGCCGCATTTCAGGCTCCGCACCACCTGCGCAACACCATCGCCGCGTTCTTCGGGATCTCGCAGGACACGACACGAGTGATTGCACCCGATGTCGGTGGAGGTTTCGGTGCCAAGATCAACTTCGCGTCGGAGATCTTCCTTGCCGCAGCGTTGTCGCGTGCGCTCAGCCGTCCGGTCAAGTACACCCAGACTCGCAGCGAGTGCATGGTTGCGATGTTCCATGGTCGCGCCCAGGAACACAAAGTCGACGTTGCCTTCGACGATTCGGGGAAAATCCTCGCATTGAAGGTTCAGGTCACGCAGGATCAGGGTGCCTACCCCGATGCAACCGGAATGGGATTGCCGGTCCTCACCACCGCCATGTCGGCGGGTTGCTACAAGATTCCGAAGGTTGCCGTGTCGTGGCGCAACGTCGTCACCAATACGACGCCGGTTGCCGCCTACCGAGGCGCGGGTCGACCGGAGGCGTCGTACATGATCGAGCGCGTCATCGACTTGGTTGCCGACGAAACGGGTGTTGATCCGATCGAGGTGCGCAAGACGAACTTCATTCCCGCCGACGGGTTCCCCTACCAGACGCACAGCCCGCTCGCGGTGTACGACAGCGGCAATTTCGCGGGTGCGCTCGACGAACTTCTTCGCCACGTCGATTACCCGGCCTTGAAAGCCGAGCAGGCGGCACGGCTGGCCGACCCAAACGCGAAACTGCTCGGTATCGGGTTCTCGTCGTGGCTAGAGATCGCGGGCTTCGGCCCTCCCGGATCACTCGAGGCGTTCGGACACCTTGCGTCCTGGGAGTCCGCCCAGGTTCGCGTGCAGCCTGACGGCAGCGCGATCATCTACACCGGAGCCTCGCCACACGGCCAAGGCACCGTCACCACGTTCGCCCAAATCGCTGCCGATCAACTCGGCATCGACTTCGAACGCATCAGCGTGCGACACGGCGACACTGCAGTCATCCCCCAAGGCATCGGAACAATGGGCTCGCGTGCCGTTGCAGTTGGCGGCGAAGGCGTCAAGACGGCAAGCACCCGCGTCTTCGAGCGCGCGAAGAAGATCGCGGCACACCTTCTCGAAGCCACCGAAGACGACATTGTCGTCGAGAACGAGGAATTCCACGTTCGAGGGACTCCGTCAAAATCGGTGCCATGGTCGCAGGTCGCATGGAAGAGCTTCCAGCCGCTCGAGTTGCCTGCGGGGATGGAGCCCGGATCGCTCGACGCGACCGTCTTCCAGCAGGTCCCCAACTTCAGCTTCCCGTCGGGCGCGTACTGCTGCGTTGTTGAAATCGACCGCGAAACCGGTGAGGTCGAGATTCGCAACATGTACCTCGTTGACGATTGCGGAACGGTCATCAACCCGATGCTCGTCGAAGGGCAGGTGCACGGTGGGGTCGCCCAGGGAATCGCCCAGGCCCTCTATGAACACATGCAATACGACGAGTCCGGGGTGCCGCGAACCGCGACGTTGATGGACTATCTCGTACCCGCCGCCCCCGACCTTCCCGGCTACGTCAGCGGCCGCACCGTGACACTCAATCCCAGCAACACGCTCGGCGCAAAGGGCGTCGGCGAGTCGGGGTCGGTCGGGGCACCTCCGGCCGTCATCAATGCGGTTGTCGACGCACTCAGCCACCTTGGCGTGAAGCACATCGACATGCCGGCAACACCACAAAAGATCTGGTCAATCCTCAGGGGGTCGAAGTGAGCACAATCGAAACGCACACGACACGAGTCACCGTCACGGTGAACGGTCGTGAAGTGAGCGAAGAAGTCGAGCCGCGCACGCTGCTCGTGCACTTCCTGCGCGAACAAGCACGCCTGACGGGGACGCATGTCGGATGCGACACCTCGAATTGCGGGGCGTGCACGGTTCTCATCGACGACGAAGCCGCCAAGTCGTGCACGGTGCTCGCGGTTCAGGCCAACGGCCACAAGGTCACCACGGTCGAGGGCGTCGGCAACGGCAGCGGAGGCTTCAGCCCGGTCCAAGAGGGGTTCCGCCAGGAGCACGGCCTGCAGTGCGGGTATTGCACTCCGGGAATGATCATGGCGTGTACCGCCTTGCTCGCCGAGAATCCCCGACCGAATGAACACCAGATCCGCGAGGCGCTCGAAGGCAACCTGTGCCGTTGCACCGGCTACGAGACCATCGTCCGTGCCGTTCAGTGGGCGGCAACCAACGGAGGGGCAGGTGAGTGGGCATGATCCCGGCACGTTTCGACTACAGGCAGGCAGGGTCGGTGGCCGAGGCCCTTCAGCTTCTCGCGTCCTGTGACGATGCGAAGTTGCTCGCCGGTGGCCACTCGCTCGTGCCGCTCATGAAGATGCGCCTCGTGTCGCCGTCCACTCTCATCGATATCAGCGGTATCGCCGAGTTGCAGGGCGTCACCGATGCCGGCTCGGTTCTGCGCGTCGGCGCACTCACGCGGCATCGGGTTGTTGAACGATCGCAAGTCGTGGCCCAACACGTTCCGCTCCTCGCGCACGTTGCCGGTCTCGTTGGTGATCCGCAGGTGCGCAACCGCGGAACGATTGGTGGTTCGCTCGTTCACGGCGACCCTGCAGCCGACCTGCCGTCAGTGGCGCTCGCAACCGGGGCAACGATGGTGGTCACCGGATCCGGTGGCGAACGGCGGATCGCCGCGTCCGATTTCTTCGTCGACTTCCTCGAAACCGCGGTTGGTCCGGACGAGATCCTGACCGCCATCGAGTTCCCGAAACGAACCGGAGCCGGCTTCGGCTACGAGAAGTTCGTGCGCCGTTCGATGGACTATGCGATCGTCGGTGTCGCGGTGCAGGCGGGCGAGCAGCCCGGCATTGCGCTCGTCAACATGGGCAGCGTGCCGCGTCGTGCCGATGCCGCTTCGCGAGCGCTGGCAAGCGGCGCGGGCGTCGACGCGGTGGCAGCACTCGCTGCTGATGGCACCAACCCGCCCGAGGACCTGAACGCGAACGCCGACTACCGCCGGCACCTTGCGTCGGTGTTGACCAAGCGCGCACTCCTCGCCGCGGGGTACCGGTGACGGGACACGGCTATCGCGTCGAAATCAATCGCGAGACGTGCATCAGTTCGGGTCGGTGCGTGGGCGACGCTCCCGGGGCCTTTGTTTTCGACGATGACGAACTTGCCACGGTTGGCGACGCAGTGAGCGAACTCGCCGAGACGAAGCTCTTGCGCATCGCTCGTGACTGTCCCGGCGAGGCGATCATCGTGTACGGCGCCGACGGCGTGCCGCTGCAACTTCACTGAGCAACGTCACGAGACGGGATCGATGGCAAAGATCCGTCGGGCGTTGCCCCCGAGGATTTTTGCGGCATCCGCGTGCGAAAGACCGAGCGAACTGATCTTGTCGAGGTACTTCTCGTGCGTCGGTGCGGTGGACTGCGGTATCGAACGACAGCTGGGCCCATTGTTCGTCGAAGCTGCGTTGCAGGAGGCCCTTGCCCCACGGACGCCGTTCGAGTGCCGCCTCGAGGCGGCCCTTTTGGAATGGTGCAAAGCCACCGCCATGGGCGACGTGGACATGAAGTCCGGGATGTCTGTCAAGGACTCCACCGAAGAGGAGGTGGGCGACGGCCAGCGCTTCGTCGATGGCGAATCCGAAAATGATGTCCATGTCCCACGGTCCGAAGATCGGATCGGGTCCGCGCGAGACCGTTCGGGGTTCGGGGTGGACGACGAGTGGCACGCCGAGCGTCTCGTGCTCGGCCCAGAGATCGTTCCATCGGGGATCGGACAGGGGAACGCCGTTCACGTCGGAGCCGATGTACGAGCTCTTGAGACCCAATTGGGTGACGGCACGATGCAATTCGGCGCACGCAGCGTCGGGTTGCTGCATCGGCAGGCCCGCCGCACCGACGAGTCTCGGATGATGTCGACAGATCTCTGCAATTTCGTCGTTCGTGCGTTGGTTGAAGCGGATCGCCTCGCTCGCGGGCTGGTGGTAGAAGAACGTGATCGGGTTGGGTGACACCAACTGCTGGTGTATGCCCAGCTGGTCCATGTGCTCGACGCGTTTGCGGGCATCCGAGAACGGACTGTCGACGAACTTCACGTTCTCGAGGACATAGTCGCCAGCACGAAAGAATTGGGTGCCGTCGGGGCGCACACCCATCTCGGGTCCGGCGTGACCGCAGGTGCCCATCACTCCGGGTAGGAGGATGTGGGCGTGAACGTCGACGACGTCGAAAGTTTGGCTCATCGGGTTTTCCCTTGCTCGTCGAATCGGTCTTCGAAGACGACGTGGTACGTGCGCCAGGTCGGTCGGGTGGTGCGATCGTCCGGCACCGGCGGGCGCGTTGACGAACGTCGTGCACCTCTTTCCAGCAGGGTCGAGATCATCACGGTGATGGCGCCGAGCAAACGATCTCCTTCGGATTGCCCGGGCGGCAATCCCCCCGCGAGTTCCTGACCGAGGCATGCATGGAACCCCGACCCAAAGGTGAGCCCCCACGGTGCAACGCCCTCGGCGATGGTGCGCGAGGGATCGAATCGGTCGGCATCGTCGCCAAAGACGGTCTTGTCCCTGTTCGCGGCGACCATGTCGATGACGACCGTGTCGCCTGCCGCGAAGCGGTCACCGGTCGGCAATTGGCCGTCCGTTACCGCGCGCCGAACGGATTGTGGGCTTGCCGGGTGGAGTCGTAACGATTCATGGACGAACCGTTGAAGAAGTTCGGGCTCGTCAACGAGGGTGTGCAGCACTCCGGGTTTTTCTGCATCGTGTTCGAAGCAGTGGTGCAGCGCATGAACGAGTGCAATCGAGGTGGAATGCGAGCCCACCCACGGAAAGTATGCGACCTCACGTTCGATGACTTCGGACGGCAGACCATGTTCCTCGCGGGCCGCGAGAAGCACCGTGAGAACGTCGCGCGGGAGGTCGCTCTCCGGACGATGTCCGGCACGTACGTCGCGGATCAGTGCCTCGCGCCGGTCCCACGCAGGTGCGAGGTAGACGGCTCGGACTTCGTCGAGCGCGGCGAGCCCATCGGCGATGATCGCCGCCTTGTCGCCGGTTGCGTGGACGACCGTCGACGCCGCTGAGAGTCGTGCCATGAGCCCGGCAAGGCGGAGGAAGTCCGACGTGTCCGAACCGATATCGAGACCGGCGACCGAAGCCGCGAGACGCAACATGGCGTGGCGGACGACGGGAACGATGTCGATCTCCGAGGTGTCTTCACGGTGAATTGCGAGCGATTCCTCGAGGAGGACCGGAATGAGTTCACGTTCCCAGTACGCGAAGGTGTCCCGCCGAAAGAGACGGTTTTCGAGTCGGCGCCGGTCGGTGTGTGGTGCGCCGTGAAGGTTCACAATGACGCCATCCATGAGTGCCCGACCCTCGTCGTAGAGGCCCTGGCGCAGGTCACGGTGGCGCAACGCCTCGCGGGCGGTCACCCACGACTCGAGACGCAAGGTCTCAGCCACGCATCCCTGCGGCGCGCGGATCGAACAACACGTGGTACGACGACCAGTAGGGCCGACTCGTTGCCGTATCGATTTCTGCCGGCCGACTCGGGTCGGGCTTCACGCCGCGGTCGAACATCGCCTGGACGGCAACCGTCGACAGACCGTATTCGTAGTCGGCGGTCTCCTCGGACCGTTCGTTCAGCCCCGCGGCGAGCTCTTGTCCGATGCATGCGTGCATTCCCGATCCGAATGAAAGACCCCATCGGCTGACACCCGGGCCCTGCTCACCGCGGTGAGGGTTGAAGTCGGCGGCGTCGGCACCGAACACCGATTTGTCGCGGTTGACCGACATGAGGTCGATGACGACGGTCGACCCGGCGGGTACGACGGTGCCGTTCCGTAGTGTCACGTCGGCAAGCGCACGGCGCATACCCGTCGGGCTCGACGGATTGAGACGGATCGTTTCGTAGACCGCGTGTTGAACGAACTCGCGGTTGGTGCGAACGAGCTCGGCGTCTTCGGGGTGTTTGGCGAGCCACCCAAAAAGGTTGTCGATGGTTCGCACGAACGCAGTTGCCGAGGTATGGGCCCCGGCGAGCAGGAAGAAGGCAATTTCCCGAACCATTGTTTGCTGGTCGATGTGGAGGGAGTCTTCGTTGCGGAGCAACACCGTGAGAATGTCGAGGGGAAGTGAATCCTCACTGATTTCGCCCGCGCGCCACTTCCGGATGAGTTCGTGACGACGGGCGATTGACGGCGCGAGAAACTCGGCCTCGAACCGTCCCATCGAGTCGCTGACCTCGGCCTTCACTTCGTTGGGATCACGAAGGGTGTGGGCGAGGGTTGCACCCTCGATGAACTTCATCATGTACGAGTACAACCTGTTGGTTTCCTCGGGGGTTCCCAGTGGACGGTCGACCCCCGCATTCAGCGCTGCGAGATTCATCATCAATTGATGGGACAGATGAACAAGCTCGACCGAGCCGTGGCTGACGTGCGGCGCGAGCGTGTCGTCGATGATGCGGGGGAAATAATCACGTTCGTATCGCACCAAAGTTTCACGACGGAACAGTCGGTTCTCGAGTCGGCGCCGCGCGCGGTGTTCGTCGCCATGGAGATTGACGAGTACACCCCCCATGACGATTTCCCCAGCGTCGTAGAGCGCCTGGCGTAGATCCTTCTGTCGGTAGACGTCGCGCGCGTCTTCATATGAGGTGACGGTGAAGGTCTCCATCAGTTCTCCTCTTTTGTTGGGTTCGGTTTTTCGGTGATGATGCCGAGACTCAGTCCGCCATCGACGCTGACGACGGCACCGGTTGTCCAGTCGGCCAGTGAGAGGTATTCCACGCACTCGGCGATTTCTTCCGTCGTCCCGATTCGGCCGAGCGCGTGGTGGGTCGCCATTGACTCGAGCCGCGCCATTGCCTCGTCGTGGGTGAAGTCGCCGGATCGTTCGTTGATCTCGGTGGGTACCGCACCCGGTCGAACGGCATTCACGCGCACCCCACGCGGGCCGAGCTCGGCAGCAAGCACACGGGTGAGCGTTTCGACGGCACCCTTGCTGATGGCATACGGGGCAGCCCCCGGATACGCGCGCTTCGTGTAGATGCTGCCGATGAAAATCACTGCGCCGCGTGCGGCGATGAGATGGGGGAGAGCGGCCTGCGTCAGCATCATCCCGCCGATCACGTTGGTGGCGAGGATCGATGCCAGACCTTCGTCGGTCCATTCCTCGATGGGCCGGCGCCACATGTTGCCGGCGTTCGAGACGAGTACGTCGATCGCGCCGCCGTGCCGTACGGCCGTGTCGATGATCGCGGCACGATCGTTCGCCGAGGTGACGTCGGCGACGAGCCAGGTGCATGCCGAGCCGAGATCGTCGGCAACGGCGCGCAACTTCTCCTCGCGACGTCCGCAGATTGTGACGCGCGCACCGCCGTTCACGAATCGGCGCGCAACGCCTTCGCCGATGCCCGACCCACCGCCGGTGACGACGACGGAGAGGCCATTCATGGATCGCATCAGCGCGTGTTCCCACTGCCGACGGAGTCGACGGACTGGGGACGCGGAAGACGACTGATCACCGACATCGTGACGCCGCCATCGACGAGCAGGTTCTGGCCGGTGATGTATGAAGCGTCAGGCGAACACAGGAAAGCAACGACGTTCGCGATGTCGTCTCCCGAGCCGAGTCGGCCGAGCGGAACCGCGCCCTCGCGTGCCGCACGAGCCTGCGGATCCGCATAGATCGGAGCACCCATGCCCGCGTTGATGAGCCCCGGGGCAATGGCGTTCACCCGGATGCCGTGTGTGCCCCATTCAATTGCCATCTGTTGGGTGAGAAGGGCGACCGCCGATTTGGTCGCCCCGTACGACCCACCGTTCGGCCCGGGCGCGACACCGTTCATTGATGTGATGTTGATGATCGTGCCGGCGGTTCCATCGGCGATCATTCGCACCGCTGCAGCGCGCGCGACATTGAAGGTTCCGATGAGATTGACGTCGACGACCGAGCGAAAGTCGGCGTGCGACATTGTGAGCAGCGGTCCGAATCGGACGATGCCGGCGTTGTTCACCACGACATCGGGCGTGTTGTCGAGGGCCGCGATCGCTTTGTCAACGGCCGATGCATCGGTGATGTCGAGAGCAAGATCGATGTCGGGTCCGGAAACATCGACACGAACGACCTGAAATCCCTCGAGTTCGAGCCTGCGGCAAATCGAACTACCGATTCCGCCTGCGGCTCCCGTGACGATTGCGGTCTTCATTGTGTTCGCCCCACCCGTTCCGCGCCCCGACGGCGCCCCCCGATGTTAGGGGTGAACGAGTTCCCACGTGAGGGGCACGGCCGACCAGGCCTCGACGCGTTCCCCGCGCAGGGGTGCGCGGTCGGGAATCGGCGTGAGATCCACCTCTTTGCCGCGGGAGAGGAGGTGACGGAAGCGGGACTTGTCGCCAAGAACGCTGATGTCGGTCTCGGGATGGCCGTCGAGGACGAGGATGTCCGCCTTGGCGCCCGGTGTGATGACGCCGATCTCTCCTTTTTGGTCGAGCGCGATCGCATTGGTGGATGTACCGCAGGCGATGGCCTCGAGCGGACTGAGACCGAGTTGGTTCACGAACACTTCCATCTCGCGTGCGTGCCAGTGGCCGTAGGGAGTGATTGAAAATCCGCTTTCTGAACCGCAGAGGAGCGGTACCCCCGCGTCGTACGCGCGACGGAGGCGTGCCCCGGTTTCCTCCATCTCACCGGCGAAAACGGCCTGCGCCCCGGTGGTCGCACCGGCCTTCGCGCCGTACTCGGCGAGGTTGGCCAGGAACGTGAAGACGGGGCCAACGGTGACGTTGCGCTCGACGATTGCTTCGAGCGCTCGCTCACCCAGGTACGAAGCGTGCCAGATGATGTCGACGCCTGCCAGTGCGCAGTCGAGGGTTGCCTGGTCGCCACGGCTGTGCGCGGTGACCCGAACCCCGAGGTCGTGAGCGGTGTCGCACACAACCTTCAATTCTTCACGCGTCCACACCTGTATCTCACCCTTGCGTGCGGGAATGAGTCCGGTGACGTGGATCTTGATGATGTCGGCACCGTCTTTGACCTGGCGGCGCACGACACGAATCATTTCGTCCTTGCTGCGGACGACCTCGGCATAGCCCGCGGTGCCCTCGTTGGGAATCATTCGCCCCGCGGTGCCACCGACAGCGGTCATGAGCGCGAAGGTTCCCGACTTCATTCGGGGACCTTCGGTGATGCCCGCCTCGATGGCGTCACGCAACGCGGGTCCGATGTTGAAGAGTCCGTCGACGTCGAGAAAGCTCGTCACGCCTGCGCGGAGGATCTTTCGAGCGTTGTGTGCCGCGAGCAGTGCAGCCGAGATTGGCTCACGCCTGTTGAACAACTCGTCGTTGCTCGCAGGTTCGCCGAGAGTCACGTGCACGTGGGCATCGATGAGTCCCGGCATGACCGTGAGGTCGGTTGCATCGATGATCTTCACGTCCGCCGCGCGCTCGGCGGCGCGTGACTCGGCGTCGGGACCAACCGCGACAATGAGGTCGCCGTCGGTGAGTACCGAAGTGGAGCGCTGCGGGGCGGAGCCGGTTCCGTCGATGACGTTCCCGTTGCGCAGGAGAATGGCTGCCATGCCCGCAGTCTAGAGAACGAAATTGACGAGGCAGTGGGGGTTGGCGAGTGCCTCGGTGTTGCGGACTGCGCGACCGTTGACGACGTCGGCCACGGCAAGTTCGCTCAGTTTGCCCGATCGTGTCCGGGGCAGTTCCGGTACTTCGACGATGAGCGAGGGAACGTGACGCGGCGTCAGTCGTGACCGAATCAGATTGCGAACGCGCGCTTGAAACTCATCGTTCAGTTGTTTGCCGACGACAGGTACAACGAAGAGCACGATCCGCGAGTCGTTCTCCCACGACTGACCGACGGCGAGGCACTCGAGGACGTCGACGTCTTCTTCGACGACGGCATACAACTCGGCGGTGCCGATTCTCACCCCGGCGACGTTGAGAGTCGCGTCGGACCGGCCATGGATGACGAATCCGCCGGACGATGTTCGGGTGGCGAAGTCTCCGTGGGTCCACAGCCCGGGAAATCGCGCGAAGTACGCGTGTTCGAACCGTGAGCCATCATCGCCCCAGAAGCCCAACGGCACCGAGGGGAATGAATTCGCACAGACGAGCTCGCCGACGCGGTTGACGATTTCCTGTCCGTCGTCGTCGACGACACGAACGTCCATGCCGAGCATCGTTCCTTGGATTTCTCCCCGCGTGACCGGCTTCGTTGGGTCTCCTCCGACGAAACAGCCGCACAGGTCGGTGCCACCCGAGATTGAGGCGAGGTGAACGTCGCCAAGCCGTTGGTAAACCCAGTCGAAGCCGTCGGGTGCGAGTGGTGATCCGGTCGAGCACACCGTCCGCAGTGCGGACAGATCGCGCGTTGATCGGGGTGCGACGGCGTTCTTTCGCATCGCATCGATGTATTTGGCCGACGTGCCGAACAGTGTGAGTCGTTCGCTCTCGCAGAGATCCCACAACCGGTCGATCTGTGGGTGCGTCGGGCTGCCGTCATACAGAACGATGGCGGCGCCCGATGCAAGCATCGACACCAACCAGTTCCACATCATCCAGCCGCATGTCGTGAAATAAAAGACGCGATCACCGGGCCTCACATCGCAGTGCAGCTGCTGTTCCTTCAGGTGCATCAGCAGAACCCCCGCGGCGCGATGCACGATGCACTTGGGTTTTCCCGTGGTTCCCGAGGTGTAGAGGATCGTCCCCGGGTGATCGAAGTGGAACTGTGGACGCGGTCCTTCGTCGGCCGTTCCGCGGTAGTCGGCCCACGGTGTGGCGTCGTCGGGACACTCACCGACCACGACGGTACGAACGAGGCCGGGCAGCTCGGAGCGAATCTGCGCCAGAGTGTGGGTCAGATCGATGGTCTTCCCCGCGTACCGATAGTGGCTTGCCGCAAGCAGAACCGTCGGCGTGGTCTGACCAAAACGTTCGAGGACACCGTGCGCACCGAAGTCCGCGGATGTCGACGTGAACGTTGCACCAACGTGCATCGTGGCAAGAAAGAGGACAACCGTCTCGCGCACGTTCGGCATCCATGCCGCCACTCGGTGACCGGGGCCGACGCCGTCGTTACTGAGTGCGGCTGCGACCGCCGCGACTTCGTGTCGAAGTTCGTTCCATGTCGTCGTGCGGCGGGCTCCCGTTTCATCCACTTCGATGATTGCATCGCGCGCGCCGTCGCCTTCACGGACCTGCAGCAACGTGTCAACGACGTTCAGACGCGCGTCGGGAAAGTAGGACGTGCCGCGCGGTCCGGGACCGTGCACGAGTGCCGCCCGCTCTCCGCTCTCTCCTTGCATGCCGCAGAAACCCCAGAGGGCCTTCCAGAACGAATCGTTATCCGCGAGAGCAACACGTCGTGCCTCATCGGTGTCGAAGGCCCCGATCGTCCCGAGGAATCGATGCATGTTCGAGCGTTCAATCGCGTCAAACCGGGGTGTCCAGAGCGTCGACATCGGCTTGGACGCTAGTTGTCGTCGTGCACCGTCGGTGGCGGAACAATCGAGCCGAACAACTCACTCGGTGTGCGGCCGTGGTCACCCAGCCAGACGGTGTCGACCCGAAGACCGGCGTCCTCGACTTCGGCCACCGTGATGCAGGCGACCGCACCGAGGAACCGCCGGGCATCGCTGTTGTCCGGATCGAGCGTTCCGCCTTCAAGCCGGGTCAACAGGCCGAACGGGTTCTCGAACGGGATCACGCCGGCGACGTCATCGGCCACGCTTGCGACAACCTCGTCGACGAAATGGGACCAGTGTCGATCGGCGCTGCGGTCGTCGGAGAAACCTCGATCATCGATGAACCAGCCCGGCACCTTGCGGCCGCACAGCGATACGTGCGGCCGAATGCCGAGCGACGTCGTACCCGCGGCAAACTCGATCAGGCGTTCGCGGACGGCTTCATCCACTCGTCCCGGTCGGGAAACGAAGTCGGTCCATGGAATGCGCAGGCGGACGTCACGGCAACCAACGGATGCGAGACGCGCGAGATCGGCAAGTCGACGCTCAACTTCGTCGTGTGTTGCTGGGAGGGTTGCGCGGGTTGCGAACCGGACCATTCGTGTCACATCACGAAGGGGGACCGTGTCCACAGCTCGCCGGTGTCGTTCCGGTCGGCGATGACGGGGTCGCCCGACAGCGTGACGACGGCGAGGGGTTCGCTGAATCCGCGGAGCTCGAGCGGGCTGTGTTCGATGGTGCGGACGCCTTCGGGCAGGGTTTCGATTTGGTCGACCGGAATGAGGACTTCGAAGGCCCCGGCGGCGTCGCAGAGACGCGCTGCGGTGTTGACGGCGGAGCCGATGTAGTCGTCACCTTCGAACAACAGGGCGTAGCCGGTTGACAGGCCGATGCGCAGGGTGAGTGGTGCACAAACGGTGGCCGCGCGACGTTGGAGCTCCATCGAAAAGACAACCGCGTCGGCCTGGTCGACGGCGACGATCATGAGACCGTCACCCAACCATTTGGCGATGCGAACCCCGCGTTCCGAGGCGACATCGCGGGCGACGGCCCGAAACGAGGCGAGCAGCTTGCCGGCGGCGTCGTCGCCGTGCACTTCCGTGAAATGCGTGAACCCGGAAAGGTCGACGAAGGCGAAGGTGCGGGGGACGCGCATGCACCTTCAGGTTACGCCAAGTAGGTTCTTTTCCATGTCGACCCGGTTCACCTACTCCCGCTGGGACGGGACTCAGAAGGGTTTCGAACTCGATGCCGACTCGCTCCTCGAGGCGGTCACCGACGACCTTCTCTATCACGGCGACGTGAACAGTGCGTTGCGCCGAATCATGCAACAGGGGATGACCGACCGCAATGGCGAACGCATCGCCGGGCTGCGCGACATGCTCGACAAGGTCAGGCAGCGCCGGGAGGAAATTCTCGACCGCTCCGATCTGGGTGGCGTATACAAGGAAATCGCCGATGCGCTCGACGACATCGTCGACGAAGAACGTCACCAGCTCGACCGCAACGTGGCCGAAGCCGACGCGAGCGGCGACGAACGTCGGGCCGATACCGCGCGCAATGCCGCTGCCGAAAAGCACATGGAACTCGAGATGCTGCCTCCCGATCTCGCCGGCAAGGTGCGAGGCCTGCAGAACTACAACTTTGAGTCGGCAGAGGCACAGCAACGTTTCGACGAATTGATGGACAAGCTGCGCGAGCAACTCATGCAGCAATTCGTCGACCAAATGTCGGGTGCGATGCAGAACATGTCACCTCAGGACATGCAGCGCATGAAGGACATGATGGCTGCGCTGAACGACATGCTCGATCGACACGCGAACGGCGACGACCCACGATTCGACGAATTCATGTCGCAATACGGCGACTTCTTTCCCGAAAACCCCCAGAACATCGAAGAACTGATCGAGCTCCTCGCCGAGCGAATGGCGCAGATGCAGGCGATGATGAACTCGATGACGCCCGAGCAGCGGGCCCAGTTGCAGCAACTCTCCGAACAATTGCTTGGTGACATGGACTTGCAGTGGCAGGCGAACCGTCTGGGTGAGCATCTCCAGAACATGGCCCCGCAGGCGGGTTGGGAACGCCGGTACCAATTCAACGGCGACCAGCCGATGGGAATGGGCGAGGCGATGCAGGCCATGCAAGAACTCTCGGGCCTCGAGGAACTCGAGAACTTCATGCGAAATGCCACGAATCCGGGGGCTCTTGCCGAGGCCGATATGGACCGCGTGCGTGAACTACTCGGCGAAAATGCTGCTCAGTCCCTCGAGCGTTTGGCGCAACTGACGAAGATGCTCGAAGACGAGGGCCTCATCAACCAGACCGAGGGCCGTCTCGAGCTCACCCCGAAGGGACTGCGCAAAATCGGTCAGAACGCGCTGCGTGACCTCTTCAACAAACTCGCCAAGGACAAGATCGGCCAGCACCAAATGCGGGAGTCCGGTGGTGGCCACGAGCGGATGTACGAAACCAAGCAGTACGAGTACGGCGATCCGTTCCGTCTCGATCTGCAGCAGACGCTTCGCAACGCGCTGCGTCGGCAGGGTGGCGGCACGCCCGTGCGTCTCGAACCCGACGATTTCGAGATCGAGCGGACGGAACACGTCACCACCACGTCAACCGTTCTGATGATTGACCTGTCGATGTCGATGCCGATGCGTGACAACTTCCTGCCGGCCAAGAAGGTGGCGATGGCGCTCCATTCGCTCATCACCTCGCAGTACCCGCGCGATTACATCGGTCTTGTCGGTTTCAGCGAGTCGGCGCGCATCCTCACCGCGGCGCAGATTCCCTCGGTGTCGTGGGACTTTGTGTACGGAACCAACATGCAACACGGATTCATGCTGGCCAGACAGTTGCTCGCCAAGCAGCACGGGACGAAGCAGATCATCATGATCACCGACGGCGAACCGACCGCGCACATCACGCGCAACGGCGACGTGTACTTCAACTATCCACCGGTCCGCGAGACGATCGAGGCGACCCTTGCCGAAGTGATGCGCTGCACGCGCGAAAAGATCGTCATCAACACCTTCATGCTCGATGCGACGAGTGGACTCCGGTCGTTCATCGAGCGAATCACCGAGATGAACCACGGTCGCGCGTTCTTCACGACACCCGAGACCCTGGGTGACTACGTGCTCGTCGACTTCATCGAGCACAAGCGCCGACTTTCACGCGCTCGCTGACGCCCCAAGGGTCGGTGAAACCCTTGAATTGCAAGGGTTTGGCGGGATGAGGGGTACAAAACCCCCGATTTTTTCGGGCTCATTGGCAACGAGAAATGCGCACTTGCTTATTTTGCAAGGATTTGGCACAATGTCATCGTTGTAATTACAAGCCTGCCATCACAGGCATGCCACAAGTTGGGGGACAGCGTCCGGTCAACACGCGCCGGACGGCGACGGTGGATGTCGGGGGTGTGCAGGACGGGAGGCAATCCATGCAATTCCCAGAACACGAATCTGCGGACAATTCAGAGCTCAGCCCGGAACGGGGCTGGCAAGACGAGGCCAACTGCCTCGGCGTCGATCCCGATCTTTTCTTTCCCGAACGCGGTGCATCAACCCGCGAGGCCAAGGAAGTGTGCAGGGGTTGCGTCGTGCGCAACGAGTGTCTCGAGTATGCGTTGGTGAACGGTGAGAAGTTCGGCATTTGGGGCGGACTCTCCGAACGCGAGCGTCGTCGCCTGCGCCGAGCCCGAGCTCAGGCGAATCGCAACGTCGTCTGACGCATAAACAACGTCGTCTGACGCATAAACAACGTCGTCTGACGCATAAACAACGTCGTCTGACGCGTTATGAGAGCGCGTTGAGGCGGGCTTCGATGGTCTGTGACGGACCGATGTCGAGTTGCTCCCACCGCGTTTCGTCGACCATTTCCAGCTGACGTTGTGGCAATAGCCCCACAAGCTCGGCACGTTGGACGGTGCTGCCTGCGAGGCGGGTTTCCGATGCCACGAGGTCGTAGGCGTCGGCGACGCTGATGGTCTGGGTGTCGACGATGTTCATGCTCACCTGTGCGGAGCCCGCGACGAGGAAGGCGAGTGTTCGCAGGCCGGGGCGCCGCACCCGCGCCGCCACGATTCGGGCAACGTTCATGTCCGATGTTGCGAGGAACACGTTGTAGGCGATGAGAACCGGTCGCACTCCGACGCACATCGCACCGGCGGTCGGATGCGGCGCATCCGGTCCATGATCGGGCGACAGCGATGTCCACGCAGTGCGTCTCACATCGGGAAGCGTTCGCTCGGGTCCGTAAAGAAACACCGGTACGTGCAGTGCCGTTGACGCCCAGTGTGCGAAGTCATCGCGGGCGCGAAGCGCATCGTCGGTACCGGAACCGTCGAGTGCGACGAAGGGCACCACGTCGACGACGCCGAGCCGCGGATGAACTCCCGCATGCTGCGAGACGTCGAGCACTTCGACAGCGCGCCGGGCGATATCCCTCACACAACTTGTCCCGACGGTGGTGTAGACGCTCCGGTTGTGGTCGGCATCGGAGTGAATGTCGAGGACGGCGGGGTTGGTGGTCCCGGGTTCACCGCCCGCGATGAACCGTACAAGGCCCGTGTCGCGGCCCTCGCTCACGTTGACGACGCACTCGAGCATCCCGACATGTTGTCAGGGCGGTGCCGAGTCAGCCGGCGTGCTGGTAGGTTCTCGGTATGTTCGCTTTTCTCGAAGGTCCCGAACTGATCATCGTCGCGGTGGTCGTGCTTGTTCTCTTCGGCGGGTCACAGTTGCCCAAACTGGCGAAGAACCTCGGTCAGGCCCAGAAGGAATTCAAAAAGGGCCTCGCCGAAGGCCAAGCCGACGACGCCGACAAGAAGTAGGTTTCTCAGGCCGCGCCGTCACGACGGCGCTTTTTGATGCGGCGACGCTCGCGCTCGCTCGCCCCGCCCCACACGCCGTGTTCGATTTCCTCGACAAGTGCGTACTCGAGACACAGGTCCTTCACCTCGCAATTGCCGCAGATCTTGCGAGCCTTTTCGACCCCTGCTCCGTCGGAGGGAAAGAAGATTTCCGGGGCGTTGTCACGACACAGCCCGAGGTCCATCCATTCGGTTGTGCGGAAGTTCCCCACGAAGGGGAGGGCCAGCACCGACAATTCGGTGCGCTTCTTGGTCATGTGTCCTGGTGCGCGGCTCATGTCCCTTCTGACGACGCAAGCGGTACAAAAGTTCCCGAGCCCGGGAAAGGGGTACTCCAGATAGCCTGAGGCGCAAAGGAGGCACGCCGTGTCCGAGATCACCACCAACGAGCCACCCCGAGCGCATGCCCGAATCGTGTATTTGGGCCCAGTTGCGCCCCATTGGGAGGTCTACGGCGACTATGGCGACAGGGCCCTCCTCGAGGAGTTCCGTACCCGGGTCCTCGCCAGGCTCGTCCTCATCACCCGTGACGACCCGCAGTTCCGGCGCAACAGCGAGCGTGTGGCCCGCGACGCCGAGCGCGAGCTGATCTCGATCGAGTGGGATCTGGGCACCGTCAGCGCCTGACGGTTCGTCCGGACGTCACGGTCCGTTCACGCACGCGCCTTTTTCCGCACCCCGAATGCTCAACCGTCGGTCCTACGTTGACGGAATCGACGAACGTTTCTTCAACCGCGACCTGAGCTGGCTCGCGTTCAACGAACGGGTCCTCTCCCTCGCCCGCGAATCAGCAATTCCCCTGCTCGAGCGGGCGAAGTTCTGTGCGATCTTTTCGTCGAACCTCGACGAGTTCTTTCAGGTTCGCGTCGCGGGCCTGAAGAGCCAGGTCGACGAGGGTGTTCTGTTGCACGGCGTCGACGGCCGCAGCCCCGCACAGGTCCTGGACGAGGTGAATTCCGTCGTTCGACGCCTCGTGCGTGAGCAAGAACGAATTCTTGGCGAAGAGATCTTCCCGGCACTCGGTCAGCACGGCATTCGAGTCGTTATGTGGCGTGAACTCGACACGACCACCAAAGAGCGACTGACCCGCGAGTTCCGGCAGCGCATCTTTCCCGTGCTCACGCCGCTCGTCGTCGACCCCGCGCATCCCTTTCCGTACATCTCCGGGTTGGCACTCAGCATCGGTGCGTCGGTCACCGATCCGCAGTCGGGCGAGGAGAAGTTCACCCGGGTCAAGGTTCCTGCATTGTTGCCGCGACTCATCGAAGTCGACGGAACGGGAATCTTCATCCCCATCGAAGAAGTCATCGTCGCACATCTCCACGAGTTGTACGAGGGGATGGAAGTGCGCGCGCCGTTCGTGTTCCGAGTCACGCGCGACGCCGACATCGAAGTCGATGACGAAGACGCCGATGACCTGCGCGAGGCCATCGAAGAAGAACTGCGCCGCCGACGCTTTGGTCGTGCGGTGCGGCTCGAGACGGTTGTCGGGGTGCCACCCGAGGTGGTGGGGTTGTTGCTCGAGGAACTCGAACTCGACGCCGTCGACCATTACGAAAGCGACGCACTTCTCGACCTCACTTGCCTTCAAAGGATCGCCGCACTGCCGCGGGAAGACCTGCGTGACAAACCGTGGCCATCGGTGACCGCGGGGCGGATTCTCGCCGCGCGTGAGAACGACGAGCCGATCTTCAATCTCATCAGGCGCCGCGATCTCGTTGTTCATCACCCGTACGAGTCATTTCAATCATCGACCGAGGCGTTCATCGACGAAGCAGCTCACGACCCTCGTGTTCAATCGATCAAGATGACGCTGTACAGGACTTCGCCCGACAGTGCGATCATGCGCAACTTGATATCGGCGGCGGAACGCGGTGTCCAGGTGGCGGTGTTGGTTGAATTGAAGGCCCGGTTCGACGAGGCGTTGAACCTCAACTGGGCCCGACAACTCGAACAGGCCGGCGTGCACGTGATGTACGGCATCGTCGGCCTGAAGACCCATGCGAAGTTGGCGATGGTGGTTCGCGACGAGCCCGATGGCCTGCGCCGCTACGTTCATTTCGGAACCGGGAACTACAACGCGAAGACCGCGGCCGTGTACGAGGACATCGGAGTGTTCACGTGCAATCCCGAGCTTGCCGATGACGCGACGCGGTTGTTCAACCACTTGACGGGTTTCAGCCGCGCCAATTGGTACCGCCACCTGTTGGTTGCGCCGCAGTTCCTGCGCGGCGAAATCGTCGATCTGATTCGACGGGAACGCGAGATGGGTCCGCGCGGTTCCATTCGCTTGAAGGTCAACTCGGTGGCCGATGCCGACATGATCGCCGAACTGTACGAGGCATCGCGGGCGGGTGTGCGCGTCGAGATCGTGGTCCGTGGAATCTGCATGTTGCGTCCCGGGGTCCCAGGCCTCTCCGAGAACATCTCCGTTCGATCGATTCTCGGGCGTTACCTCGAACACTCTCGTATCTACCACTTCGGCAACGCGCACGGGCCCGACAAACCGGCGTGGTACATCGGGTCGGCGGACTTGATGACACGCAATCTCGACCGCCGTGTCGAGGTGATGACGCCGATCCTCCTCGAACGCCACAGGGCTTGGCTCGAACAAACGCTTGCCTACCTCAACGACCCCGAAACCCCCCATTTCGTGCTCGCATCCGATGGTTCGTGGGAGCGGAGCGGGCGGGGTGACTTCTCCGACGACGCCCAGGGTCGTATGTACCGATGGGCCAAGGAGCAACAAGAGCGACGCGGGGTCGAGAGGTCGAATGAAGGGGTCGCTTGAGGCGACTCGGGTAGCGTTGTTGGTGCGCTTGGCAACGCATTCGGTGTTTGCTGAACGGAAACGGTGGAGACGATGGAAGAACTTCGCAAGGGTTTTCACGGCGAGATCAATGAAGTCCGCCAGAGTTTGGCGACCCTTGCCGCTTCGGTCATCGAGGCAATTCCGCGCGCCACGAACGTGCTCCTCGCCAGTGATCTCGAGGGTGCCGAGTACCTGATTCTCACCGACGACGAGATCGATGCCAGATCGCTCGAACTCGAGGACCGCTGCTACCGGTTGCTCGCCCTGCAAGCGCCGGTCGCCGGTGAGCTTCGACAACTCGTCGCGATCCTGAAGATGATCGGTGAAATCGAGCGCAGCGCCGACCTCACCGTGAACATCGCCAAGGCCGCACGGCGGATCTACGGCCACAACCTCGACCCGAAGTTGCGCGGAATCATCAGCAAGATGGGTGACCAAGCCCAGCAGCTCTTCGCCGCCGCTCTCGAAGCGTTCGAAACCGAGGATGTCGCCAAGGCGAGCGCGCTCGACGACATGGACTCCTACCTCGACGGACTCCAGCGTCAGTTCGTCCAGGCGATTTTCGAGTGCAATCTCGCCGGCACAATCGACCTCCAGGTGGCCATTCAGCTGGCGGTGGTGGCCAGGTTCTACGAACGCATCGGCGACCATGCGGTGAACATCGGTGAACGCATTCTCTATGCCGTCAGTGGTTGGCGTCCCGAACTGAAAGGCGCGGCCCGCCACAAGGCGCGTTTGGCCGGTGACGACACCGACGGTGTGCCGTTCCCCGAGGTCGGTCCGGGGTCCTGACCATCGAGATCACACTCGCCTTCATCCTCGGCGCCGTGGCGGCGGCTGCGGTTGCGAGTCTTTTCGGTGCGGTCCTCCGCGATCGCAGGAACCGCGGGGTTGTCGTACCTGCCGCAGTCCAAGACCTTGCGGCGCGAAGCATCGAGCAGTCGCGCGGTCCCGACTACGAGGTCGTGTTGAACGCATTGCCCCTCGGCGTGGTTCTTGCTGCGAGTGACGGGTCGGTCATCTTCCGCAATCGCGTTGCGGTCTCCGTCGTTGGATTGCGACACGTCGACCTCCTCGTCGAAGCCGCGGTCGATCGCTTGATCCGGCAAACCTTCGACACGGCCGAGGCCAAGACCGAGCGACTTGAGTTGTTCGGTCCGCCTCCGCGCGTCCTCATCGTGTCGACCGTCGAACTGGCCGACGGATTTTGTCTTGCGGTCATCGAGGACATCAGCGAGCGATCGCGAATCGATTCCGTTCGAACGGACTTCGTCGCGAACATCAGCCACGAACTAAAGACGCCCGTCGGTGCACTCTCGATCCTGGCCGAAACGCTCCAGGGAGAAGCCGACCCCGCGGTGATCGCACATCTATCGTCACAGATGATCAAGGAAGCCCATCGAATGTCGGACACGATCGACGATCTTCTTGAATTGTCGAAGATCGAGTTGGATGCACCACTGCGTCAGAACAACATCGACCTTGGGGCATTGGTTCGCGAAGCAGCCGAACGTCACGCGAGAACGGCTGCCGCGGGTGGAGTGACCATCGCAACCGACGTTCCCGAGGCTCGGTTCGTCGTGACCGGTGACCGGATCCAGTTGTTGTCGGCGGCGTCGAACCTCATCGACAACGCAATCAAGTACAGCGAGCCCGGTGACACCGTGTCGGTTCGTCTTTACCGTGAGCCGGGCAAGCTCGTGATCTCGGTCGAAGACGAGGGCATCGGAATTCCGCCGGCCGATCTTGATCGAATCTTCGAGCGCTTCTATCGGGTCGACAAGGCCCGGGGGCGCGGTACGGGTGGAACGGGACTCGGATTGTCGATCGTCCGTCACATCATGGCGAATCATGGCGGCGAGGTGAACGTGGCCTCACAAGAAGGTGAAGGTTCGTCGTTCCGACTCATTCTTCCGGTGCAGATCGGTGATAATCAGTGACGTCCGCATGAACGCCGCACCCGCCAACACAACACAAACCGTCCTGGTCGTCGAGGACGAAGAGTCGTTCATTGAAGCCCTCCAAGTGGGGCTGAAGCGCGAAGGTTTCCGGGTCGAAGTCGCCCGTGACGGGATGCAGGCCCTCGATCTGTTCGACCTCGTGCGCCCCGACCTTGTTCTGCTCGACGTGATGTTGCCGAAGGTGTCGGGCATCGACGTGTGTCGGCAGTTGCGTAAGCGTTCGCAGGTTCCCATCATTATGGTCACCGCCAAGGCGGCCGAGATCGACACGGTTGTCGGTCTGGAAGTCGGAGCCGACGACTACATCACGAAGCCCTACCGACTGCGCGAGCTTGTCGCACGTATGCGAGCGGTGCTTCGTCGCGCGCCACTCGACCGCGCGGGCGAACTCACCGAGGATGCATTGGTGGTCGGTGATGTTCAACTCGATCCCGACCAGCACGAGGTTTTGATTCGCGGCGAACGGGTCTCGTTGCCGCTCAAAGAGTTCGAGCTGCTCCACATTCTCCTCGCCAACGCCGGACGCGTCCTGCCGCGGGAAACGTTGATCGATCGGGTGTGGGGCAATGACTACGTGGGCGACACGAAGACGCTCGACGTGCACATCAAGCGGCTTCGCGCCAAGATCGAAGATGACCCGGGGACACCGCAAAAGATCGTCACCATCCGTGGCCTCGGGTACAAGTACGAGCGACCACGCGCCTGATCGTCGGCCCGTCCGACCTACCATCGGGACGTGACGGCGCGCGAGACGACAACCGATCTACCGCCCCGACCGCCGTTTTTCGTTCTTGCCCGAACCCACGGTCTCATGACGGTCGGCGAGGCAGTGATGACGGTCGCACTCGCCGACTCGCTCTTCTTGTCGATCAGCCCCGACGCGGCCCGCGGGAGGGTGATCCTCTTTCTGGCGCTCAGCCTGGCTCCGTTCGCGATCGTTGCACCATTCATCGGACCGCTCGTCGACCGGATGAGGGGTGGTCGTCGGCTCGTTGTGATTCTCGCCGCGTCGTTGCGTGCCGCCGTTTCGTTTCTCATGATCGGCCGAATTGATTCGCTCACACTCTTTCCGTTGGCATTCGCCGCCCTCGTGTTGTCGAAGACGTATTCGGTGTCGAAGTCGGCACTTGTTCCCACCGTGGTTCCCAAAGAACGTGAACTCGTCGATGCGAACAGCAAACTCGGTCTTCTCTCGGGACTGATCGGCTTCGCAGCGGCCGTACCCGCGGCGATCATCCAATTGATTTCGCCAAACTTCACCCTCGGGTTGTCGGCCGCCGCGTTCATTGCCGCCGTGATCTCCGCCTGGCATCTTCCGCGCGACGTTCGCATTGCCCGGGAACCGCGTTCTCGGGCCGAAATAGAAGAGCTGCGCTCGAAGCGCGTACGCCGTGCGGTCGCCGCGATGCGCCTGATGCGGGCCCTGGTCGGGCTCATGTTCTTCCACCTGGCGTTCTGGCTCCGCGATCAAAAAGCGGGCACGGTGTGGTTTGGCTTCGCCGTTTCGCTCGCTGCCATGGGGACCATGACGGCCAATGCAATTGCGCCGATCATCCGACGGCGAATCCGGGAGGAGTCGATGATCATCGGCGCACTTGCCGCCACGGGCATCGGTGGATTCATCTGCACGTGGATTGGCGGTGTCACGGGCGGTGTCGTGCTCGTTGCCCTCGTCAACGCCTTCGCTGCGACGTGCAAGCTTGCCTACGAAGCGGTGGTGCAGTCCGACGCACCCGATGCAAACCGTGCCCGCGCCTTTGCATCGTTCGAAACACAGTTCCAACTTGCTTGGGTCGGTGCCGGTCTGGTCCCGGTTGTACTCGACATGCCGGGTGAATTCGGCTTCTTCGTCGTCGGGTTGGTTGGCTGCGTGGGAACCTTGCTGTTCGTCTTGCGGATGCGAGCAGCTAGGCGATCTCGAGGCGGGCGAGCCACAACCCGGGCGCGTCGATCTCGGCCGGCGTAGGCAACGCATCGGAGCGTCGCAACAGGTCGAGCACCTGATCGGGGGTCGCGCGTTCGAGGATGCCACGGATGAACGCACGACCCCGTTCGACGGTCGCCCGGGTGTGATGAATACCGAGGAGGTGTTCTACGAATCGATCGGCGGGGGAGGACTCGATGCGGCGTCGCCGGAGTGCCTCGCTGACAGCGGGTGCCCCGCCGAGCAGACGTTGGGTGACCCCATCGACAATCCAATCGATGAGGCCCACGGTGCATGCGAGCAGAGCATCGAGCCGTGGACGGAGCTCCTCTTGTTCGGGGGAGATCACGGCACCGAGCAACAGCGCAGGGTCGGACATCGTTTGCTGAAACGCCGCCATCGGGTTTGATGCGTCGATGTCGGTCTCGGAGAGTTTTTCGATGACTGCATCGGGATCGGGTGAGAAAGCCGAGACGTATGCGTTGACGGCATCGAGAAGCGCACTGCGCAGGTGTGGCGTGCCCAGAACCGCATGGGCAGCAAGTTCGTGCACCAGAACCCACATGCGGATGTCGGCGACCGGCAGGTCCCATTCGGCGGCGAAGCCGTCGACGTTTGTCGCGACGATGAGCAACGGCTTCGCGGGGTCGCGTGGAAGCAGGAGGTCGTATTGGCCGAACGCACGAGCCGCGAGCTGGCCGACCATCGAGCCGATGGTCATGCCGAGCATCATCGGGGCCATCGCCGACATGAGACCGTTCATCATCGACGTCATGGGATCGTCGGTGGCGGTGTCGTTGGAGCCGGTACCCGGGCGCTTGCCGAGGGCGGTCGCGAGGTTGTCGAAAACCGGCTTGTAGGACTCGAGCGTCGAGTGGCACCACTGTGCCGAGGTGACGCAGTCGATTCGCGGTTCGGCCGTTCCCACACCCGCCAGGAAATCGGCGATGTGGCGTTGGGCGAGGGGAGCCAGATTTTCGAAGGCAATTCGCGATGCGGGTTCGACGTTGGCGGTTCCCTGGCCGACCCCCATGTAGGCAACTTGACGTGCGATTTCCCAGTTCAACGGGCCTTGGCCGGCGAGAGATTTCATGATGTCGCCGAGAAACGGCATTGCACCGAAGGGGTTGCCTCCACCGAACGGGAATTCGCCCGGCGGAGTGTCGTCGTCGGCCATGTTCTGATGATACGACCGTATGGCGCGAGGTGCTTCGTCGTCAGTCGAGTCGTGACAACAGACTCTCAACGGCGGCCATCGGAACGAAACCAATCGCGCCATCACGCGTCGTGAAGAGTCCGAGCGCCTTGCCTGCCGGGTCGACGACCACCGCCGCTTCGGGAACGTCGACGTTGGCCACGTCACCACCGAGCGGTACGAATCGACTGGTGTCACTCTTCACGGCGATGCCGATCACCGCTGCGACATCTCCCGAAGTCTCGGGGCCCGTGCGGACGATGACGTCGGTTCCACTCGCCGGCGCAACCGTTGATGTTGCGACGACCGAGGATCGTGGTGGGTTGCCGCCCGCGAGGACCACCAGCCCCAGGTCTTCGTCGCGTGCAATGACTTCAAGGTCGTATTCCTCGTCGTATTCCTCGTCATATTCCTCGGGTTGGTTGATACTGACGAGGAAGGTGCGATCTGCATGGTCGACGGCGATGACGAACCGTGAGCCGTCGTCGACGAGGAAACCGGGTGGCGCCGCATCGGTGGCTGTGGCGCCGCGTGTGGCCACGCCTGCGGCATTGCGCACGGTCGGGGTCGATTCGCGTTGGGCGTCTCGTGGCACCACGAGTGCAACGACGGCGACAATGAGGGCCAGCCCCAGGCCGCCCGCAAGTGATGCAACGACGGGATTGAGCGGTGGTGCAGGTCGTCGTTGGATCGCCCGACGGGATTGGCCGATCTCGCTTGGGTGGCGCCACTCGCGCTCGTGTTTGGGCAACGGCGCGGGCTTCACCTCCAGGCGGTCGTCGTCTTCGGGCATGGAGAGGACAGTAATTAGCCGCCACCCAAATTGGACGTCGGGTCCGAATCACGGTGTGGTCGGTACCATTTCATCCGTGTCCGGACGTGAAGTTCCTGCCGCCGATCACGGCGACAACTGGGTCGCCATCACCAGCGACGCGCTCGATGTTGGTCGGGCGTACGACTGGGCGTTGCAGCCGTCGTGTGGCGCGGTTGTGGTCTTTTCCGGAACCGTGCGCGATCATGCCGACGGTCGGGACAACGTCACACACCTCACCTACGAGGCCTACGAAGACAAAGCCGTTGTTCGTATGGCAGAAATCATTGACGAGGCACGACGCAAGTGGCCGACGGTCGTGCGGGTGGCAATGTTGCATCGAGTGGGTCGATTGACCCTCGGAGAATCGTCGGTGTTGGTCGTCGTTTCCTCGCCGCACCGCCCGGAAGCATTCGAAGCTGGACGCTTCTGCATCGACACCTTGAAGGTTGCGGTTCCGATCTGGAAACAAGAGGAGTGGTCGGAAGGGTCCGACTGGGGAACCGGAGCGCACGACATCGGAAGCGTCCCGCGTTCATGATCGCCGCGCAGACCGCCGTGGTGGTGTTCGCCGTTCTCGCCCTCGCCTGTGGTGCGGCACTTGCAACTGTTCTTTTCCGTCAGCAACACCAGACCGGTATCTATGACGGAATCGAAAATTTCCGTCGTCACATCGACGCACTCTCACCCGAGGCGCGTCGGAACGTCGTCAATCGGCAGGTCGAGACGCGAAGCGCTGACCGCACCGATCCCCGTTTGTAGGCGCCATTCGCCCTCACGGTTCTCGTCGCCTCTCGCGACATACACTGGGCGCGCATGGCCCGCGACCTCGCTATCGACCTCGGCACCGCGAACACGCTGGTCTACATGAAGGGCCGCGGCATCGTGTTGAACGAGCCGTCGGTCATCGCGGTCAATCGCAAGACCAGTGAGGTCCTCGCCACGGGGCACGAGGCGTGGAACATGATCGGTCGCACCCCCGGGTACATCGTTGCGGTGCGGCCTCTTCGCGGTGGGGCAATCACCGACTTCGACATCACCGAGCGAATGATTCGCTTGCTTCTTCAGCGGGTCGGAGTTTCGCGGTTCACCCGCCCCAAGGTCGTCATCTGTGTTCCGTCGGCGATCACCGAAGTCGAGCGTCGCGCGGTGACCGATGCAACGCGCCGAGCCGGAGCCTCCGATGCACAGTTGATCGAACAACCGATGGCAGCCGCCATCGGTGCCGAGCTTCCCATCGACGAACCGGTGGGCAACATGGTCATCGACATCGGTGGCGGAACAAGCGAGACCGCCGTCATCAGCCTCGGCGGCGTCGTGGCTCTCGAGGCCATCCGCGTGGGCAGCTTCGATATCGACGCTGCCATCCAAACCTACGTGCGCCGCGAACACGGCATTGCCATCGGAGAGCGGACTGCCGAGGAAATCAAGATCCAAATCGGAACCGCCGCACCGATGCCAAACGAACGCGGTGCTCAGGTACGTGGGCGCGATCTCGTCACCGGACTTCCGAAGAACATCGATCTCTCGGCCGAGGAAGTGCGCTTCGCAATCGACGAAGTCGTGTCGCAGATCGTTCAGTCGGTCACTCGTTGTCTGTCGAAAGTGCCACCGGAAATGGCACAGGACTTCCTGCAGCGCGGCATGTACCTCGTGGGTGGTGGCGGATTGCTTCGCGGCCTTGCCCAGCGAATCGAACGTGAAACCGACGTGCCGGTGCGCATGTCGCCGATGCCCCTCGAGGCCGTCGTGCTCGGCGCGGGCCACTGCGTCGAGAACTACCAAGTCCTCCGCAGTATGTTCATGGGCGCGAGGCGTTAGCCGAACGCCCGGTGGGCATTTCGCGAGGCGTTAGCCGAGCGCCCGGTGGGCATTTCGCGAGGCGTTAGCCGAGCGCCCGGTGGGCATTTCGCGAGGCGTTAGCCGGCGCGAAGGACGCGGCCTTGTTGCCCGTGATCTTGATTGCGGTGACGCGTCCGGTGCAATAGTCCCCGAAGACGTACCAGCCGAGGAGTGCAGGGAGAGCCTTGTCGCGTACCTTCGTGCCGCCGATGATCGAACAGCCCTCTTCGCCGTGTTCGTAGACGTAGACGGGTGGGGCATGGTCAGGGGCGGACTGGTCCTTGTTCAGGCGCGAACGCCCCTCGTAGGCGCTCCACCCGAAGTTGGCCCCACGCCCCGACCCGTCAACGGCCCACGCGACGTTCAGTTCTTCCCAACGTTGTTGGCCGACATCGGGAACCCACAGGTTCATTTCGTCGTCGAACTCGAACCGCCACGGATTGCGAAGTCCGATGGCCCAGATTCTCGGGTCGGCCGACTTCGCGTCGCGGGCGAGCGAGTCGATGCTGACGATCTTCCCGAACAACGACTTGGGGTCGAGTGCGAGACGCTTCGGGTCGTTACCCGAGCCGCTGTCGCCGGTGCTGATGAAGAGTCGGCCGCCCGGACCAAAGTCCATGCTGCCGCCGTTGTGGACCGACTTCTGGTTTCGTACCAGTTGGAAGACGACGACCCGTGTTGAGGCGTCTGCAGTGTTGTCGTCACGCATTGCGTAGCGGGCCACCACCGTGTTGCCCTTCGAGTCGGTGTAGTTGACGAACAAGTAACGACCGTTCGTGTGGAAGACGAGGCCGAGAAGGCCACGTTCCGCATCGGCGCGGGTGAATCGGGTGAGATTGAGTACGACGGAGCGTCCCTTCGAGACTGCGTCGTAACGAATGACCACACCATTTTGTTCCGCGATGTAGAGGCCGTCGTCGTTCGCGCGGGTGGCAATGTCGACGGGAATTCTCGCCGAGGTCACCTTCTCCAGTCGTAGCGCCTTGTTCGACACTGATCCGGCGTGTGTCGGACCCAATCCGCCAACCCAGGGGACCGCGGTGACGAATGCGATCGCAAGCAGCAGGGCGCGTACCGATAGGCGCCGCTGAAACGTGGGAATTCTCACCGAAGTGAGTGTAGGCATCAGCCCCGTTGGGTGAGGAGGCTCACGGTGCCACCGAGTTCGAGGACGTAGACGTCACCCGAGGCGACCGTTCTCACGGCCGTCACCGAACCGGCATTCTCGACGAGCCTTGTGATGGAAGTCGTCTTCTTCCCGTTCACCTCGATGGCGGTGATGTGTCCGGTGCAGTAGTCGCCGAACACGTACCAGCCGGTGAGTGTCGGCAACTTCGGTGACCGCACCCGGGTGCCTCCCGAGATCGAGCAGCCATCGTCGCCGTGTTCGTAGACGTACACAGGTGCAAGGTGGTTCCTCGCCGTTTGATCCTTGTTGAATCGCGCAAAGCCTTCGTACGCGCTCCATCCGAAGTTGGCATTGCGCCCCGACCCCAACGTTGCCCACGCGACGCTGACTTCTTCCCACTTGTCCTGGCCGACGTCGGCGACCCAGAGATTCATGTCGTTGTCGAACTCGAATCGCCATGGATTGCGCAGCCCAATCGACCAGATTCGTGGATCGGCGGCACGCTTGTTGCGTGCAAGTGGATCGATACTGATGATCTTTCCGAGCATCGACTTGCGGTCGAGTGCGAATCGTTGCGGGTCGTCGCGCGAGCCGCCGTCGCCCGTGCCGATGTACAGACGGTTGCTTGGTCCGAACGCGAGACCGCCGCCGTTGTGGTTGGCGTAGGGCTGCTCGAGCGAAAAGAGCTCGACGCGGGTCGCGGGATCGGCCACGTTTCCGGTGGTCATGCGGAATCTTGCGACGATGGTGTCGCCGGCGGCGTCGGTGTAATTCGCGAAGAGAAATTGGCCGTTGGGGTGAAAGGCGACTCCCAGCAGACCGCGTTCGCCGGAGGCGCCGGTGAGCGACGTGAGATCGAGAGCGGTCGTCTTTGCCTTTGTCTTTGGCGCGTAACGAATGACGAGGCCATCTTGTTCGGCGATGTAGAGGCCGTCGTCCCCCGGGCGCGAGGCGATGTCGACGGGTTTCGATGCGTTCGTGACCTTCACCAGTCGCGCAGATGGCATTTGTGCCGCCCCGACCCCGTCGAGGGTGCCACCAAGAATGAAACCCGCGACCGCGAGGAGGGAAATTGGTTTACGCATCGGCGTTGACGCGCGCTAGCCCCTCTTGCACGACCGTGATTGCGAGCTGACCATCCTGTGTGTAGATGGATCCGCCAGCGAGTCCGCGGGCGTTCGAAGTTGAGATGGAGTACTGGTCGTAGAGCATCCACTCGTCGGCGCGAAACGGTCGATGAAACCACATGGCGTGATCGAGACTTGCCATCTGCACGCCCTTTGAATTCCACGACAATCCGTGGGGCAACAAGGTTGTATCGAGAAGTGTGAAGTCGCTTGCGTAGGTGGCGATGCAGGTGTGAAGAACGGGATCGTCGGGCAGTGTGCCGTCGGCGCGCATCCACACGCGTTGGCCGAGTGTCGGCACGCCCTCGCGGGAAAACGGATCACCATCGACGTAGCGAAGGTCGATCGGGCGCGGCCTGTCGTACCACTCACCAATGAGGTGTTTGTAGGGCGCCATGCGTTCCTTGAAGTCGGGCAGTGTCTCGGGATCGGCAAGGTTGTTCGGCCCGTTGATCTGGTGGTCGGGGCCGGGCTCGTTGAGGTGGAACGACGCCTGGAGGTTGAAGATGACCTCGCCATGTTGGATGGCGACGACACGCCGGGTGGTGAAACTTCGTCCGTCGCGGATGCGGTCGACGTTGTAGAGAATCGGAACCCAGGGATCCCCCGGGCGCAGAAAGTAGGCGTGGAGAGAGTGCACGTGGCGGTCGGCCTCGACGGTGCGGGCCGCAGCCACCAGTGCCTGGCCCGCCACTTGGCCACCAAAGACACGCTGCCGGTTTTCATCGGGCGACTTGCCGCGAAACACGTTGACTTCGATGGCTTCGAGGTCGAGGAGATCGATGAGGTCGTCGAGCGCGGATTTCATTGCACCCCATGTTGTCAGGGCAGGGGACCGCACACAACGTGGGAGAGGGGTACCATCGCCCCCGTGGCATTACTACCTTTGAACCCCGACGAACTTCTCACAACGACGCGTGCGGTGCGCAAGCGTCTCGATTTCTCCAAGCCGGTTCCCGATGACGTTGTGCGCGAGTGCGTCTCGGCGGCCATGCAGTCGCCGTCGGGCAGCAACATGATGACGATGAGCTTCGTCATCGTGCGCGACGAGGCCAAGCGCAAGGCAATCGGCGAGGTCTACAAGAACTGTTACGGGATGTACAAGTCGATGGACGGCGTCTACATCGGATCCATCGACAAGGGCGATGCGGCCGCCAACCAACAGCAGAAGCGCTCGGCCGACTCGGCCGACTTCCTCGGCGAGCACATGGGCGATGCACCGGTTCTCGTGATCGGTTGCACGCAAGGGGCCCGACTCGACGGTGCGCCGGCCATGATGTCGGCGTCGATGCTCGGCAACATTCTCCCCGGCATGTGGTCGTTCATGCTCGCGGCCCGAGCGCGCGGCCTCGGTACCGCGTGGACAACGGTGCACCTCATGATGGAGCAGCAGGTCGCCGAGATCCTCGGTATTCCGTTCGAAACCGTTCAGCAGGTGTGTCTGTCGCCGCTCGCGTACACCAAGGGAACCGACTTCAAGCCCGCCGCCCGACCGCCGGTCGACTCCATCATTCACTGGGACGGTTGGTGATCGATCCCGAACTGCGCCGTCATGCGTTGGCGGCGCGCGGGTTCATGCCCCCCGAAGAGGGCGATGCGTTGTATGCCGCCGCATGCTCGCTCGACCGCGGTGTGGCGCAACACCCCATCGTCGAGGTTGGCTCGTGGTGCGGACGTTCGACGGTGTGGCTCGGTGCCGCGGCGCGACAACTCGACACCGTCGTCTTCGCTGTCGATCATCACCGAGGCAGTGAGGAAAACCAACCGGGTTGGGAGTGGCACGACCCATCGCTCGTCGATCCTGCGACGGGTCGCATCGACACCCTGCCGTTCTTCCGCTCAACAATTGCCTCGGCGGGACTCGAAGACGTTGTCATCGCCGTGGTTGGTGAGTCACCCGTCGTCGCTGCGCGGTGGGCGATACCGGTCGGCTTTTTGTTCATCGATGGTGGTCACGGGGTCGAACCTGCTCGGGCCGACTTTGCGGGCTGGACCCCTCACGTCGTGCGGGGTGGACTGCTCGCCATCCACGACGTTTTCCCAAACCCCGCCGACGGTGGTCGTCCCCCGTACGAGGATATTTATCTGCCCGCTCTCGCCAGCGGTCGTTTCGAAGACGTGTCAACGACCGGCAGTTTGCGCATTCTGCGTTGCATCCGGTGACGGCCGCAACATCAGTGGTCGAGGAAGCCGTGGCGGAAGAGCCGCGAACCCGGTGATGCTCCGGTAATGGCATCGGCCGCCAAGATGACTGCTGCACCCGTGTAAGCCGTGCGTTCGTCGGCGGGGAACGCAATGCGATCGGGGTAGACGATTCCCGTGAGGTACGAACCGTCGTCGCAGCGGTGCGCACGCGTCCACGACAACAACTTCACGGCGGTATCGATGTCGCCGAGGGCGGAGTGGGCGAGCGAGCACTCGGCCGTCTCCGCTGCGGTTATCCAAGGTTCGTCACTCACGCAACGGATGCCGAGACCATCCATTGAAAACGTGTCCCACAACGACGCAAGGCGATCCTTGGCCTGGGATCCCTCCATCGTGCCCGTCATGACGGGGTAGTACCAGTCCATCGCCCATCGTTCCTTTGGTTCGAAAGCGGTGAGATCGGTACGCACGACATGGTCGATTGCATCGGCCGCGCGCAACAGATGATCGGGGTGGTCGTCGACGAGAGCAGCCAACATCGCACCGCAGCGAAGCGAATGCCTGATCGACGACGATCCGGTGAGAAGCGAGTAGTTCCAGGGCATCTCATCGACCTCGCGGGCCCACAGCACCGTTCCATCGGACTTTCGGTGATTGAGTACCCATTCGAGGGCGGCACTGACGACCGGCCACAGATTCTTCACCGTGGCGATGTCGCCGGTGCACAACCAGTGGTGCCACAGCCCGGCTGCGACATAGGCACAGACGTTTGTGTCGAGCTTTGCATCTTCGATGCCGCCGTCGGAGAGGTAGTAGTTGTGCCACGCACCATCATCGCGTTGGGTCGAGGCCAGCCAGTCGTAAGCGAGGCGGGCTTCGCGATGCAGGCCCAACGTGTCGAGCGCCATCGCGGTTTCGACGTGGTTCCACGGATCGCAGTGTCCACCGTCGAACCAAGGAATCATCCCGTTGGGCAACTGCAAGCGGGCGATTGATTCTGCCGTCGCGAGAAGTTCGGCATGGCTGACGACCCCGCTGATGGTGAGATCGTGTTTCATCGCGATGCCCCAACCGGCGATGCGATGTCGGCCCGACTGCGGGCGTAAACGACGAAGCTCTTGCCGAGCACCGGACTCAGCACTTTTTCGACGACCTTCATCCCACGGGGCTGGTTGATGATGTCCCATTCGAGGAAGCGCCGGTAAGCCGTGACGGCTCGGTGTGATTCGTTTCGCGGTCCGACCGCACACCGCAACCACCAGTAGGGACTGTGCAATGCGTGTGCATGGTGCTGGCCGACGATGTCGAAACCGGCGGTCCGCAATTTTGCCTTCAGTTCGGTTGCCGAGTAGATGCGGACGTGGCCCCCGGGGGATTTCGGCGCGTGGTATTCATCGGACAGCATCCAGTTGATCTTCTCGGGAAGCCACGTCGGAACCGTGGCGGCGAGGACTCCACCGGGCTTCAAGACGCGGTGCAACTCTGCGATGGCCGCCGTGTCGGAGTCGATGTGTTCGAGCACCTCGGAGGTGACGACACGGTCGAACGTGGCATCGGCGAACGGCAGCCGCGTCGCATCACCGCGCAGGCATGCAACGAACCGATCGGGCGCCATTTCGCCCGCCAACGCCATCGCAGCGAAGGTGTTGCGGGTGGCGACGACCTCGTCGGCTGCCCAGTCGAGAGCAACGACACGCGCACCGAGTCGGGCGGCCTCGTAGGCATGGCGACCAAAGCCGGCCCCCGCATCGAGAAAGAGTTGACCGGGACTGAGGCCCAGCTTGTCGAATCGAACCGTCAGCATCAACGTCTCCGTGCGCGATTGTGCGGCATGTCGAGAACTTCGCGGTACTGCTCGACCGTGAGTGCAGCGCAGTGACGCCAGCTCCACCTTTCGACGACCCGCCGCCGGCCGTTCGCACCGATGCGGGCACGGAGCTCGGCATCGTCGAGCCCGCGACGCAGGGCTGCCGCGAGTGAGTCGACGTCACCGGCCTTGCATTGCAAAACCGTGTCACCGTCGATACCGGTGACTTCTGGGAGCGCTCCACCGTCGGTGGCGACAAGGCAGATGCCGGTGCACATCGCCTCGATGGCGGGGAGGCTGAATCCTTCGTAGAGACTCGGCACCACCGCGAGTTCGGCTTCGGCGTACAACTCGACGATGCGCTCGTCGGGCACACCCGACACAAAGTCGACGTGATCACGCAGGCCGAGAGAGTCGATGAGATCGGCGCTCTTTCCGGGTTTTGGTTTGCCGATGATCGTCAGGCGGACATCACGCTCGGTGCGCAACTTCGCCATTGCTTCGAGCAAAAAGGACAGTCCCTTCAACGCAACGTCGGCCGACGCCGTGGTGATGAGGTGGCCGGGCTTGCGAGCAACGTTGGGGATCGGACGGAAGAGGTCGGGGTCGACGCCGACCGGCACGAGACGCATGCGGTCGAGCGACACGCCCATGTCGTCGTGGATGTCCTTGATGGAGTTCTCACTGACGACCACGATCCGGGGCATTTTCGAGGCAACCTTGCCTTGCATCTTCACGAACGAATACCAGCGGCTGATTCCGAAGCGCTTGTAACGACTCTTCGTGTGTTCGAGCTCGAGAGCACGATCGCGCGTGATGGGGTGGTGAAGCGTGACGACGGTGGGAATCATCTTTTCGATTTTCAGGATGTCGTCGCCCAGGCATTGGTTGTCGTGCACGATGTCAAAGTCACCGACGCGGCTCTTCAGGGCGCGATAGGCGCGCATGCTGAAGGCCTTGGGTTCCCCGAAGGTTCCCTTCAAGAAAAGCGCTGCCTCGACGAAGTTCGGCCAGTTCTTCAGTTCCCAGTAGGCGGGGAATCGACCCGGATACTGGTCGTTGAAGATGTCGAGGCTCGGCAGTTGGTGAAGGGGGATGCGAGGGTCGAGAACCGGGTAGGGCTGGCCGCCGAACACCTCGACGTGGTGACCGAGATCGACGAGAGCCTTGGTGAGATGTCGGGTGTAGACGCCCTGGCCACCGACGTGGGGCTTTCCTCTGTAGGTGAGGTATGCGATGCGCAACGGCCCACTCGGGTCTGACCCCACTGTCATAGAGCGGTCAGGCTACCGCCCGGTAGGCGACCTGCTCGTGGGTCACTTCGTGCGTGTTTTCGCCGGCTCTCTGTCATCGAACCGACGCATGAGCAGGTAGGCAAACGCGCCAAGCATGACGAGGACAATCGGCATGTCGCCGAGGCGTGAATACCAGGTGCGCCCGGTGCGCAGCGGCACGTCGGCGATGATGACCGCGTCGTCGCCAATGCGCGTTCGCGAGACGACGTCTCCTGCATTACTAATGAAGCCCGAGAAGCCGGTCGGCGCCGCCTGGACAACGAATCGCGCCGACTCAATGGCGCGAACCCGCGACGACGCGAGTTGCTGTGTCTGCAGAATCGTGCCGCGGTACGAGGATCCGTTCGTCGGGTTGATGACGATTGAGGCGCCGTCCTCGACTCCCTCGTTGACGCGACCCGCAAAGAAGATCTCCCACGAGATCGCCGTTGCGACACGCACTTCATCGATGGCATCGCCGCTGATGGTGGCCTTGTCGAGCGGAACGGTGAGTAGTCCCCTCGACGTGCCGGAAACTGCATCGGTGGGCACTTGATCAACCGGTGCACCAATCGCGCGCAGGACCCCGCGCATCGGGATGTACTCGCCAAACGGGACACGGCGCACCTTGTCGTATTGATCGCCGATCGACCCGTCGGGCATCACGACGACTTGGCGGTTCGTGAAACGACCCGGGCCGGCGTCTTGTGTGACTCCGACAAGGAACGGAACGTCGAGTCGCCCAGCCTCAGCGGCGATTTCTGCGTACTCCGGAGAAACTGCGAAGTCTGCGACGTCGATGACGTTTTCGGGCCAAACCACGAGGTCGACCTTGTCCGACGACACCGATGACCCTGACGAGCGGGACAACGGGACTCTGCGCCTGGGAGATTCCGAGCGACGCAAGCGGCACACCACCGAACGGCCACGAGAATCGGAGTGCTTCGACGAGGCCGTGCGAAAGCGGTTGCATCACGGCGTGGCGATCGGTGCGCCAAATGACAGCCTCGGCCAGGCCGTGAAGCAGTGCAAAAAGGATGCAGGCGATGATCCAACCCGGTGCCGAGATGAACCACATCCATGCAGTCGCGGGCAAAAGCCAGCCCAACACGAAAATGGTTGCCAGTGCGAATGCACCACGGCGTGTCTCTGCCTTGCGGCTGATCGTGTGGAACCACGCGAGGCCGAGAAATGCGAGGGGCCACCAACCCCACGGGGGCATCGACGCGGCGACAATGAGCCCCGCCGCGAGTGATCGTGTGCCGGCGGGCGCGATGCGACGTGTCACTGGCCGCCGGAGGTTCTCTGCGAGATCAGCTTTGCGAAGACGACGTATCTGTAGGCAATTGAGTGCGGAGGATGGCAAGCAAAGATTGTGAGCGTCGCTGTGCGTGTTGGCCGCGTGATCCACATTGCATCGGGTCGCACCACCTGGCGCTTCGTGATCCGGTACTCGAGAACGCTTTGCTTCTTCCCGGTCGTGGTGACGTAGATGAGGTCGCCGATTGCCAATTTGTCGATGTCGCGCATCGGGGCGCCGTGGCTGGTTCGGTGGCCGGCGATCACTGCGTTGCCGGGGCGGCCCGGTAGCGAGGTTCCCGGCCACAAGCCGAGCCCGCGCGACAGAGCGTCGTCATGGATGCCGTAAAGAAGAGGAACGTTCACACCGATCGAGGGGATGTTCACGACGGCCACACTGCGCCCGAGCCGCGGAACCGCGGTTGCGGTTCCAGCGGCTCGAGTGGCGAGCGTTGGCGTGGGCGCGAAGGCGACTGCCGATGTCGCCAGTGCCGCCGATGTTGCCAAAAACAAGGCGAGCCACACCAGCCGGGGTTGGGAACGACGCACGGGTCAATTGTGGCAAGAACGGCGGTCTCAGCGGGCGGAAATCTCGTCGATGATTCGCATCGCAACGTCGTTTGCCTGCTGAATGCAAGCCGGTATCCCGATTCCACGGTAACTGGCGCCCGCAAGGTGGGCGGTTGGAAGTTCGACGGCGAGGTGTGCTTCGACATGAGCCACCCGGTCGAAGTGTTGCGGGCGGTACTGCGGGAAACTCTCGACCCACCTCGTGACTCGGACCGCACTCGGGTTGAGGTCGACTCCGAGGTGCATTTTCAGGTCGGCAAGTGTGAACGACTGAAGCTCGTCGTCGGAGTGGTGGTGCAACGGCATGCCGTCCCGACCGAGGGACACACGAAGCACTGCCGTCGAGTCGCTGTCGAGGTGCGCCCACTTTTGAGAGGCGAACGAGACGGCGGTGACGAAGCGCTGCACGGGTTTGGGAACGAGATAGCCACTGCCGACGGCGGCTCGGGGGAGGCTGCGCTTCGGTACTGCGAGGGTCACCATGACAACCGACGCGTGTTCCCACTCGCGAAGGAGGCGGCCGGCATTCGGTGCGGTCGCCGCAAGCCATTCCCCGGTATGGCGCGCAGGACCGGCGAGTACGACATGGTCACAGTGGTGTGAGCCTGATGATGTTTGCACCACGACGCCGGTCGCGGTGCGTTCGACAGAAGTGACGCGTTCGTTCGTCAGCACTGTCGCACCGAGTCGCGTGACGGCATCGAGAGTGGCATCGACGAGTTGTTGCATGCCCCCGATCGGTGCCGCGAACACGGGGGTTTCGGTCCCGTGGGCTGCGGGTTTCGGCCGCTTTCGCGCCGAGATGATGAGGCTGCGTCCTTCCGTTGCGAGCTCCGACAACTGTGGCATGCCGCGCAGGGAGAAGTTGTCGGTGTCTGCCGCATAGATGCTGCCCACCAACGGATCGATGAGCATTTCGTGAACCTCGTTGCCGAGACGTTTGCGCATGTATGCGCCGAGACAGTCGTTGTCGATCGACGTGCGGGGCACCAGCGGCTCGAGACCCGCGCGGATCTTTCCGCGTGCCGACAGAAGACGCGAACGGCCAAGTGGCGCAAGTCGCGTGGGCACGCCGAGGAGGAGACTTTCGGGGAGCGGGTGGAGGCGGCCCCGCCATACCGATGCCTGCGCCACCGCGGGTGAGGTGAGCACGTCGCCGAGACCAACCGCATGCGCCAGGTCTCGCGCCGAGGGTACGCGCAGCAGGAACGCGTCAGCAGCTTCGTCAACGGCGGGGAGTCCGGCGAAGGGCGTCGTGCGGATGAGACCACCGATGCGATCACTTGCCTCGAGAAGCGTGACCTTGATGGTTGGATCAAGGGTCAACAGCCGGTGTGCGCAAGCCAAACCGGTGATGCCCGCGCCGACAACGACGACGTGGACGGGTGGTGACCCGGTGCTCAACCCGCTGCCTCGATAATGCGCCGCGCGAGTGCGGCCATCACCTCGGGGTTGTCGTTCACACAGGTTGTGCGGTCAAAGACGAGACCGCGTGCCTCGGCGTGCTTCTTCGCTTCGATGTCGAGGTCGAACAGAACCTCGAGGTGGTCGGCAACGAAACCACACGCGCACACGAGTACACCCCCCGGCGGGTTCTCCGAGGCCGCGAGTGCGTCGATTGCGTCGAGCACATCGGGGCCGATCCACGGTTCGGGAGTTCGTCCTGCCGACTGCCATGCGATTGCCCACTGTTCACCCTCACGCAAACCAACCGCTTCCGCCACGGCGACCGCCGTCGCGCGCAGTTCTTGCGGGTAGGGGTCACCTGCATCGATGATGCGTTGGGGTAACGAATGGGCAGTGAACAAGACCTTGGTCTTCGGGGGCATTTTCGCGAGGCGTGACCGCATGTCATCCGCGAGGAAGGTGATGAAGGCCGGCTCGGTTGCCCACGAGTCGATGCCAATGACTTCGATGCCGTTCGGCTCCGCCGCAGTTGTCGCGCGGCCAACGTATTGGCCGATGCTGTAGCTCGAGTAGTGCGGGGCAAGGACCAGGCCAACGATCTTTTCGACTCCGACGTTGGCGACGTTGGCGACGGCCTCTTCGATCATTGGATGCGCGTGCTTCAGCCCGAGCGTGACGCGAAAGCGTCCCGGTTGAAATGAATCGAGGGCATGTTGCACCGCGTCGCGTTGCGCTTCGGTGAGTGCCGCCAACGGAGACAACCCGCCGATGGCCTCGTAACGTCCCGTCAGTTCGGCGAGCAACTCGTCGGTCGGCGGACGACCGCGCCGGATGTCGGTGTAGTACGGGAGGATTTCTTCGCGGCTGCGCGGCGTGCCGTAGGCCATGAGAACGACGGAAATCATCGGCGGGTCCTTTCGTGAACATGTTGCACCACGGCGAGAAGAACATCGGGATCGCACTGTGGTGTGACACCGTGGCCGAGGTTGAAGATGTGTCCAGCGTGTCCGCCGTTCGCTGCGAGGACTTCATCGGCCGCGGCAATGGCATGATCGCGTCCCGCGAGTACCGCCGCCGGGTCGAGGTTTCCCTGGAGAATGACGTCGGGCCCGATTCGTCGACGCACCTCGTTCAGCGCAACGGTGTGGTCGACACCGAGTACAGCGGCCCCCGCGTCGTTCATGGCCTCGAGCAAATGTGAACAGCCGACCCCGAAGTGGATTCCTGCAACGTCGGGGTGCAAGCGACGAAGTTCGGCGAAGAGTGCGCGGGTGTGGGGGAGAACCGCCCGGCGATACGTGTCGATGTCGAGAGCGCCGATCCAACTGTCGAAAATCTGGAATGCCTGTGCGCCGTGCACGATCTGCCGGTCGACGAGTTCGACGGCGTGTTGTGTGAGGCGCTCCATCGTGTCGCCCCACAGGACGGGTTCGTCGCGCATCATTGCGAGGGTGTGTTCGTAGGTGCGGCTGGGACGACCCTCGATGAGATAGCTCGCAACCGTGAAGGGTGCCCCTGCGAAGCCGAGCAGTGGCACGTCGAGTTGTCGTACGAGGATGTCGATCGTCTCCATGACGTAGCCCATGTCGGTTTCCGCATCAAGCGGACGAAGACGAGCAAGGTCGGCGGCGCGTCGCAACGGTGCTTCGGCAACCGGCCCCGTTCCCGGTGCTACATCGATGCCGAATCCAACCGCGTGTGACGAGACGACGATGTCGCTGTACAGAACCGCGGCATCGACCCCGTAGCGACGAACGGGCTGCAGCGTGAACTCGGCTGCGAGGTCGGGCTTCTTGATGGCATCGAGGATGCTGCCCTCGCCACGCAGAGCGCGGTATTCGGGCAGGCTGCGCCCCGCCTGACGCATGAACCACACGGGTGTATGTGTTGCGGGCAGACCGTTGGCCGCAAGAAGAAAGGCCGAGTCGGTGGGGGCAGCCACGTGCGGCAGGCTACCGCTGCACGAAGTTTTCGGCTAACGGGAGCGGGCCCGCAGGAGCGCCTCGACACGTGCGATGCGCGTGCGAGCCGGCGGATGTGACGAGAAGATCCGCTCGTGTCGACTGCGTCCGATTGCACTTGGATCGCGGGCCGCAACATGGGTGAGCGCGCGTGACAGCTGTCGCCCAAAGCCGAGCTCAACGACGCGTTTGTCCGCATTGAATTCCGCATCACGACCGACAAGGTCGTTCAGTCTCTGCGCGAAAACGAGCGTCGACCCGAACATCCACGAAAACGCGGTGAGCATTGTTCGCACGGCACCGGCGACATAAGGAACGACACCTGACATTCCCTCGGCGCGGCGCACCGATGCATCGGCGAACCGTCGCAACCACTCACCGATCTGGTTGAACAGCAGCACAGGAAGACTGAACCACTGGGCAAACGAGAGGGCGACCGTGTGGGCGCCGAGGTGGTGACTGAACTCGTGTGCGACAACACCGATGAGTTCATCTTCGTCGAGCTTTGCGAGGGCGAAGGAACTGACGACGAGAATGTGGCCTCCACAAGCAAAGGCGTTCAGATCATCGCTGTCCTCGACCGCCAGCAGGAACCGCCGACGCGGTGTTCCCGCGGCGGCGAGAACCATGCGTGCCGCGACGGCGAGTCGACGTTCTTCGTCACGTTGAGGAGTTCTGACTCCGAGAAGTCGCAAGACGAAGAGTTGTTGTGTGATCGGAACGAACATGACAACCGACGCGAGAACGGCAATGGCAATGAACATCGGGTAGTTGATGTCGAACGGAAGTGAAACGACGAGCCAGATCAGTGACACCGCGACGAGCCAAGCAGGGAGTAGTGCGACAACGGGCAGGACCGCGGTGAAAGCGGCTGCGTCGACAGTTCGTTTTTTCCGCCGCGCCACGCGACCGAGGCTAGACACCACCGCGTCTACACTGAGTGAATGAGCGAGTCACAGGTCATGGATGGTGCGGAAGCGTGGTCCCACGAGGGAACGGTCGACGCCGGAGTGGTCGTGGTGCACGGATTCACCGGAAACCCAGGCTCGATGCGCGGTCTCGCCGAGGCATGCGCAGCAGCGGGTCTGCATGTCGAGATGCCGCGACTGGCAGGTCACGGAACATGCGTCGACGACATGCTCCCGACGAGGTGGGTCGACTGGTGCCGCGACGCTGATGCCGCGTATGCGCGATTGTCCTCGCGCACCAAGAACGTCGTCGTCATGGGTCTGTCGATGGGTGGATCGCTCACGTTGTGGCTCGCAGCCGAGCACCCCGAAACAAAGGGGATCGTGTGCGTGAACCCGGCGACTTTCCCTCTGCCCGACGAGATGATGTCGGCAATTCGCGGAATTCTCGAAGGCGGCACCGAGGTCATTCCGGGGATCGGCAGCGACATCGCTGATCCCGAGGTCACCGAGAACGCCTATCCGGGCACACCGGTGAGGCCCCTTCTGTCCTTCATGGACGAGGGCTTGGTGCCGCTGTCACGGCGCTACGCCACCACCCGGGTGCCACTCCTTCTCTATACGTCGGCGAACGACCACGTCGTCGACCCGGCCCAAAGCGACCGGTTGGCCGAGGTCTACGGAGGGACGGTCGAACGGGTCACCCTCGAGCGCAGCTTTCACGTCGCGACCCAGGATTACGACAAGGGCGAGATTTTTGCCGGTTCGGTGGCCTTCGCACGTCGCGTCACGGGGTTCTGATCGGTGTCACTGCTCGCAGCCATACCGAGCCCGTCGTCGAACGCGCTCGAGATCGGCCCTCTCAGACTGAATGCCTACGGGTTGATGATTGCGCTCGGCGTCATCCTCGGTGTGCGCATCGCAGGCAAGGCACTCGAGCGACGTGGCGCGGGAACCAGCGATGATTTCGGTGCGGTCGCAATGTGGGCGGTTCCCGCGGGCGTCATTGGTGCGCGGATTTACCACGTCGTCACCGATTGGGACAGGTTCTCCGGAAACATCGGTGATGTCGTGAAGGTCTGGCAGGGAGGCCTCGGCATCTGGGGCGGCATTGCCCTTGGCGTACCCGTCGGGATGTGGGCGGCACGTCGCCGCGGACTCGACGTAGCGGTTGTCGTCACCGTCGCCGCACCGGCGATTGCCGCGGCGCAGGCGGTTGGTCGGTGGGGGAACTGGTTCAATCAGGAACTCTTCGGAAAGCCGACGGACCTACCTTGGGCGTTGCGCGTCAGCGATGCGAAGGCAGCCGCCGCGGGTTTCGATCCGGGAACGACTTTTCATCCGACCTACCTTTATGAGTCGCTGTGGTGTGCGGCGCTTTGCATTGCACTGCTGGCGGTCAACCGCCGTGGCTCACTCAAGCCCGGCCGCGTGTTTTGGCTCTACGCCGCGGGGTACACGCTCATGCGTTTCTTCATCGAGGGATTGCGTATCGACCGTGCCCACGAAGCCGGCGGGTTGCGGCTGAACCAATGGGTGTCGCTGGTGGTGTTCGTCGTCTCCGTCGCGCTTTTCGCGGTTCAGGTTCGGGCCGATCGTCGACACGGGTCTAGCGTGGCGATCCATGAGCCCCAGCAGTAGCCCAGCTTCCGGCAGCGACGTCGTTCTCTATTCCACGCCCGCGCCGGGTGTCGCACTCTTGACCTTGAACCGGCCCGATCGGATGAATGCATGGAATGCAGATCTCTCCGCGCGCTACTTCGAGCTTCTCGAACACTGCGCGCAGAGTGACGACGTGCGTGCGATCGTGGTCACGGGGGCGGGTCGCGGATTCTGCGCGGGCGCCGACATGGATGCACTGCAGTCCATCGGCTCGTCGTCTGACGGCGGGTCGGGCGGTGCACCAAGCGCCGAGGCAGCGTCGGGTTCGCACCTCCAGTCGTTCACGACCACCGTCCCCAAGCCCGTCATTGCGGCGGTCAACGGCGCATGCGCCGGCATCGGCATGGTTCAGGCCCTCGCCTGCGACATTCGTTTTGCGGCCGCGGGCGCGAAGTTCACCACTGCATTCGGTCGTCGCGGACTGATTGCCGAGTACGGAATGAGCTGGCTGCTCCCGCGACTCGTGGGAACCGCCAACGCACTCGACCTGCTCTTGTCCGCGCGGGTTGTGCTGGCCGAAGAGGCTCACGCGATGGGAATGGTCAACGCCGTGCTGCCCGCCGACAAGCTCGTCGACCACGCGGTCGCCTACGCCGCCGATCTCGCCGCGAATGTCTCGCCGACATCGATGGCCGTCATGAAACAACAGGTCTATGCCGACTACGGGATGACCCTCGGCGATGCCGAGCAGAAGGCGTTGCGTTTGATGAAGGAGTCGTTGCGCCGGCCGGACTTCAAGGAGGGCGTCGCCAGCTTCCTTGAAAAGCGGCCACCGAATTTCTCCCCGGTCACTCGTTAGCATCTGACGCCGTGTCACAGCGTCTCACCGCCGCCGACGTGGCGAAGGTTGCGCGCCTCGCCCGTCTCAACGTTTCGCCCGAGGAAGTCGAGCGTTACACGCGCCAACTCGATGGCATGCTCGATCACTTCGCCGACATCGACAACCTCGATCTTGCGAATGTCGAGCCGATGACGCAGCCGTACCCTCTCGTCAACGTGTTGCGCGCCGATGTCGAGCAACCATGCCTCGATCGTGACGAGGTTCTCGCGGTGGCACCCGCGGCCGAAGATGGTCGATTCCGCGTTCCTCCATCGGGTGGTCTCCATGAATGACTTTCCGACTGTTGCATCGATTGCGGCCGACGTCGCGGCCGGCCGCGTGTCGGCACGCGCGATCCTCGAAGAGCATTTGACGCGCATCGATTCCCGTGAATCAGAGGTTCATGCCTTCAATCTCGTCATGCGCGACCGGGCTTTGCAAGCCGCAAATGAGATCGACGACCGCGTGAAGCGTGGGGACAACCCGGGAAGGCTCGCGGGCGTACCCATCGCACTGAAGGACAACATGTGTACGCGCGGTATCGACACCACGTGTTCGTCGCGCATTCTCGAGGGCTGGAAGCCGCCGTACGACGCAACAGCAGTGAAAAAACTCGCCGCCGAGGGCGCGGTCTTCATCGGAAAGACGAACCTCGACGAGTTCGCGATGGGGTCGAGCACCGAGAACTCTGCGTTTGGTCCCACCCGCAATCCGCTCGACACATCGCGTGTTCCCGGTGGTAGCAGCGGTGGAAGTGCGGCGGCAGTCGCCGCGGGGTTTGCCGCAGGCAGTCTCGGCAGCGACACGGGCGGCAGTATTCGTCAGCCCGCCGCACTGTGCGGTCTCGTTGGAGTGAAGCCGACCTACGGCCTTGTCAGTCGGTACGGCCTCGTCGCATTCGCAAGCAGCCTCGACCAAATCGGCCCGTTCACACACACCGTCGAAGACGCAGCAATCCTCACCGAAGTGATTGCGGGCCACGACCCCATGGATTCGACGAGCATCCCGCAACCCGCCCCGGCTCTCGTCGGTGTCCTCGGTGCCGGTGTGAAGGGCCTGCGCATTGGTCGCGTCGCGGACTTGCCGAAGGGCGCCGACCCCGACGTGCTTGCGCGTCTCGATGTTGCGTTCGATGAACTCGCCAAAGCGGGTGCCACCATCGTCGATGTGACGTTGCCGTCGCTTTCTTTCGCGCTCACGGCCTATTACCTCATCGCTCCCGCAGAAGCGAGCAGCAACCTTGCGCGCTACGACGGCGTCCGCTACGGCAAGCGTGTTGCGGCAGGTGACATCAACACGATGTACGCCGACACACGCGAGGCCGGCTTCGGCGACGAAGTGAAGCGGCGCATCATGCTCGGCACGTACGCATTGTCGGCCGGTTACTACGACGCCTACTACGGAAAGGCCTTGAAGGTCCGCCGACTCATCGCCGATGACTTCGCGCGGGCCTATGCCGCTGCCGACGTCATTCTCACGCCGACGTCCCCGTCGGTCGCGTTCCGCTTCGGGTCAAAAACCGACGACCCGCTCGCCATGTACCTGTGCGACATCTTCACCATTCCGACGAACCTCGCCGGCCACCCGGCGATGAGCGTTCCGTTCGGAACCGGCCAAGACGGCATGCCGGTGGGTGTGCAAGTACTCGCTCCGACACTCGGCGAATCGACGATGTTCCGCGTCGCTGCGGAGCTGGAGCGTGCGGCATGAGCGGCACGGGGAAAATCGAAAACGGTCTACCCGACGGTTGGGAACTCATCGTCGGACTCGAAGTCCACGTCGAACTTGCCACGAAAACGAAACTCTTCAGTGCATCGCCGAATCGCTTCGGTGACGAGCCGAACACCAACATCGACCCCGTGACGCTCGGCCTGCCGGGTGCGTTACCGGTGCTGAACGAGCACGCCGTCGAACTCGCCATGCGAATCGGTCTCGCACTGAACTGCAGCGTGCAGCCCTGCACGTTCCACCGCAAGAACTACTTCTATCCCGACCTGCCCAAGGCCTACCAGATCAGCCAGTACGACCAGCCCTTGAACGTCGACGGCTATCTCATGTTGCCGGGCAACGTCCGAGTCGAGGTTGAGCGGGCCCATCTCGAGGAAGACACGGGCAAGTCGACGCACTTCGGCGGGGCCGGAGGGCGTATCCACGGCAGCGAATACTCGCTCATCGATTTCAATCGCGCAGGTGTGCCGTTGGTCGAAATCGTTTCGCGACCCGACATCCGCACCGCCGAGCAAGCAAAGCAGTATGTGAGCGAATTGCGTTCGATTCTGGTTGCCATTGGCGCAAGCGATGCGAAAATGGAAGAGGGTTCGATGCGCTGTGATGCGAACGTTTCGGTTCGTCGTTTCGGCGAGCCGCTCGGTACGCGGTGCGAAATCAAGAACGTCAACTCGGTGCGATCGCTCGGTCGTGCGATCGAATACGAAGCGCGTCGACAAGTCGACATCCTCGATACCGGTGGAAGCATTCGTCAAGAGACGCGTCACTGGGACGATGCCGAGGGTCGCACCCATACTCTTCGCACGAAAGAGGACGCCGACGACTATCGCTATTTCCTCGAACCCGACCTCGTGCCGCTTGCTCCCGATGCTGCGTGGGTCGAGCGAGTCCGGACCGCACTGCCACCGTTGCCGGCTGCGCGTCGCGCCGCGCTTGCCTCTCTCACCGGCGCCGACGTCGAAGGTGAAGCCGTGTCGGTGGTCGTCGAGCGCGGACAGGACACGTACGTGAAAGCTGTTGTCGATGCAGGTGGCGATGCGGCCCGCGCATTGGTGTGGGTTCAGCAATCGTTTGCCGATGAAGGTGACTCGCCGCGATTGCCGGCGTCCGATCTCGCAGCGCTCACCCAAATGGAGCGTGCCAACAAGATCACGGCGACCCAAGCAAAGACGGTTCTCGGCGACATGCTTGCCGCAGGCGGGGGAGACCCGGCACGGATCGCTGCATCGAAGGGCTTTGAAGCACTCGACACAACGTCGATCGCTGTGTTTGTCGACGAAGCGATTGCGGCGCAACCCGATGCCTGGGCAAAGTACTGTGCAGGTGAAGAGAAGGCCGCAGGTGCGCTCGTCGGTGCCGTCATGAAGGCGAGCAAAGGAAAAGCCGACGGCAAAGTCGTCACGGCGTTGCTACAAGAACGGCGCGGATCGTGAAGCGTTCATTCGTCGTTGTTCTCGTTGCGTGTCTCTTGGCGGCGGGATGCGCGGAAGACTCGACTCCAAACAGTGATGCATCGGCGGTCACGAGCCTCGAAGCGTCGCCGTTGGAATCGTCGACGTCGAAAGCGTCGACTCCAGCGGTGTCAACGACAACGGCTGCGCCGGTGTCGCCAGCGGGTGACTTTGGGTCGCGATACAACGGGGCACCGGTTGCCTTCTGGTTCTGGGCGCCGTATTGAGGCACCTGCAACAGTGAAGCCCCCTCGGTCGAGGTGGCCAGTCAAAAGTGGGCCGGAGAGGTTCAAATTGTCGGGGTTGGCTGGAACGGCACCCAGGACGAAATTGATGGTTTCGTCTCTCGCCACGGTCTGACCTTTGCCAACGTTCGAGACGCCGACGGGTCGATTTTCGCCTCTTTCGGCGTTGCGGGCCAGCCAGCATGGGTTTTCCAGTCGGCCAACGGATCTCGTGAACTTGTGCTCGGGGCCCCCTCGGCTTCCGAAGTCGCGGGTCGTCTCGCCGGAATCGCCGGCTGATTCCTGACCCTCGCCGGGCTCCAGATGACTCCCGGGAAAACGCCGATTGAAAGATGTGTCACCTGACTGGTCAATAATGGGGTCTCTCATTACCTTGAGGGCAAGTCCAGTTGAAGGGGGCAGCGGTGGGTGTTCGTCGTGCGAGAGGAAATTTTTTAGCCGTTTGCATAGTCGGTGCATTTGTACTGGGTGCATGCGGTGGTTCCGACTCGTCGTCGAATGACGAAACAACTGCCGACTCCACCGAAGTTGTCAACGAAACAGATGAAGCAGAGGAAGCAACAACTGACACCGCTGTTGAAGCAACCGGTTCGGTTGAGGAGTTCTGCAAGTCGGCACTCGACAACCAGGGTGGTGCCGACATCGCCGCCGACGATGACCCTGCAGCGATTGCCGAGAAGTTGTCGGCGAATGCTGCGGCACTCGAAGAGATGGCATCACTCGCGCCGAGCGACGTGAAGGCAGATGCCGAAGCTGTTGCCACTGCTGCTCGCAGCATGGCCGAGGCAATTTCTGGTGACCCGACTTTGGACAAGTTCAACTCGCTGATCGAAGAATTCGCAACATCCGATGCCAACACCGCGTCAGCCAACGTGCAGACATGGGTGAAGGCGAACTGTGAGCCCGGGAAATGATGAGAGGTACATCAATCATGAGGAAACGATCGTTCTTGACCGGGGTCATCGCGGCCACGGTTGTGCTGGCTTCGTGCGGCGGGTCATCTGACTCGTCGTCGGGTGAGACAACGGCATCGACGCGTGTGAAGAACGCGGCGCTACCCGCAACGACTGTTGCTGCGACAACCGCGGCACCCGAGACCACCGCTGCACCTGCAACGACTGCGGCACCTGCGACAACCGCGGCGCCTGCAACGACCGCAGCACCCGAGACCACCGCGGCACCTGCGACAACCGCAGCGCCCGAGGTCACGGTGCCCGAAGTGACAAAGGTGAAGGACCCGGGTGGCTACCAGGCGACGTACCTCGCAACCACCGACCCACTCGGCTCACCGCGTCCCGCGTTGCCCGCCGAAGCATCGATCACAGCGAATGCGGCCAAGGCAGTCGGCAGCGTTTACCGCACCGACAGCGACGGCATCCTCGGTGTCACTGCCGCTGAATGGTCGGGCACGGCCACGCCGCTCACGCTTCGCTGGACAGTGAACGGCAAGCCCTGTGACAACTGCGCCTTCCTTTCGCCCACCTCGAAGAAAGTGGTGAAGGCCCTGCTGGCGGCGACATTGCCCGGTTCCGGAATCACCGGCATTCGAGGCCTCGATGCGACGGCCGTCGGAGTCGGTCGGTATCAGGGCAGTGGTTGGGGTTTCGAAGTCCTCATCGGCGACCCGGCATCGGCTGAAGCGCAAAAGACCGGCAATGCAATCCGTGACTGGGCGCTTTCCTGCTCGGGTGATACCGCAGCGACCTGCCGCAACGTCGAGCTCGGAATCGGCGAACTGCGCTGGAAGAACCAAATCTGGTCGGTGGCCAACTGCACCTCTGCGCTGCAGAACGGCGGACCAAAGATTCTCCTCGCCGACGCAGCAAATCTGCTGAAGGGCGCCACTGCCGAAACCGCAAGCCTCGTGCGCCAACGCGCCGCAATCGATCGGGTGGCAATCGCCACGCCCACGTATCGCCCAGTTTTTGCGAGCTCGGGTGACGCCCGCGCTCTCACCGGATTCGCTTCGACAGGATGTGCGAAATGAGCATGAATAGCTTCAAGAAATTTGCCCTGGTATCGGCGGCGATCAGCATTGCAATCGTCGACATCACCCCGGTCGGCGCAAGCAGCCCGGCCGATTCGACGACCACCACGGTCGCACCGGCAGCCGAGGCGACCACCACCACTGGCGCGCCCGCTGCGGGTGACGCAACCACGACGACGGCTCCGGGTGCTGCAGCGCCCGCCGCGACCGACGTCGCGGTGCCCACCACGATTCCCGGTCTCGACAACGCGTTACTCGCGCCACTGCCGAGTGACGCGAAGCCCGACAACGTCGACCTCGTGCCGGCAACCACGGCACCGGCCACTACGTTGCCGCCCGCAACGCCGGGCAAAGCGAAGTCCGGCCCCGACATCATGGCCTCGGCAAACCAAACAAGCGTTGTCACCACCGACCTCAACGCGGTGATCATTGTTCGTTTGTCGAACATGGGTAACGCGGCCGCGGGTATTGAAGCCCCGGTCTCGTTCTCGTTGGCCAAGTTGCCGCGAGGCGTCAAGGTGCTCGAGGTTCTTCCTGCGCTGAACGACAAGTCGGCGATCGGTGACCAGGGCTGGGAGTGCAACGCGACATCGTGCACGCTCAAGCAGAAGACCGACACCGGTATCTCCAGCGGCATCATTCCCGTTGCGGGTGTCGTGCGCGCCGACCTGCGCGTGAACTACGCACCCGATGCGGAATTGTTCGTCGCCGACGATGCGTACACCACCAAGAGCAACGAGCTTGCCGAAAAGCGTGACATCGCAGGAATCCAGGCCTTGTCGCGTACCGTGCCGCACTTCCTCGTGCGTGCGTCACTCGCGGGTGATGCTGCTCCCGAAAACGACGAGTTCGCTCTCGCGGTGCTGGGCGCTCCTCGCAATACAACGGGCAACAGCCCCGCCGAGGACACGGGCCGCAGTTCATGCGTCTTCGTTGACGGTGAACCGTCCGGAAACACCTATCCGGGTGGTCGCTTCAAGATCGTTCTGCGCACGCTTCCGGTGTGTGATCAGGTTTTCTCGGGCGACATCACTTTCACCGACATTCTTCCCGCACAGCTTGGTCTCACCGATGTGAAGATTTCCGGCAACGGTTGGACCTGCGATGACCCTGCCGCACCGAAGCGTTGTACGCGCACCGGTGGCGAGATTCAGCCCAGCTTCTTCAGTGAGCCGCTCATCATCGAGGGTCGCACATCGAAGACCGCAGCGGTGACGGCACAGCCCTTCACGTGGAAGGTCAACTCAGTGAGCCGCGTGCTGGCCGATGGAACCCAGCTCGAGGCGCTCGCCGAACTCACCTCGCAGATCAACGAAGCCCCGAAGCCCGACCTCGTCGCAAAGGTCATCGCGCGTGATGGCAAGACCAGCATGGTTGCTCCCGGCACGTTGCTCGTCGATGCGAAGGTGCGTTCGATCAACGGTATTGGTCAGAACGTCGCCGTCACCGTGGGTGTCCGCAAGGGCGTCACAATTGAAACGTCAGCCGATGGCTCGCCCGGTTGGACCTGTGCGTCCGCCGCCGCCGACCCGGCTGCCGGCGAAGGTGCAACTGCGTTCAAGTGCGTGAAGGCAGAGTTGTTCGACACGGCCGAAGAAACGGTCGCTTTCAAGTTCACGACCACCGAAGCGACCGAAACGGGCGCAGCGCAGGTCATCAGCGTGATCTCGGCCGAGAACGAAGATGCGGCGAAGGTCGAGAACAACCGTTCGGGCCAGACGTTGCTCATTCAGCCCGCTCCGGCAGCAATGCCCGGCATCGTGTTCACGCGTGCCGACGAGAAGGGCGCAACCCAGGCCGTCAGCGACGGTTCGACAACCGAGATCATCGTTGGCAAGAAGGCCAGCTACGGCCTCGCGGTCTCGAACCTCGGCGCGGCTCCCATCGCAGCTGGATCGGTTGTTCGTCTCGAACAGTACGTATCCGACTTCGCGATCTTCTCGGGCAAGTCAGCACCGAAGGAAGCCGACTTCAAGGGCGACCTTGATTCGAAGAAGATTCCGGCAACGCCGGGCCAGTGGGCCTGCGTTGCAGGTCAAGGCACTCCGCCAGTGGTGCAGTTGCCCGAATCCCTCGCGGGTGCGGGGGAGGCCATCGCCGCGCCGACACCCGTTGCCACACCGGGCAAGAAGGGCGCGGCAATTCGTTGTGAGTTGACGCTCGCCGCTGCCGTGGCACCCGAGGCACAGACGCCAATTCTCAATCTCACCGTCGAGGCCGCGAATTCGGCCAAGCCGGGCAAGCCCGAATGGCCGGTGTACGCGTCGTTGCCAGCGGTGAAGACCGCTCCGGTGGCCCGCTACGGCATGGGCATCACCGTGGTCAAGCAGCAACCGGCGCTCACCGCGGCGATTGCCGCACCGGCCGGACCTCGTCCGGGTGGCAAGGCCGCTGCGCAATTCAGCGTGAAGAACGAAGGCACGGCCGACTCCAATGCTCAGTCGATGATCATCAAAACCAAGGGCGGTCGTTTGACCGGCGCCAAGGGTGAGGGTTGGAACTGTGCAGTCGTCGGTGGCTTCATCGCCGAGGGCTTCATTGCGTGCTCGCGCAAACTCCCGCTGAAGGTCGGGGAAGCGTCGAAGGCCGTCGCTGTCGACTATCAGTCGAGTGACCCGAAGGCCAAGAAGATGGTGTTGCAGGTGACGTCGATCGTCTCGAACATCTACGGCCAGCCCACCAGCCAAACCTCGACCCAGGAAGTCGACCTGCGCGCGCCGCTGTCGTTCTCGATCCAGGGTCCCGACGTCATTGTCGATCAGATCGTCGATGCCACCGGAAAGCGTGTGCCGTCGTCGATTCTCCTCACAACGGTCGGCAACGCCGACGGTTCGAAGTTCACGTGGCGCCAGCTCTGCACGACCGATGCCGATGTCAAGGCATCGAACGGGCTCTGCAAGGCCGTCACCTCCGCGGCCAAGTGGGTCAGCGACGCTCCGTCGACGGGCCCCACGGCGAATCTGCTCGCACCCGCCGTCAAGGCGGAAGAGACGTTGGTCTTCGAAGCAACCGCTCTCGACGAGGCGGGAACTTCCTCGACCGCGCGCTTCTCGGTGCGTGTCCAGCCGTTGCCCACCGCGCAGGGTCCGACCGGCAAGGCGGGAAGCGGCAGCGGTTCGTCCGTGCTGCGTCGCGTGCCGAAGCAGTCGGGACCAAGCGTCCGCGCATTTGCCGCCACCGCGCCGACATCGGGCGCCGGTGACACTTCCGTTCTCACGTCGGCCAATGCCGGCGTGACGGTCAACGGCAACATCTTCGGTGGTTCGACGCTCACCGTCGCTCAGGGTGCCGCTGTGTCGGTCACCGCCGCGGCCTCGGGCGTTGGCGCGGTCACCTACGCGTGGTCGCAGGCCGCGGGCCCGACACCTTCGGTGCTTGCAACAGCCGTTACGAACACCGCAACGGTCGCGTTCACCGCACCCGCAGCGAACACAACCATCAGCCTCCGCGTGGTCGCAACCGACTCACGCGGCGAAAAGTCATCCGATGTCGTCACAGTTGTCGTTGGCACCGGTGGCGCTGCCGCCGTGTCGGCGAACATCACCGAGGGCGAAGGTCCCTTGGCAGTCGACACGGCGAAGGCAATTGCTCTCAACGCAACCGCAACCGGTTCGGGCGCCATCACCTATGCCTGGACACAGGTGTCGGGTCCTGCTCTTACGTTGAACGGTGCGAACACTGCAGCGCTCTCGATCGCGGCATCGGCCGCAATCGGCACCGCAGTCATCCTGGTCACTGCCACCGACGCCACAGGCGCCAGTGCAACCGACCAGATCACACTGCAGATGAACCCAAGCGGTGCACCGACCCCGTTGTGTGACTTCGTCGAGGCAATCTCCACGAACACCGCCTCCAAGCTCGAAGCGACGTACAAGGCGATCGGTATCGGCAATCTTGATCTGTCACAGCTCAAGGTGAACTCTTCGACGTGTTCGGAGAGTTCGAAGGTGTCGTTCACCAACGCCGGGTTCTCGCTCGCCGGCTACCTCACCGTTTCGGGTGCAAGCGGCTCGATCAGCGCCGCCGGTCTCACCATTCGCTCGGCCACTTTCACCGGTCCCGAGTCGTGGGGTTCACCCGTCTTCTCGATCGGTGGAACCGACCCCGTCGGCCTCTTCATTCCGTTCTCAAGAGCATCGATTGCAATCGGCGCATTCGAAGGCAAGATCGAATCGGGTTCGATGCCGTTCCTCAAGTTGCCCGCCGGCTGGACGCCCGCTGCGACGTTGACGTTCAGCGTCGACGCCGAGGGTGGCAAGGCCGTCAGCCTCGAAGCAACCGCTACCGGCCCCGAGAAGAACGGCAAGAAGCCAACGGCCCGCATCGCGGGTGCCGTCGCCACAAACGGCACGTTCTCGCTTGACGCATCGCTCGCCAACGGGTTCGAGCTCTTCGGCTCGACAATCGACTTCGCCGGCTCGGTGAAGAAGGAAACCCCCGAAGCCGACGTCGCTTTGTCGCTGAAGGGCGCCCTGCAGGGTGAGATCGCGCTCACGTCGAACGTGAAGATCACCGCATTGTCGGCGTCGTACGACAAGGGCGGCGCCATCACAGGTTCCGGCACGATGACAATCGGCTCGGGCGACACCGCACTGGCAGTGACGGCCGACCTCAGTTACACCGATGCAAACAACCATTCGTTCGCCGTGAAGGCCGCAACCGCGGGTGGCAAGTGGAGCCCGGGCAAGGACATCTCGATCCCGCTCGCCAGCGCGTCGGGTTCGTACGTTGCCAAGGACGGCGCAAAGACCATCGACGTCTCCGTCGTCGGTGGTGACGTGTCGCCCTTTACCGGTCTCAAGTTCGTCGCACCCACCATCAAGGCGACCGCACAGTGCCCGGCAACGGGTGCCTGTGACGTGAAGGTCAACCTTGACTCGGGTGCGGAAGTCACCCTGGGTTCAACCTCGACGACCGGCAAGATCACCGGTGCGGTCGACATCACCAACAAGACGGCGTCACTGAAGGCATCGCTCGACAAGATTCCGCTCGTCGCGGGCCTCGAGATCACGTCGGCCTCACTGGCAATCGATTCCACCAACATCGGTGCCGCGAATGCGGCCACCACCGTCACGTTGGCGGGTTCGATGACAGTGTTCGAAAAGACGGTCAGCGCCTCTGCGGCGTTCTCGAAGACCGGCGTGTTGCTGACCGCCGACCTGCCGGAGCTCGCACCGTTCGGCGCAAGCGGACCGGTCTGGAAGCCGGGCCAGCTGAGCTGGTCGTCGGGTCCGATCTCGATCACACCAAAGGTGCCGTCGTTGCCGAACATCAAGTCGGTCAACCTGACACCCAGGGTGCCGCGTCTCAACATGGCGATCGCACTGCCCGAGCAGATCAAGGGTCTCGCTTCGGCAACGGTGAGCAACGTTGGCGACATCGCCCTCGATGGTGAAGTCGACTTCTCGACCGGCAAGTTCAGCCTCGCCGCGTCGCTCACGAACGACACGATCGACCTCGCTGGTGCAATCAGCCGCGAGAAGACCGGCGACCCGTTCAAGTACAACCTCACCGGCAAGGTGAAGAAGGCAATCGCCCTCACCGACTCGGTGTCGCTGACCACGCTCGACGTGAGCTTCGGCAACGCAACGGCGGGTGGCCCGCTCACCCTCACCGGCAATGGTTCGGTTGACGTGAAGTTGCCCGACTCGACGGTTGTCACCGTCGCGGGTGCGGTCACCTACAACTCGGCCACCGACTTCACCGTTACCGTCTCGGCGGGTGCAACCGCTCCGTCGTTCGCGGTCACCGGTGGCGAGGCTCTGAGCCTCGGTCAGGCAAGCGGTACCTTCAAGCGCACCGCTGCAGGAAGCGTCCTCGACGTCAACTTGTCGACCGCTGGTCCGTGGAAGCCCGTCAGTGGCCTCAGCGTCACCAACGTGTCGGCCAAGGCATCGGTCACCTGCAACACCGGCGCCAAGTGCGTGCCGGCGTTCGACCTGAAGGGAACCCTCGGCTTCGACCTCGGTATCTCGGGCCTCAACTCCGCGGATATCAGCGGCAAACTCGACGACAAGGGCTTCGCGTTCAGTGCGAAGTTCAACGACCTCGCGTTCACGTCTGACATCAAGTTGTTGGCTCCGACCTTCAGCCTGGCGATTCCACCGAAGACCAGCACCGACAAGGCCTCGGCATCGTTGTCGGGCACGTTCGCGCTCTTCGGCGCGACGCTCAACGCAAACGTCAACTTCAGCTCGGCGGGCGTCCTGCTCACCGGCGACTTCCCGAAGTTCAACTTCCCGGGCTCCGACATCGGCTTCGACGGTGGTCAGTTTGCATGGGCGCTGCGCGCACCCAGCAGCATCAGCTGGACACCGAAGGTTCCGAACTTCCCGTCACTGCCGGCCATCAGCCTGCCCGCTGGCGCTCCGCGCCTCGTGTTGTCGATGCCGACACCCGACGCAGTGAAGCAGTTGTCGGGCGACACGAGCCTCACCTTCGGTGCGGTCAAGGTCGAAGGCAGCATGACGCTGGCGTCCGGGGCGTTCTCGCTCACCGCGTCCTACGACTCGAATGCCACCAACATCACCGGCACGTTCTCACGTGAGGGCACCGGCAAGAACCTCACCTACAACATCTCGGCCAAGGTGAAGCAACCGCTCACCGTCGTCGACGGTGTGAAGGTGGCCGCACTCGACCTCAACTTGAACAACACCACCGGTTCGGTGCAGGCGACGGGTACTGGTGACATCGAAATCTCCACCCCGTCGACGCCGATCGTCCTTGGCTTCAACCTGAACTACAAGTCATCGACCGACTACTCGTTCCAGGTGACGGTGAAGCCGACGGGTGGTACGACGTCCTGGTCGCCCTTCGCAGGATTCAGCCTGCCGCTCGGCAACCTGACGGGCACGATGGCACGTTCGGGTCAGACCCGCACGTTCAGCCTCGCGTTCAAGGGCGCCTCTGACTGGATTCCGGTCGGCTCTGCGAACGGCCCCGGTGTGAAGATCAGCGAGCCTGGCGCGGCCATCTCGGCCACGTGCCAGGTCGGCGCGAGCTGCGTGCTCGCGTTCACTGCAACCGGCAAGGTGTCGGTCAACGTCGGTCAGGGTTACACCGCGCCGGCAACCCTCACCGGTACCTTCACCAAGGACAGGTCGGAACTGCAGGCGGTGTTTGCCGACATTCCGGTCACCACCGGCGTCACGATCAAGGCTCCGACACTCGCCGTTGCATACGCGACGGTCGGGGGTCTCTCGGCCAGCGTGTCGGGTAGTGCCGATGTTCTCGGCACCACACTGTCGATGGCCGCGGTCTTCTCCGCCCAGGGCGTCATCGTCTCGGGTGGAATGAACGACTGGACGCCGATCCCCGGCGGCCCGACGCTCACCAACGCCTCGTTCGCATTCGCGACCTACAACGCGGTCCAGGTGACGTTGCCGAACGCACCAAACCTCGGCAAGGTCGACATTCCGCTCAACAACCCGACGCTGCTCGCGGGCTTCAAGGTCCCGGGCTGGTTGAAGGACATGGTCAAGCAACCGAGTCTCAACGTGGTGCCGGTGACGGTGCCGCTGAAGGACTTGGCGGCCGGCAAGTTGCCGACACTCAAGATCATGCTCCCGACCCCGTCGAACTGGTTCCTCTTCCAGACGAGCTCGCTCTCGATGCGCTTCACCGGGTTCGGTGTGGAAATCGGCGGTAGCCCGACTCCTTCGATGAGCCTCATCGGCAACATCGAGTTCACCACCGGGTCTGGTCAGCGTCCGATCCCGCTCGAGGTTCGCGGAACGGTGTCGACCACTGCGATCTCGATGGCACTCAGCCTCGGCATCGACTCGACGACGGGCAAGCCCTACGAATGGCAGAACGCGTTCGGTATCAGCGGTCTCACGTTGTCCGACGCCGCAATCCAGGTGGGTATCAACTTCGCAACGACTCCGTTCCCGCTGCCGACCATCGGCATCGCGGCAACGGCACAGTTGCCCGATGCGTGGAAGAAGCCCCTTGGAATGGAGGCCGGTGTCGCGGTTCGCTTGATGGCGAACATCGACGTGACGAAGCCCTGCTTCCAGTTCAAGGCGGGAACCCTCGGCTCCGATGGCAAGACAATTTCCGTCGGCCCGGCGAAGGTCATCAACGTGGGCAGCGGGGTACTCACCTCGTCGTTCATGGAACTCACCATCGCGCCGCTCGGTTGCCAAATCGGCAACCAGATCCTCGACCCGGGTATCTCGGTCGGTTTCTCGGGCACTGTTCTCGGAACACCGGTCGATGTTCGTGCGAAGATCGGAACCAATCCGTTCTCGCTCGAGGCGAGCCTCGCCATCGGTGCGTTCCGTGCGGGTGGTGTGCAAGTCGATGAGACCCGTCTCACCATCAAGGTGTCGCCAACCGAATCGTTCGTCGCCTTCGCGGGTGGCATCACGATCGGTCAGACCAAGGTCTCGGTCAACGGCAACATCGGCTTCAACGTCACCGATGGTCCGTGGGTCGACCTGACGGGCAGTGTCGACAACCTCGTGGTTGTTCCCGGATTCCTCGAAGTTCGGTCGGCTTCCGTACGTGTGAACGTGCGACCGAAGAATGGCTTCGCAGAAGTCCAAGCACGCGGCAACTTCACCTTCCTTGGTGACGTCACGCAGGTCGACTTCGCGATGTCGATGTCGAACTTCAAGCTGCAAACCCTGAAGGCGAACATTCGGGCGACCCGAACGATCGCGAGCGTCGTCAGGATCGACGGCACCTTCTCGATCGACTACCGCGACGGCCAGTTCCCGACCCTCGCATTCGATGCGACGGGCTCGGTGGCCGGATACGACTTCGGTCGTGTCACCGGTGTGGTCGACCGCAACCAGGTCAGGATCACCGGCACCATCTCGGTGGGTGGCGTGTTCAGCGCACAACTCACCGGCCAGGTGGTGTGGGCTGCCGGATCGGGCATCACCATCGTCAACCGTGACGGCCAGACCGTCGCCGCAGCGGCCGGTGACTTCCGGGTCGGAGCCGACAACATCAGCATCAACCTCGGTGGCTTCGCCGCCGGTGGCTCGGTGGTGGTGGGTCGCGCCAGCGGTGTCGCCTACGCCCGGTTCAACGCCTCGTTCTCGATTGGCTCCGGCAACATCGGCGGCAGCCTCAACGTCAGCGGCGACTTCGGAACCGACGGCAACTTCCGCTTCAACGGCAGTGGCAACCTGAACCTTGTCGGGTTCAGTGCCGCGGTCAACGTGAGCGGCAGCAAGTCGGGTGCCAACTGGGCCTTCGCACTGTCGACCAACATCCAGGTCCTCGGCGCGGTCAACGTCGGCTTCAGCGGCAGCTTCTACCGCTCCGGTAGCGCATTCCGATTCACGATGACCGGCAACGCCTCGTTGTCGGCCGCGGGTGTCGCAGCCAGCGGTTCGTTCAGCATTTCGAACGAGCCCGGCCGTGAAGGAATGTCGGCGTCGGTCAGCCTGCAGGTGCCGGGTATTTCCGGTAGCGGTTCGATCGCCATCAACGCCGACGGCACCTTCGACGCCAGCATCGGAGTCAATGTCTCGCTCGGCATCGTCAATGCCGGCGCCACGCTGAAGATGGGCAACGTTGCCTACTGGAACGGCCAGCGCTACCGCGGTGGCACGTACTTCAGCGTCTCGGGTTACTTCGAGACGTCGGGTATCGGCTTCTGGTTCTCGGGCAACATCGACGGGAACGGCCGCTTCGACTTCTCCGTGAACTCCGGCTTCAACTGGAATTCGGGCGAGGTGTACCTCGTCGTGGTGAAACTGCGCCTGTCGGCCAGCGTCAATGCGTCACTGCGTGTCTACAGCTGGTCGCCGTACTTCTCGTTCAGCGCGAGCGGTACGGTCAGCGTCCAGGGTTCGCGGTACTACATCGACGCGGGTTGCCGCGCCTGGAAGCCGAAGTGCTGGTGGAACGACGGTTGGACCGGTTGGTCGAACTGGGTGAGCCTCGGCCTCGGCTTCTCGATCAACCCGACACGAATCTGGGTGGACTACGACGGCCGTCGCTACGGCATTCGGTGATCCAACCCAACACAAGTAGTCGCACAGCGCGGCTGTCGGTACTGGCACTTTTGCTGGTACCGGCAGCCGCGCTCGGCTGTTCGGGGGGCGGCGCCGAGCCGCTCGAACCCGTTGTGCCCGATGCACTGCCGACCTTCGTGGAAAAAGGTCAAGCCGTGGGCTTCACCGATTCGCAGGGTGTGCGCAACGACGCTGCGAACTGTCTCTTCAGCAAGTCGAATCTCGCACAACGATTCCCCGATCTCATCGAGGCCGGGGTGGCGTCAGGATTGCGATTCAACCAGTGCGTCCCCGAACGGATGACGTCGGGGGCTGCGGCCGTCGACGTTGACGGCGATGGCCTGGAAGACGTTGTCTTCACGCGCCTCACCGGCACGCCGATTCTCTATCTCAACGAGAGCACCCCGGGCGCACCATTGTTTCGCAATGCCACGCAGGGGTCGGGCTTCGACAAGGTCGAGGGTGCGACGAACGGTGTCGGTTTCGCCGACATCGACAACGACGGTGACAAGGACGTGGCCCTCACGGGGGTTGCCTCACCGCAGATGTACCTGCTGATCAACGATGGAACGGGAAAGTTCACGGAAGAGGCCGTGGCCCGCGGTGTGGCCATGGACGACGGCGAACCACACGCAGGCCAAGGAGTGACTTTCGGCGACTACGACCTCGACGGCTGGCTCGACATGCACACCAACGAGTGGCAGTCGTCAATCGTTGCGAAACTCGGAGTGCCGTCGCACTCGCGACTGTTCCGCAACCTAGGGGCCCAGGGAAAGCCCGGTGTGTTCGAAGACGTCACTGAGACGGCGAAGACGCGGGTTGACTCCGTCGTCGACACCACGTGGACGTTCAGCTCGATCTTCACCGACTTCGACGGCGATCGATATCCCGACCTCGCGGTCATTGCCGACTTCAACACCACGAAGTTGTTCTGGAACAACCGCGATGGAACCTTCGAAAACACAACCTACGAGTCGGGCCTCGGGGGAGAAGAAAACGGCATGGGCCTCGCCGTCGACTTCCATGGCAGGGAACAAAAGCCGACGCTGTTCATTTCGTCCATCAAGTCGCTGTCGGATTGCAAGGATGACAGCGGACTGATCGGTACCGGGAACAGGCTTTACCAATACGGTGAAGATCGCGTGTTCGACGACGTCACCGATCGCGCCGGTGTGCGCGACGGCGGTTGGGGGTGGGGCGCAAGTTTCATCGACGCCACCAACACCGGATCGCGCGATCTCGTCCAGGCCGCTGGTATCGACGAACCGTGGTCGAATCCCGCGGGTTGCCACGCAAGAGACCCGGTCATCTATTGGCGCAACGACGGCACCGATACCTACGACGAAGTGGCGACACGCGTGGGCATCGTCGAAACCAAGCCGACCAAGGCGACCGTTGTGTTCGATGCCGACAACGATGGCCGAATGGACCTTCTCGTCACGCGCGACGCCGAGACGCCCGCATTCTTCCACAACGTCACGCCCATCGTCGGCCGGTACGTCGACGTTCGGGTGGTGGGGACCCGCAGCAACCGCGACGCCCTCGGTGCAATTGTCTCGGTGACGGCGTTACCCGATGGCCCGACAAAGAAGTACTTCACGGGCACAACGGGAACGTATCTCGCGCAGGACACCGCAAACTTGCGTATCGGTCTGGGCGGAGGTGTCGAACCCGTGCACCGCATCGAGGTGTACTTCCCGCTCAGCGATGAAACCGTCGTGCTCACCAACATCGAGCGCAACACAACCGTCGAAGTGGTCGAACCAGATGGCTCAACTCCTTCGGCTGATGGTGGAGCCGGTTCGTGATGCGCCGTGTTCGAATCATCCTCGTTGCGGTTTGCACAGTGACGCTCGTTGGGTGTGGGGGAGAGGACGACACCACAGCCGGTGATTCGACTGTTGCCGAAACAACCGTTGCAGCGTGCGTGCCCGTCGCCCGGGGGGCGTGTCGCGGCGCCGATTTGTCGGGTGCCGACCTCGCGGGCGTCGACCTGTCGGGCATCGACCTCCGCGCGGCGAGTCTCGCTGGTGCGGATCTTTCGGGTGCGAACCTCACCGACGCGAATCTCATCGGTGCCGACCTGGCCGGGGCGAAGCTTGCCGGGGCGGCGCTCGCGAGGGCCTCGCTTGACGAGGCAAACCTGTCGGGAGCCGACCTTGTGCGGGCGCGCCTCAGTAGCGCCTCGCTGCGCGCAGCACGGCTCGACGGTGCCGACTTCACTGGAGCGTTCGCCACCGATGCGACGTTTGCAACACGACGCTTCCCGACGGCGAAGTGGCTGAGCCTGCATGTTGAAGACGACCCGACTCTTCGTTGTTCTGGTGCTTGCAACGAGCGGATTCATGGCGACGCCTGCGTCGGCATCGGGTGATGGTGCAACCGTGCCGCGCGGTACGGGCGAAGTGTCGGCGGTGCTCACCGAAATGGCACCGCTCATTTCGCGCAACCGTCAAGGCCCCACGCGTACCAGTCGCCTGTACGGCATCATTGGCTACGCCATGCTCTCGGCGTCGAGTCAGCGCCCCGCGTTCCTCGCCAATGTCATCGACCCGGTCGAGATTCCCGAGGTGCCCGAGGCTCTGGACGATGCCATCGCCGCGGTGGCCGCGGGAACGACCGCCGTGCGAAAGTTGATGCCGACCAAACTCGACCGCACGACGTATGCAGAGCTGCGCGACAAGCTTCTTGCCGAGCTCGTGGCGAGCGCACCGCAAGACATCGACGTTCGGGCGAGCCTCGTCCGGGGTGCACAAGCAGCGGTCGCCGTTCTCGCCCGTGCAAAGAACGACGGACTCGACGAGGCCCTCAAGATGACATACCTTGCGCCTCAGTCGGCGGGTGGATGGATACCCACACCACCCGGCTATCAGGCAGCAATCGACCCGGGGTGGGGATCGTTGCGCACGTACCTGCCGTCGACCAATTCGTGTGATCTCCCCGAGCCACCGCGCGGTGACGATGCGACCAACCCGTTCGGTGCCGTGGCACGCGAGGTTGCCGATGTCACCGCTGCACTGACAGACGAACAGAAGTTGATCGCACGTTTCTGGGACGACGGCCGCGGCCGCAGCAGCACACCGTCGGGTCACTGGGTCGAGATTGCGGCACGTGCGGCTATGGCGAACTCGCTACCGGCAACCGACACGATCGCGATGTTCGGTTCGATGACGATGGCGTTGTCCGACGGGGTGATTGCCAACTGGCGCGAGAAGTACAGGTGGTCGGTCGAGCGGCCGGTCTCGGTGCTCGCGCGCGTTGACCCCGAGTGGAACTCGTATCTCACGACGCCCGCCTTCCCGGAATATCCGTCGGGGCACTCCACCATCTCCCGCGTCGCAGCCGAAGTGCTGACGGCGACGATCGGGGAGTGGGCGTTCACCGATCCGGGATGGGGTCTCACCGACGGCTCGCGCAAGAAATTCGAGATCACGCCGCGCTCGTTCGATTCGTTCCTCGATGCCGCCGCCGAGGCAGGGGAGTCGCGAGTGTTCGGTGGAATCCACTACCCATTCAGTATTGACGCAGGCGCCGATCTCGGGGTCTGCGTCGTGACGCCGTTCCTGGCCCGTTCGCCCGTGAACTAAAGGTTTTCTCTCCAAGAAATGGCGGGGGGCGACCTGAAATAGTCACCAAAACTGCCATAAAATCCTTTCATGGAAACGGGGGCACGTCGTCGCCTTGGCGCGGGTTTCATTGCCGCGTGCCTCGTCGTGCTTGCCGCCTGCGGTGGCGGAGGAGGCGGATCATCCGCGGGCGGTGACGGCGCGAGCCAGGCGAAGAACGCGGCGCCGGCACCAACGGGTGCGGTTGCAACCAAAATGCAACCTCAACTGAACGGGTGGGCATTCCCCAACTTCCCATCCGCAACGTTTCCCGATCTCAATTTCGACACGGCTGACCTCGTTTCGATGTTCGGCGCGGGCCCCGAGGTGTGTGTCGACGGAGTTGCCGACCCGTGCACACTCACCGCCGAAGCCGCGGCGTGGGCACGCATGGTCAACCAGGCCCGCGCGACGGGACACTGCGAGGGTCTCGTCGCTCTCGCCTCTGCCCGTTTCAACAAGGCCGAACTTCCCGAGACGGTGAAGTTGCCCTCGCAAGAGGAAGAGATCCGCGCCGTCATGCGCGCTTTCGCAACACAGTTCGTCCCCGAAGTTCAAGAGTCGATTCAGAAGTGGACCAAGGCATCACTCGCCGAGAAGGTCGATGAGTTGAAGCGGTCGTTCGCAAGCGACAAGTTGGAATACACACTCGGTGTCTACGTCGAGTCCGGTGGTCACGCCGTGTTGCCGTACGCAGTCGAGTATCCGACTCCCGACGTGGCTCGCATCATGGTGTACGACTCGAACTGGCCAGGACGCAACAGGTACGTCGATGTCGACCTGGCGAACGACAAGTGGTCGTTCTCGTTTGCCGGCGACGATCCGGCCAGCGATCCGAACATTTGGTCGGGTGGCGCGGGTGACATGGACCTGACCCCGTTCGAAGCGCGTGAGGGAACTTGTCCCTTCTGCGGTGACGAAACCAAGGTCCAGTCAACGACGATGCTCGTGCGCACCGACAACCTCGACTGGTCGGTCGAAACGCCTGCCGGCGCCGTGTCGCCCACACAGGCCACGAACGGCGATGGCGCAGCGGCCCGCCCCATCAAGGGTGGCGTGGTCATCACACGGCTGGCACCGCGGGCGACCGAACGTTCCTCGTACGACTTCATGATCACCATCCCCAACGAAGTCCTGGAAAACGGCTCGTCAACGTCGTCGTCCACTGCTGTTGACGGAGAGGTAGCTCTTGCGACGCCGCGCCTCGACGCGTTCATCAGCGATGGTCAGCGACCGAAAGTCGCCTCAACGACGACGATTGCCGCGGCTCCATCGACCACGGTTGCCGCGAGTGGATCGCGGGCGAAGTTGCTCTTCGGTGGCGCGGCATCCGTGTTCGCCGTGACCCCGGGCGGAGTCGCACAGTTCTCGACGCCCGGGTCGAAGGACACGCCGGTCGAGGTTGGCGCCCGCTCCATCAAGTCGAGCGACCCGAACGTCGACCTCACACTGGCCTCGGGCAACCTCGTTGCGAACGCTTCGGGTCCGACCGTCGAGCTCGGGACCGAGGGAGGGACTCTGGCGGTTCAGGTCACCACGGCTAGCGGCGAAGTCATTCAACAAGAGGTCACCGTCGATACCCCGGCCGTGCAGGTGAAGGCCGATGCAACCGGCGGCGTGACGGTGCTCGAGGCGTCGTCGAGCGGCGAAGTTCAAAAGACCGAGATCGCTTCGGACGGCACCAAGACCCAAACCGTGGTCGATGCATCCGCGCTGAATCTGAACAAGGTGGAAGTTCAACTCCCGCCGGCACTCGAGAGCAAAGCGATTGAGGCGTTGCCCAAGTTGGAAGATCGCAACCTGAACAACCCGAACTACAAGTCCGACGAGGCGTACACCGCGCCAACAACAACGGTTCCCACTGCGGCCGGTGCACGCGAAATTGCGGCGGCGTCAACCACGTCGGTTCCCCGAGGCGAGACACCATCGACCGTTCAAACCCGTAACGCGGCGCTACCCACGACGGTTGCTCCCGGCGCATCGACCGTGACCACGGTCGCAACGCGCAATGCCGCCCTACCCACAACGACGGTCGCCCGTGCGGTGACGGCCGCCGGTGCTACCCCCACGACAGTCGCGGCGGTGGTCAGGCCGACTCTGTCGGGCTTCCGCATCGCCACAAAGACCTTTGGTGACGACGCATTCACGCTCGACCCCCCCGATTCAAATAGCCCCGGCGGCTTCAGATATTCGTCCAGTCGAACCGATGTGGCAACTGTCAGCGCAACGACGGGCCGCGTCACGATCGTCGGTGCAGGAACAACATCGATCACCGCCACGCAGTCGGCCGTCCGCGGTTTCGAGGCCGCAACGATTTCCGCCACGTTGATTGTCGCAAAGGCCTCGCCGGTCAATTCGGACCTCCGTGACATCACGAAGACGTTTGGAGATGACTCGTTCACGATCGCCCGACCCACGTCGACTTCCAACGGCGCCTTCACCTTTGCGAGCAGCGACGAAGACGTCCTCAAGCAGTCGCGCACGACGGGCCGGTGGATCATCGGTGGTGCCGGTCGTGCCACAATCACCATCACGCAGGCCGCAACCGACGACTTCGTCGCCGCAACCGACAGTTTCGTGGTGACGGTGCGAAAAGGCACCCCAACCCTGACCGCGCCCACCGACGTCTCGAAGGCGTTCCTCGACGCCGACTTCGATCTACCGAGGCCAACCTCCGACAGTCGCGGGGCCTTCACGTATTCCTCGTCCGACGCAAACGTGGTCAATGTGTCCGGCACCCGCGCATCAGTACGTGCCGCAGGTACGGCCACGATCACCGTCTCCCAGGCAACGACAACCGATTGGCTCGCCGCGAGCACGTCGTTCAAAGTGGTTGTTGCCCAGGCGGCACCAACGCTCGCCGACTTCCCCGACGTCAACAAGACGTTCGGAGACGCTGCCTTCGACGTGACAGCACCGAAGTCGAATTCGAGCGGTGCTATCACTTACTCGTCGAGCGATACCGGAGTCGTCACGGTGGGTGAGCGCGATGGGCGAGTCAGCATCATCGGTGCCGGCACGGCCACCGTCACTGCCTCGCAGGCCGCAACAACCAGCTTCAGCGCTGGTTCGATCTCCGCGAAGGTGACGGTTGCCAAGGCGACACCCGCAATTTCCAGCCTCCTCGTCGCCGACAAGACGTACGGTGATGCCGATTTCACCCTGAAGCCAAGTTCCTCCAGTCCCGCAGCGTTCTCATTCGCAACCGACAAGACCGACATCTTCGCCGTTGACGCAAAAACCGGGCTGGTGAAAATCATCGGTACCGGTACAGCGACGCTCACCGCGCGGCAGGAAGCGTCGGCCAATTTCGAGTCAGGGTCGGTTGCGGTCAGCGTGACGGTGAAGAAGGCAGCGCCAACATTCACCTGGACCCTCGCCAACAAGACCTTCGGTGATGAAGCGTTCGATCTCACCGCCCCGAAGTCGAATTCGAAGGGGGAGTTCTCCTACTCCGTGGACGACCCGACGATCGCAACGGTGTCCGCTGCGGGCCGCGTGAACATTCTCAAGGCAGGGACCGTCACCATCACCGCCAAGCAGGTAGCCACCGACCTGTACGCGGCCGACTCGACGACGGCGAAACTCACGATTGACAAACTTGCACCGACGCTCACCAACTTCGTCATTCCCGCCAAGAAATTCGGCGATTCCGCTTTCGCGCTGACGGCACCAACGTCGAATTCCTCGGGTGGCTTCACCTACGACATCGTTGCCGGCACTGAGTCGAATCCGAACGTCGCAACCGTTACTTCGGCCGGACAGGTCACCGTCGGCGAGGCAGGGACGGTGCAGATCCGCGCCACGCAGAATGCCACCGCAAACTACGCAACCGCATCAATCACCGCGACATTGACGGTAGGTCGTATCGCTCAACAAGGCACCTTGATCAATGGTCTGGTGGCACGGTGGTCGTTCGATTCCGCGAACACACTCGGAGCCAACGCCGTGGGAACCGGAAATCTCACCGAGACGGGTGGACCTACCTGGACTTCTGCAGGAAAGGTCGGTGGAGCGGTATCGCTGAACGGTTCGGGTGCCCACCTGTACCTTGCCAGTGGCTCAATCACCGGACTTCCCGTCGGGAACTCTTCGTACACAGTCTCGGCGTGGATCAAGCCGTCGGCATTCGGTGCGCGCGGCATTGTCGGCTGGGGCAACTACTGGAACTCCCGACAGACCAACGCATTCCGACTCGACGGATCCGGTGGTCTCTTCAACTACTGGTGGGATGTCGATCTCTACGCGAATCCCCGTCCGAACGAAATCTCGGTCAACGGTCCGTGGGCGCACGTCGTTGCCACGTACGACGGTACGACGCGGCGAATCTGGGTGAACGGCGTTGTCGCGAGCTCCGATACCAATCGCGGTGCTGCAAACGTCAGCTGTGTGGCATCGGGATGCAACTTTGCGATCGGAAAGACCGTCGGCAACGAGTGGTTTGCGGGTCTACTCGACGAAGTCACCATCTACAACCGTGCTCTTGACTCGTCCGAAATCACACAGCTCTCAGCCGGAGTCGGCGCGGCACTCTCCATCACCTCGACGGCGGGGACGTTCGGAGCGCCACTCAGCCTGACGACAATCGGCGGCCAAGGTCTGGGTGCGATCTCTTACCGTGTTGTCAGTGCCGGTACGGCAGGATGCTCCGTCACCGGATCAACCCTCACGGCCACGGCGGGAGGCAGCTGCGTCATCACTGCCACGAAGGAAGCCGACCGCAACTACGACGCGTCCGCGTCGGCTGACACCACGGTCACGTTCAACCGCATCAGCCAGTCGTCGCCCGTCGTCATCTCCACCATCACAGCCATCGCAGGCGTCAACCTCGCACTTGCGGCGAGTGGTGGATCGGGGACGGGTGCGATGTCATTTGCCGTGGTGAGCGCGGGGACCGCCGGATGTTCAATCAGCAGCGGAGCACTCGTCACGACGGCAAGCGGATCGTGCTCAATCACGGCCACGAAGGCGGCGGACTCCAACTTCACGTCTGCGACCTCTGTGGCGACCACGATCACCGTCTCCAAACAGGTGCCGATTATCGCGCCGCTGGTTCTCGCCGATCGTTTTTACCTTGGGGCCGGTTTCACGGTTGCTGCACCGAACTCCACGAGTAGCGGAACGTGGACTTGGGCGTCCAGCAATACCTCTGTGGCGTCAATCAACTCGTCCACGGGTTCAGTCACCATCGGCGTGCCGGGCACGGCCATCATTACCGCGACTCAGGCCACCACGCCGATGCACTCATCGGCCGCGATTACCGCCGAGCTGAAGGTTCTCCCGGCCACCCCGACAATCGGGGCGTTGTCGATACCGTCAAAGACCTTCGGCGATGCGCCCTTCACGTTCTCCGCGCCGTCGTCAAACAGCACCGGAACGCTGACGTATTCCAGCAGCGATACCTCGATCGCCACGGTGAACTCCGCAACCCGGACGATCACCATTGTCGGAACAGGGTCGACAACGATCACGGCCACTCAGGCCGCAACCACGAACTTCGCCACTGGATCAGTGACCGCGGTCTTCGTTGTGAACGGTGTGACGCCGACACTGACGACGTTCGGCGGCGACGGTGGGTCGGGCCCGGGCCTGAAGGGCACCCGCTACGTGGGCTACTTCAACGACAACGTGAACTGGTTTGCCACTGCGACAAAGCACGGCGACACGAACCAAATCACCAATTTCACCAACTTCACCTCGAGCGCCGACCTGTACAGCTGGGAATGGACCGGGTCGTTCAAGGCGTCGACGTCCGGTACCTACACCTTCTGCACCAACTCCGATGACGCGAGTTATCTGTGGTTGGGCCCCACTGCCAAGGTTGGCTTCACCACGTCGAATGCGCTCATCAACAATGCTGGCCTGCACCCGATGCGCGAGATTTGCAACACCACAACGCTCGTCGGTGGAACGTTCTACGCAATCCGTATCCAGTTCGGTGAGAACGGTGGAGGTGACGCGATCATCGTGCGCTTCACCCCACCGGGAAGCGGCACCACCATCTACAACGGCACGGGTTATTACTTCGGTGGTATGGGCCTCACGAGGGCTGAAGGCGACGCGCCGTTCACGCCAACCCTGCCCACATCGAACAGCCCGGGCGCGATCACCTATTCCAGCAGCGACACCTCGGTTGCCACCATCGATGCGAACTCAGGTCTCGTCACCGTGGTGGGCCGTGGCACCACGACGTTGACCGCAACCCAGGCGGTGAACGGCACATGGGCCTCGACCAGTACGTCAATCGACTTGCGCGTCTTGCGGCGCGCAACGGTCGGATCCTTTGCTTTGCCGACCGGTGTCACGTTCGCCTCGGCGCCGTTCGCCCCCACGCCGCCCACTTCGAACAGCCCCGGAGCCTGGTCGTACGAAAGCTCGAACACCGCGGTCGCGAAGTGGGATCCGACCACCAGTCTCCTGAGCGTCGCAGCAGCGGGCACGGCGACAATCACCGCAGTTCAGGCAGAGACGGGTGAGTTTGCCGAGTCACGCGTCAGCACCATGCTGACGATCGCTGGTGAGACGGTCGTCAACATCGAAAGCGGCGACCGCCACACGTGCGGCATCACCGATCAAAGCGGCGTCGTATGTTGGGGTTACAACGATTTCGGGCAGCTCGGTGACGGCAGTCGAACAACTCGTTCGGCACCTGTCGCGGTGACCGGCTTGACGTCGGGAGTCGTGAAGATTGCGACCGGTTTCTGGCACAGCTGCGCGGTTCTCTCGAATGGCACCGTGAGGTGTTGGGGCCGCAATGACTGGGGCATGCTCGGTAACGGAACGAATACGGCGAGCAACACACCCGTCACGGTCACGGGAATCACCAACGCGGTTGACATCGCGGCGTCGGCACACGCAACGTGTGCGATTCTCGCAACCGGAGCGCTCACGTGCTGGGGCCACAATGGCTACGGCGAACTCGCCAACGGCACGACGACGACCTCATACGTTCCGGTTCCCGTCCCGAGTCTGACCAGTGGCGTCACCGACGTCTCGGGTACCGAAACCTTCTACTGCGCGACATTGGAAAGCGGTGCGGCAAAGTGTTGGGGTCGCAATGATTGGGGCAATCTGGGCGACGGGACCACGACCATGCGCACAACCCCGGTCGACGTTCTCGGGCTCACATCCGGCGCGGTGCGGATCACCGTTCTTCGTCATTCAGCGTGTGCTGTGACGGGCGCCGGTGGGGTGATGTGCTGGGGTTACGGCGGCAACGGCCAAAATGGAAACGGGACCGGAACTCAATACCTGACCCCGGTTCAGGTCACGGGAATCACAAACGCGCTCGACGTCGCGGGCGGGTACCAGCACGTCTGTGCGCGTCTCTCGACCGGTGCGGTTCGCTGCTGGGGTTGGAACGGTTACGGCCAACTGGCCACGGGCAATACCTCGAACGCAACGGTTCCTTCCACCGTTGCCGATCTCACCGATGTGCGCGACATCTCGGTCGGCTACGGGTTCTCATGCGCGCTCTCGGTGAAGGGCGCCGTGTGGTGTTGGGGTCGCAACGACGGGGCTGAGCTTGGTGACAAGACGACGACGAACAGGTACTCACCGGTCGGTGTTGCAGGCCTGAAAACCTCGGTGACAACCGATCCCGAGACCCAGCTGTCCGCAGTGACTCTGTCAACGCAACGCTTCCGCGTCGGCGACACCGGTGTCGCCTTTGCCGCTGCATCCACCAACCGCACCGACGCGATCGCGTACACCAGCACCAACCCATCTGTTGCAACAGTCGATGCAACCGCTCGGACCGTGTCGATCGTCGGCACCGGTGTGGCCTACGTGAAGGCGAGCCTTCCCGCGACTGCCACGCAATCTGCTGCGGTGTCGTACGCGCGTGTCGGGGTGCCAACGGCCGAATATGTCCAAGTCAGCGCCGGATACCACTCATCCTGCGGCTTGACCGCCGCAGGGGAAGTCAGGTGTTGGGGCAACGGCGACTGGGGTCAGCTCGGTAACTCAACAACAGAACGTCGCTACGCGCCGACCACCGTGACCGACCTCGGTTCGGGCGCGTCGTCGGTCGCGGTTGGCCACCACCATGCGTGTGCGGTCACAAGTCGTGGTGGGGTCGTCTGCTGGGGATTGAACGATTACGGGCAGATCGGTTTTGGTACCACGTCCGTGCGTCCGTACGTTCCGGTCGCGGTCACGGGGCTCTCGTCCGGTGTGGTGCAAGTCGATGCCGGATACCAACATACGTGCGCACTCACCGCTGCGGGAGGCGTGAAGTGCTGGGGTTACAACGGCTTTGGTCAATTGGGGGATGGAACAAACGAGAGCCGCACGGTTCCTGTCGATGTCGTTGGACTCACATCGGGTGTCACCCAAATCGATCTTGGTTACGAGTTCTCCTGCGCACTCCTTGAAAACGGGACAGTGCGTTGTTGGGGACGCAACGATTGGCGCAACCTGGGTGATGGCACCACGACGGTGCGACACACTCCGCGTACGGTCAGCGGACTTTCTGGCGCCGTTGCTATCGCTGCCGGCTTCCATCACGCGTGTGCGGTGTTGAACACCGGGGCTGTTCGTTGCTGGGGTTACAACGGCAACGGACAGCTGGGAGACGGCACGGTGACCGACCGCAGCGCTCCCGTCACTTCGACCGGCCTGGCCTCGGGTGCCACACGTGTGGTCGCGGGCGGTCAGCACACCTGCGCACTCATGAGTGGTGGGGGAGTGAAGTGTTGGGGTCGCAATGACAGTGGTGAGTTGGGTGATGGCACGACGACTCGCCGTTTGGTCCCGACCGACGTGTCGGGACTCACCTCGGGTGTCTTTGAACTCTCGGCCTCGAATGGTTATTCGACCTGCGCGATCGTCGCGAACGACGCCTTGAAGTGCTGGGGTTTCAACGACTGGGGCCAAATCGGCAACGTGGTTTCGGGCAATGTTTTCTCACCGACCAATGTTGTTGATTCGTTCGCCGGAGCCGGACGCACCACAACGACGCTCGGGGCACTCGCACTTCCCGGCTCCAACTACACAACTGCAAGCCCGAGTTTCACGCTTCCGGTACCAACCTCGAGCAGGACGATCGGGACCTTGACGTGCGCCCAGGGCGGACCATGCAGTGTGGGTGACACCGGCCCCGGTGGCGGACGGGTCTTCCATGTCTCGTCCGGTTTTGCTGCCCCGGGTGCACCGTGTGGTTCATCGTGCAGATACCTCGAGGCTGCGCCGATTACGTGGGCCGGGACCAACGACGACCCCCGCGTCGCGTGGTCCGGGAACACGGGTACCGCAATCGGCACGTCCGCGCGCGGCACCGCAATTGGATCGGGCTTCGGCAACACGCAGGCGATCATCGCCCAGTCGTCGACGACGAGCCGAGCCGCGACCATGGCGCGTGCATACAACGGCGGTGGCCTCTCCGATTGGTACCTCCCGTCGATCGACGAACTTCGACAGATCTATCTCAAGCGCGACACCATCGGCAGCTTGTCGTGTGGAGAGTGGTACCAAGCATCGACGGAGTTCGACGCGGGCTCACGTTGGTTGCAGCACCCGTGCCAAGACTCGACGGCAGTCACGGGCAAAGGTGACAGCCGCTACGTTCGGCCGATTCGCGCCTTTGCCCCGACAAGCGAGGCGACACCAATCTCGTATGTCAGTTCCAACCCTGGTGTCGCGACGGTTGATGCTCGCACGGGTGCGGTGACAATCACCGGTGCAGGGACGGCAATCTTGGCGGCGTCGCAGGGTGGTCTCGGTGCGGTTCGAGGTGCGGCCAGTCGCGTCACCCTTGCGGTCGAACCGTCCTGCGCCGACGGTGGAGCGTGTGTACCACCGGAGGTTCCGCCGGTGGGTGGCAGCCTGACGAACTGTCAGCTCGGCATTTCGTGTTCGATCGGTGACACCGGGCCCGGCGGTGGCAAGGTCTTCTTTATTGACACCAACGATGACTACGTCGGTGTCGACTATCTGGAGGCCGCGGTCGCCGGTGGGACCACCAGCTGGTGCAATACCTCCGCCGCCTCGACGTCTCTGTCGGGCACATCCGACAACGCACAGGGCATCTTCAACATGCCGGGAATTCTCGCCAACTGCAGCAGCAGTGCGGCCCATTCGGCGCGGGCCTTCCCGGGTGGTGGACGAACCGACTGGTATCTGCCCGCTCCGGTCGAGCTGCAACTCGTCAAGACAAACCTCATCGACGCCGGACTCCTCACCGGGGTGTCCGGGGAGTTTTGGGCATCGAATCAGGTGAACGCCACCCGCGCCTACACCGTTGACCTGACTTCGGGCACTCGATTCGATGCATTGAAGACCGATTTGCGGGGAATCATGCCGATTCGTGCCTTCGCAGCGAAGGGGTCCGTTGCCATCAACGCGACGCTGACCGGCTTCGCCCTCCCCGCATCCTCGTACGTCTTTGGAACCGCGCCCTTCTCGGTGACGGCGCCAACATCGCTCAACCCTGCGCCTACCGAATACTCCAGCAGCAACACGTCGGTGGCAACAATCGACCGTTACTCGGGACGTGTGACGATCGTGGGCTCCGGTTCCACAACGTTCACCGCAACCGAGCCCGCGTATGGCGCCTATCTGGTGAAGTCGCAGACCGTCGCGTTCACGGTGACGAAGGCAACGCCCACGTTGAGCGGATTCACCGTGCCGGGTGGGCCGTACCGCGCTGACGATCCGAACTTCACGGTGGTCGCCCCAACACCGAGTACGACCGACGCGGGTGCGGTGGGTTACACGAGTAGTGATCCTGCAGTTGCCACGATTCACCCAACGACAGGCGTCGTCGATCTCCTCACAGCAGGGGTGGCCGTTCTTACCGCGTCGGTGCCGGGCAACGCGAACTGGAACTCCGCGTCGGTGACCTATGAACTCACGGTCGGCGCATTGTGCAAGGACGGCGGCACATGTCGCATCGGCGACGAAGGGCCCGGCGGCGGCACCGTGTTCTTCCTCGACACGTCGAACCAGTACCCCGACCTTGACTTCATGGAAATTGCACCCGCCGATGCCTCATCGTCGGCAACATGGTGCCCGTATTCGGCTGGCAGTGCTTCCACTGCGACGGGTGTGGGGACGGGTGCGGCGAACTCATCGGCGATGCTTGCGGCAAGCGCGTCGTGCGCTGCCGCGGCGGCCGCCGACGGTTATGCCACGACGACACAGACCGACTGGTTCCTGCCGTCGAAGAGCGAGTTCGAACTAGCGGTGTCGAACCTCGCCACTGCCGGTATCACACTGCCCGCCGGGAAATACTGGACGTCATCGGGCGCGGTGACGAGTGCAGTCGGCGCCGGGGCTCCTCTTCCATCAACGTCGGGACTCGCACCGGTGCAGGGACTTGGCACGACGTACGTCGACATGACAACCGCGGGCGGAGGTTGGAAGCTCGTTGCCTACGGTGAGTCGGGCGCCATCGGCAAGCTCGACACGACAAACGGAACGTTCAATGCAGCGACGCGGTCCGGATCGGCGAACCTGAACGCTCTCGAAGCGTTCCGTGGTGCCGACGAGGTGGCAATCTCGTGGACCGGCGCGAGCGGCACGCTTCCCACCGGCGGCATCGATTCGTACGCCAATGCGGTGTCGTTCAAACTGCCGATCGCGTCGCTGATGACGCTCACCGGAACGGCATCGACGCCGCCGACCGGCACCTCATCGACGTCGTTCTCGATCGGCGGTACCTCGGTCGATCAGTCACTCGTCAGCCTGACCACTCTTGTCGGTTCCCCCGGCCTACCGAGTTCCATGTACATGCGCAATAAGACGTTCGGTGTGCGGTATGGCTCGGCGTACGGTCTCGTCTCCAACCCCGGCATCAATCCGCAACTCGATTGGAACGAAGACGAACAGGCCTTCAGTGCCGTCTATCTGGGCCACGATGGTTCATCGGGTTACGTGACGCCGAGTGGTACGGCCAGTGGTTACGTGCCGCGGACGATGGCCGTGTGGGTGCGTTCATCGTCGGCGGTCTACAGCGACTTCAACACGGCGAATGGTTCGGTTGGCGACACGAACCCATGGACGTATTACGACATTCCGTCGGCACGAAGCAGCGCGACAGTCTTGCCGAACTGGCAGGCATCGGGCAACGAGGTCATTCCCCACGAGGCACAGTGGGACAACAACAAGTCGTACGGAAACTATCCGTTCGTCCAGCGCGTCACATTCCCATCGTTCTCAGCGCCCGGATCCACGGCATTCGGTGGTCGACCTGCGCTGCTCATCCACCCGGACGACAGTGACAGCGGTGTCGGCGTGGGTTGGACGAACCGCACCGGGTCGGACATTGTGGTCGACATCGAGGGTTCGTTGAAGCTTGCGTATCCGACCAATAACACCGATGGAATCTCTTACCACGTGCAGCGTGGTTTGGTGGGCGACACCAACTATTCGCTGATTTCGTCGGGCACGATTGCCTCCGGTACCACGGCGGAAACTCCGTTCTCGGGCTCGAAGATTCTCGTGCCGAGCGGCGAGTCGATCTACGTGATCGTTGGTCGAAACTCCGTCTACTACTGGGACCACACGATCCTGAAGTTCGACGTAACCCAGTCAACGCGTGGGGCGCATGTCGTCACACAGGCAGGCTCATCGAGCATCGCTCAGATCGGCCTGCCCGCCAAGGTTCGCGCGGTGCGTTCGTGGCAGAGGCGGAGCTCGTGTCTCGACATCAAACAGACAACCAACACAAACGCGAACGGTGTCTACACAATCAACGTCAACTCGGGTGGCGTCATCATTCCGACACAGGCCTACTGTCTGATGGACAGCGCCATGGGTGGTGGTGGCTGGACGATGATCATGAAGTCGGCCCAGAACAGCACAACCTTCCCGTACGCCTCGAATTACTGGACCACCACGAACACCTTGAACGAGGGGTCAACCAATACAACGTCGGCCGACGCGAAGTTCTCGACCTTTAACCGCCTTGCCGGCACCGAACTGCTCGCCATCTTCCCCGACGTCAGTACGACATCGTTCGGGGCGACAGAGCGAGGTTCTATCGACGGCCACAACTATGGCTGGACGTGGACGGCGAATGTGCCCAGTGGACCAAAGACAGCCCTTGGTCTCTTCGGCGGTGCCAATAACCAGTCGCTTGGCGACCCATTCCTCTTCTCCGGTTGGAACGGCTCGGTCTTCAGCGCGCAGGGCGGCTTCAAGTGGTACGGCTTCAACTACACGACAAGCGCTCCGCAGTTGAAGACGCGCTGGGGATTCGGCTGGAACAACGAGGGCGACCAGGGGTCGAACGACGTGAGTGGTGGCATTGGCCTCGATGTGTCAGCACGTAGCTACTCGGCCGGCGACGTGATCAACTGCTGCCAGTCGCAGACCGGACTGAACCGGTCGATGGCTGTTCAGATCTTCATTCGCTGATTGGTGGACCCGCCGGGCACGTGGCCTCACCCGGATCGGTGAGGTCGATCAGATAAGCGTCAACCAGATGCGTGACGCAGTCGACACCGAGGTAGCTGGTGTGCCGATTGCCTTCGACGGTGATCAATCGGGCATTTCCGGATTCCCGCGCGGTGGCGAGGACGCCGGCGAACGGGGAGGCGGGGTCCTTCGTGGCGCCGATGATCAGCGTCGGAGTACCACCGTCGCTGACCAATGCGGACGTCTCGGAGGCTCGGGCGGGCCAGCGCGCGCACAACTGATCGGGTGCGAAGAATGTGTGGAGACGCGGGGCTACCTGCGCGAGGTCGCCCACGGGTGTTCGGTCGGCGTCGTCGACACACGAGATGGCAACCGAGGCCTCGAACGTGTTGCGGAGATCCTCGAATCCCGCGTCCTGGTAGTAAAACCCGTCGTACATCGCACGAATCTTCGATCCGTCACCGGCGGCAGCACTGGTCAATGCAGCATCGAGTTCACTCCACGATTCGGCGTCGTAGAGCGCCGAGATTGCTGCGGCAAGGACCATGTGCCGGGTAATT
>RGCG01000011.1 GCA_009919275.1 Actinomycetota bacterium
GACCCCACCGAAGGCGCACTCGTTGTCCTTGCCGAAAAACTCGGCGTCAACCTTGCGCAGGTGCGCAGCGAATACCCGCGTGTCGCCGAGGTGCCCTTCGACTCGGCCACCAAATACATGGCCACCGTCCATCGGTTCCCCATTCCCTCCGGGTCCGATCTCGTCCGCATTTACGTGAAGGGCGCGCCCGACGTGGTGATGTCTCGCTGCAGCCAAGTGCTCCTCCCCCACGACACCGCATCGATGAGCACCAGCCGCACCGGTCTCGATGGTCACTACGACGCCATGGCCGCCGATGGCCTGCGGGTGCTCGCTCTCGCTGTGCGTCAACTCCCCAACGCCGAATGGCAAGAGTTCGTCGACGGTGGTGGAAAGGTCGAAGACCTTCTCACCGATCTCACGCTCCTCACCCTCGTCGGCATCGTCGACCCACCCCGCCCCGAGGCGAAGCTCGCCATCGAAGAAGCCCACAGCGCCGGCATTGCCGTGAAGATGATTACCGGCGACCATGCCGTCACCGCGGCGAGCATCGGCAAGCAGCTCGGCATCGGAGGCCGCGCAGTCACCGGCGCCGACATCGAGAAGATGACCGACGACGAGCTACGCAACCAAATCGATGACATCGGCGTGTTTGCGCGCGTCGCACCCGAGCACAAAATGCGCCTCGTCGGCCTCCTCCAGTCGAAAAAGCGCGTCGTTGCCATGACGGGTGATGGCGTGAACGACGCACCCGCGCTGAAGAAGTCGGACATGGGCGTCGCGATGGGCATCACCGGCACCGAGGTGTCGAAGGAAGCGGCGACCATGGTGCTCACCGACGACAACTTCGCCACCATCGTCGGTGCCGTTCGCCAGGGACGTGCGATCTATCACAACATCGTTTCGTTCGTCCGCTTCCAGCTGTCAACGGCGATCGGCTTTTCCGCACTGTTCCTCATCGCGTCGATCTTCGGCATCGCCGACGGCAAGCCGTTCGCAGCCATCGCAATTCTCTGGGTCAACATCATCATGGACGGCCCGCCGGCGATGGCTCTCGCATTCGACAAGCCCACCGCCAACGTCATGCAGCAGCCACCGCGACCGATGAGCGAACCGATACTCACCAAGCGTCGCTGGTCGGCCGTCATCACCTCGGCCGTCGTGATGGCAGTCGGCACACTGCTCGTTCTGCAGCTCGCCCCGGGCGAGGTCAGCTACGACAAGGCATCCGTCGCCGGAACCATGGCGTTTTGCACGTTCGTGTTCTTCCAGTTCTTCAACATTCTGAATGCACGCAACGAAACCCACAGCGTCTTCAACCGCCGCACCATCTCCAACTGGAGACTGTGGGCGGCCCTCGGCATGTCGGGCTTCTTCCAGGTGCTCCTCACCGTTGTCGGCCCGCTGCAAGACCTCTTCAACGTCACGTCGATCTCGTTCGGACAGTGGCTCATCTGTGCCGCCGTCGCAAGCAGCGTGGTGTTCGTCGAAGAGCTCCGCAAGCTGGTCGTCCGCAGCGAGCACTGAGCCGTTACACCCCCGTTGCAACATGGGGGCATGAACGGCCTTCAGTCACTCGCCCTCAACACCTTCGTGGCCCTCGCGGCACTCGCCATCGGTGCCTCGACCGAGGTACGCGCCATCGTTCGCACGCGGGTACGTCTCGCTCTGGCCTGCGCGAACGATGGACTCGACGAACGCGTTGCGTTCGAGCTGGCGAACGTCGATCGCCCCGGCATCGAACGGCGTCTGGTGCGCGCCGCCGCGACCGGTGCGTTGGCTCTCACCATGACGTTCATCCCAACCAGGCTGCTCGCTGTCGAACTCGGCCGGCAACTGGGCTGGGCGCTCGACACCCGCCTCGCCTTCGCGGCGCTCTTCAACCTCACCGGCCCCCTTGCCTGGTCGGCGTGGCAAGTTCGGCGTTCGACCTCTCGCTCTGCAACGATATGACCCGATGGCCGACAAGATCATTCGAGCAGCGGGTGGCGTTGTGTGGCGTTGGACGGCAAATGGGTCCGCCGAGCTGCTCTTGGTTCACCGCCCGGGCGAGGGTTACGACGACTGGACCTTTCCGAAGGGCAAGCGCGACGACTCCGACTCGAGTGAAGAGGAATGCGCGATGCGTGAGGTGTTCGAGGAAACGGGGCTCCACTGCCGCCTTGGTCACGAGATCGCGCGCGTGTCGTACATCGATCGCAAAGGACGCCCGAAGCGCGTTCGCTACTGGACAATGACGGTGGCGAGCGGCACCCACTCCCCCAACAACGAGGTGGATGTGGTCGAGTGGTTGTCGATCGACAAGACGCGCAAGCGCCTCACCTACCCGCGTGACCTTCTGATCGTCGACTGCTTCGAGCAATACCTGAAATCAGGTCTCACCGAGTAGTCACTGAAAAGCGGCGTAGCCCGATTTTTCGAGTTCGTCAGCAAGTTCAGGGCCACCCGACTTCACGATCTTGCCGGCGGCGAGAATGTGGACGAAGTCTGGCTTGAGTTCCTCGAGCAGGCGCGCGTAGTGCGTAATCACCAACACGCCAAGGTTGTCCTCGGTGGTGGCAGCTTCGACACGGCGCGCACAGTCACGAAGGGCGTCGATGTCGAGGCCCGAGTCGAGTTCGTCGAGAATCGCGAACTTCGGCTTGAGAAGCGACAATTGGAGGGTCTCGTTGCGCTTCTTCTCACCACCCGACAGGTCGACGTTCAACGAGCGCGCGACGAGGTCGGTACTGAAGTTGATGCGACCCGCCTCTTTCGCAATGAGCGCGTCGAGTTCCTTGGTGTCACGCCCACGGGTGGCGAAGGCCTCGCGCATGACTTCGTCGATGTGGACACCGGGCACTTCGGTTGGGTACTGCATCACCAGGTGCAGCCCGGCGAGGGCGCGCTCCCATGCGGGCTTGCCCAGAAGTTCTTCTCCGTCGATGGTGACCGAACCCGAGATGACGTCGTAACCGGGCTTGCCCATGATGACGCCCGACATCGTCGACTTGCCGGCACCGTTCGGACCCATGATCGCGTGAACTTCACCCGACTTCAGGGTGAGGTCGATGCCGTTGAGAATCTGCTTACCGGGGATGCCGGCCTGCAGGTTGGAGATTGTGAGGGTGCTCATTTGCTTCCGTTCTCGATGAAGACGTCGTCACCCTTCACGGTGACGGTATAGACGGCGACGGGCTGCGTTGCAGGCAACGTGTTGGGACAGCCATTCTCGAGGTTGAAGGCACTGCCGTGCTTCATGCACTCGAGTTCCTTTGTGGCGGTGTGCACTTCGCCTTCGGACAGCGACACGTTGCCGTGACTACAGGTGTCGTTGATCGCGTAGAAGTCGTCACCGATGCGAACGACCGCGACGTTGGTTCCATTGACCGCGACCTTGGTTGCGGTACCGGAGGCGAAGTCGTCAAGAGTTCCAATCTTGGTGCTCACAGCGCTGCTCCCAACTTGGCGGCAACCTTGTCGCGCAGGCCGGCGACGACGGGAAGGTTCGGCAGTCGTTCGATGACTTCGTTGAAGAAGCCCAGAACGACGAGACGCTCGGCGATTTCCGGGCGGATGCCGCGCGACTCGAGATAGAACCGCTGCTCGTCGTCGATCGGTCCGACGGTGCTGGCGTGGCTGCACTTCACGTCGTTCGTTTCGATCTCGAGGTTCGGCACGCTCTCGGCCCATGCACCTTCGGAGAGGGTGAGGTTGCGGTTCGTCTGGTACGCCTGCGAGCCGTGCGCGTCCTTTTCGATGCGAATGAGACCGGTATAGACACTCTTCGACGTACCTGCGACAGCACCCTTGAAAAGCATGTCGCTCGACGTGCGTGGGGCCACGTGGGTTTGCAGCGTTCGAAAGTCGTGCATCTGGTTGTTGTCGGCGAAGTAGAGGGCAACCTGTTGGGTGCTGGCGCCGGTGCCAACCAGGCGAGCCTCGGTGCGCACGCGGGCGTAGTCGCCGCCAAGAGCCACGGTGTAGATCCGCGTGGTGGAGTCGCGCTCGCCCAGCGATTGCTGGTGCGAAATCTTCCACGTGCGGTCACCCAGCTCGTTGATCGCGAGGTAGGTGATGCGTGCTGCCTGTGCGGCAATCATCTCGACAACTGGAAGCACGAGAGAGTCGAGGCTGTCGGCGCCGACAAAACGTTCGATGACCGTGACCTCGCTGTTCTCGCCCGCATCGATGACGAGACGCGGAGTGGCGAGAATGCCCGCTGCGGCAACTGTGCGAGTGATCACGATCGGTTCGGCGACGGCGGCACCGCGTGGCACGCGTACAACCGTGATGTCTGCCGAGTCACCGGTCGATTGAATGGCGCTGATTTCGGCAAAGGCATCGACCGCGATGGGCATCGCCTTGCCGCAGTCGGCAAATGACCCCGACGCCACCACGGCTGCGGCAGCACCCGACGCTTCGATGGTGGTGCCGACGCGACCCGCGGCGTACTTGGCAAGATCAAGTTCACCGATGCGGCTGTAACGCCAGATCTCTTCGTCGGCGGTCGGCAGCGCGACGTCGCGGAACGTGGTGGGGGTGGTCATGTTGGGGGATCCTTGTGGTGTGGTGCGTTACTTCTTGCGGCGGAACTTCCACCAACGGCGTTTCTTTTCGTTCGCCAGTTCTTCCATGAGGTTGAACCCGGCCGCATTCACGATGTCTTCGGCTGCATCGAGAACTGCGGCAGCCGAACCGTCGTCGAGACCGGGCGGTTCCTCGGGGGTGCGCGGAGCGAGAGCGCTGCCTTTGACCCACGCGGCATCTGCAAGTCGGCGTTCGTACTTGGGACACGCATCGGGGCAGCGCCACGGCGCGTCGGGCGCAAGATCGAGTGTGCACTTGCGAACCGCATCACCGTTTGCGTAGGTGCGCGTTTCGTAGTGCTTGCACTCGGCCTTCATCGGCATCAGCCGACCGAACCTTCCATCTGCAGCTCGATGAGGCGGCTCCATTCGACCGCGTACTCCATCGGCAACGTGCGCGTAACGGGCTCGATGAACCCGTTGACGACCATCGACATGGCTTGTTCCTGCGAGAGACCGCGGCTCTGAAGGTAGAACAACTGCTCGTCGGCGATTTTCGACACGGTTGCTTCGTGGCCGATCTGTGCGTCACGCTCGCCCACTTCCATGTAGGGAAGTGTGCGCGACTCACTGGTTTCGTCGAGAATGAGCGCGTCGCATTGCACATGGCTCTTGCAGCCGTAGGCGCCTTCGTCGACTCGGACAAGCCCGCGGTACGTGGTGATGCCGCCGTCTTTCGAAATCGACTTCGAGACGATCTTCGAAGAGGTCTCGGGTGCAGCGTGCACCATCTTCGCGCCGGCGTCTTGGTGCTGGCCCGCACCGGCGTAAGCAACCGACAGCACTTCGCCCGTAGCTTTCGGACCCACGAGGTAGACGCTGGGGTACTTCATCGTCAGCTTCGGAGGTTGTACACGTTCGGCGACCAGTTTTGAATGGTCGTGTAGGTGACACGGGCACTGGGCTTCACCACGATTTCCACCACGGCCGAGTGCAGTGAGTCGCTGGTGTACACCGGCGCCGAGCAACCCTCGATGTAGTGCACCTTCGAGCCCTCGTCGGCGATGATGAGCGTGCGCTCGAACTGACCGGCGTTTTCCGAGTTGATGCGGAAGTAGGCCTGCAGGGGCATGTCGCATTCGACGCCCGGCGGCACGTAGATGAAAGAACCGCCCGACCAAACCGACGAGTTCAACGCGGAGAACTTGTTGTCACCGGGCGGAATGACGGTGCCGAAGTACTGCTTGACAAGGTCGGGGTACTCGCGCAACGCGGTGTCCATGTCGCAAAAGAGAATCCCCTGCGCCTCGAGGTCTTCGCGGTTGCGGTGGAAGACGACTTCGGATTCGTACTGCGCGGTGACACCGGCGAGGTACTTGCGCTCGGCTTCGGGAATACCCAGCTTCTCGTAGGTTGCCTTCATCTGCTCGGGCAGGTCGTCCCATTCGTCGACCTGTTCGGTTGCCGGGCGCAGGTAGTAGTAGATGTCCTGGAAGTCGATGTCGGGCATGTTGTCGGCGAACCACTTGGCCATCGGCTTGCGGTCGAACATCTTGAGAGAGCGCAGTCGGAACTGGCGCATCCACTCGGGCTCGCCTTTCCACCACGAGATCTGCTCGACCACGCCGTCGTTCAGGCCCTTTTCGGGCGCAAAGGCGTATTCGACGCTGTCGCTCCAACCCAGTTGGTACTTGCTCAGATCGAGATCGAAAGTGCTCATCTGTGTCTCCGTGTCGGCAGGGTGGCTGCGGGGGGAATTACCACTACGGCCATAGTAACAATTCCGCTCACCCGTTCCACACCCCAAACCCACTATTTCCAAGGGTTTCGGGCCCTTCATCGGTACCCTCGGGGACCCATGGAACGCTTCGGCCTCGTCGGCCTTCCGAACGCTGGCAAGTCCTCTCTCTACAACGCCCTCACGGGTGGCGGAGCACTTGCGGCGCCCTACGCGTTCGCCACGAAAGACCCGAACATCGGCGTGGCCAAAGTCCCCGATTCCCGTCTCGACCAACTGGCCGCAATGTCGAAGTCGAAGAACGTTGTCCATGCGTCCGTGCAGGTGGTCGACATCGGCGGCCTGGTCGAAGGCGCCAGCAAGGGCGAGGGTCTTGGCAACAAGTTCCTCGCCAACATTCGTGAAGTCGATGCGATCGTGTTCGTGCTGCGCGCATTCGAAGACGACGACGTGCCCGGACCGTCCGACCCACTGGAACACCTGCGGGTGGTCGAATTGGAACTCGCACTCGCCGACCTCGAAACGGTCGAATCGCGATTGGGTCGCTCGCAAAAAGTAGCAAAGCTCGACAAGAACGTCGCCGAAGAGGCAGCGGCGCTCGAAGCCGCGCACGCCGCGCTCAGCCAGGGACTCCCCCTGTATCGCGCGGGGCTCGGCACCGACGTACGCGCCGCGCTCGCGCCGCACTTCTTGCTCACCAACCGTCGCGTGCTCGCCGTGGTGAACGTGGGCGAAAACGAACTCGACCGGATTCCCGATGTCGAGGCACGCGTGCGCAACGAAATCGCCCCACCGGGTTCGAAAAGCGAGGGCGAAGTCGAGGTTCTCGGCATGAGCGTGCAACTCGAGGCCGAAGCCGCGCAACTCGATGAAGCCGACCGTGCCGACATGCTCGGCGCCCTCGGACTCGGCGAAGGTGCCCTTCCCCGCATGGTGCGTAGCGCGTACCACCTGCTCGGCCTGCGCACCTTCTTCACGACCGGCGAAAAAGAATCACGCGCGTGGACTTTTCGCGCCGGAGCCAAGGCACCCGAATGTGCGGGGCGCATTCACTCCGACTTCCAGCGCGGATTCATCCGTGCCGAAGTCATTCGCTGGGACGAGCTGTTGGAAATCGGCTCGTGGACAAAGGCAAAGGAACTGGGCAAGATCCGCCTCGAAGGCAAGGACTACGAGGGTGTCGACGGCGACGTGATGGAGTTCCGCTTCAACGTCTGATCACGCGACGACTGGTTAGCGTGAAGTCCGACATGTCTGCATTCGCGCGACCACCGCGGCGCAACCCGCCGCCGATGCTCGGAGCCTGGCTCATTCACGAGACGCGGGTTCTCGCCAGCGCCAACATTGCCGTGACACGACGCGAACGGCGGCGCGGGTTGAAGGATTTTGACGACGCCACGATTCCCCTCGTCATTCCGAAATGTCGCTGGGTTCACTCGTTCGGCATGCGCTTTCCCATCGATGTCGTTTACCTCGACGACAACGACACCATCGTCGCGATCCGACCGCTTCGGCGCAACCGAATCGCACGACCCGTCATGCGCGCGGCCCGCGTGGTCGAAACAACCCCGAATGCGTTTCGCCATTGGGGACTCGGACCGGGCGACGCCATTCGCATTCGTGATGCCGAGTTCCCCGCCGCGCCCGAATCGACGTCGCCAAAATGACCGGCTCTCTTGTTCTCGTCGCAACGCCCATCGGCAACCTTGGTGACGTCTCGCAACGCAGTCGCGAGGCACTGGCGGCCGCCGATCTCATCGCTTGCGAGGACTCACGCCATTCCGGACGGCTGGTGAAACACCTCGGCATCGCCGACCCGACGTATGTCGTGGTGAACGAACACACCGAACGCGACGCCTGCGCGCGCATCGTTGACGCGATCACGGCGGGCAAGACCGTGGCTCTCATCACCGATGCGGGAACGCCGGCGATCTCCGACCCCGGGGCCGTCGTCGTGCGTGCGGTGCTCGACGCCGGACTCGATGTTTCCGCCGTGCCGGGTCCCGCTGCGTTGGTGATGGCACTCGTCATCAGCGGTCTGCCCACGACGCGGTTCGTCTTCGAAGGATTCATTCCGCGCTCTGGAGGCGACCGCGACCATCGACTCGCCGACATCGCACTCGAGGAACGAACAACCATCATCTACGAATCACCACACCGCGTCGTGCGCACTCTCGCCGACCTTGCAAACGCCTGCGGGAGCGATCGTCGCGTTGCCGTTGCCCGTGAACTCACGAAACTGCACGAGGAGGTGTGGCGCGGAACCCTCGCTGGCGCAATCGAGCACTTCAGCGCAAAGGAACCACAGGGAGAGTTCGTCGTCGTCATTGATGGCGCGGGACCGGCTGCGCCTGCCAACGACGAACAAATCGCAGGCGCCGTCGACGCTGCGCTCGCCAATGGCCTGTCGGTACGCGATGCAGCCGACCACGTTGCAACCGCACTCGGCGTCGCGCGACGCACCGCCTACCGCGTGGCGCTGTCACGACGCGGTACATCGGAGCAACCATGAAACAGCATGTTCTCTTCTTCGATCTCGACGGCACGGTCGCCGATTCGGGTGCAGGAATCATGGGAGCGATGAACGAGGTGCTGGCCGCGCGCGGCGTTGCGCCGCTGACGCGCGACGACCTGGCACACATTGTCGGACCACCACTTGCGACTTCGTACCCGACTTTCTTCGTGCCGCGCGGTCTGCCCGTCGACGGGGCAGACGAGTTCATTGCCGACTATCGCGCGGTCTACACGCCCAAGTACGTGCCGCGAACTCCACCCTTCGAGGGAATCCTCGACGTGCTCGACGTGCTGGGTCGCGACTGGCACCTGGCCGTTGTGACGTCGAAGCCCGAGAAGCAGGCGTTGATGGTTCTCGACGTCACCTCGGCACGCAGTCGATTTCTCCACGTGGTGGCTGCCGAATCGGACAACGAAGTGCCCAAAGCACGGTTGCTGGAACAGGCGATTCGCGACCTGCGCGACCTCCACGACGTCACCGTCGACCACGACGAGTGTTGGATGATCGGCGATCGACATCACGACATCGATGCCGCCACCGAGGTCGGCACCAAAGGCCTGGGTGTGCTGTGGGGTTTCGGTTCGCGCGCGGAACTCACCGCCGCGGGGTCACATGCAATTGCCGAATCACCGGCCGATTTGTTGACGCTGCTCGCCCGCTGATTCAACCGCGACCGAGAAGGGCGAGCTGTCGCGACTGGGCGACAAGGTTGCCCGCTTGATCCCACATCTCGCCGTCTTCCTCGGTGAGGCCGCCCTGTATGACGCGGGAACGGAAAACGCACGCAACCCGCGTGCCGACGGGTACCGCACGCACGTGGACGGTGAGTTCGATTGTCGGCACCCAGGCCTTCGGCACCGGAACGTTGAACACCGGCGGGGCGAACGAATCGGCGATGGTGAGCAGGCCGAGAGTGTCGATCGGGCGACCGTCGCCGAACTCGAACCAGCCGCGCATCACCGCAACGCCGCTGGTTTCGCCACGCAGGAATGCCGTGTCGTCGGGATGAATGCGCGAGTCGAACCGGTTGGCGAACTCGACGGGCATCGCGGTGCCGTCGTGGTTCCTTGGCACACATTCTTCGAAGGGTGGAATCTCGGGGGGCGTCGCGGAAACGAACTGATCGTCGGTCACGTCGGCCGTCTCGCCGAACGCGCCGAGGAAACGCACCGCCGAGCGACCGTTGACGACGATGCTCGCGTTCATGGTGGTCAACAATTTCCCAGTTTTCACCGTGTCGACCTCGATGTTGATGGGGCCGGCTTGCACGGGTGCGAGATAGTGCGCCGTCACGGTGAACGGGTCGCGACGTCCCGAATGCTCGCGCATCGCACGACCACCGAGGGCGAACAGGTATCCCCCGTTCGCATTGCCCATGATGTCCCACCCGGGCAGAACCGTCGCCGAGTACCGACCTTCTGCCATTTTCTCGACTGCGGTCGCGGAATCAAAGGCGAAACTCACTGATGCCGAGCGTATCCTCGTCAGGTGCCGCGTTTCTCGCTCACCACCCCCATCTATTACGTGAACGCACGACCCCACTTGGGTCACGCGTACACCACCATCGTGGGTGATGCCTTCGCGCGCTGGCACCGGCTGAACGGCGACGACGTGCACTTTCTCACCGGCACCGACGAGCACGGTTTGAAAATTCAACAGGCCGCCGATGCGGCCGGTGTATCACCCCAGGCGTTCACCGACTCCATTGCACCGCTCTTTGCCGATGCCTGGGCGCGCCTCGACATCAGTTACGACGACTTCATCCGCACGACCGAAGAACGTCACAAGCGTGGCGTGGCCAAGTTGCTGCAGGCCTGCTACGAGGCAGGCGACATCGAACTCGACACGTACTCGGGCCTCTACTGCGTGGCCTGCGAGGCGTACTTCACCGAAGAGGAACTCGAGGGTGGCAACTGCCCGGTGCACAAGCGCCCCGTCGAACACGTCGAGGAAGAGAACTGGTTCTTCCGTCTCTCACGGTTCGGCGACCGACTCCTCGACTGGTACGCAAAACACCCGGGGTGCATCACTCCGTCGTACCGCATGAACGAGGTCACCTCGTTCATCAAGCAGGGTCTGCGCGACTTCTCGATCAGCCGCAACAGCCTGAAGTGGGGCATCCCCATTCCGTGGGATTCAGAACACGTCACCTACGTGTGGTTCGACGCCCTCGCCAACTACATCACCGCAGTTGGCTACGGAACCGATGACGACGCCTTTGCGCGGAACTGGCCCGTGTCGGTGCACCTCATCGGCAAGGACATCATCCGGTTCCATTGCGTGTACTGGCCCGCCATGCTCATGTCCGCCGGAATCGAACCGCCCCAACATTGGGCGGTTGGCGGCTGGCTCCTCGTCGGTGGCGAGAAGATGTCGAAGACCACGGGCAACGTCGTCAATCCGCTCGATCTCATCGACGAATTCGGCGTCGATGGTTTCCGCTACTACGTCCTTTCCGATACTCAGTACGGCAACGACGGTGACTTCACCTACGAAGGTCTCGTGTCGCGTTACAACTCCGATCTCGCGAACAACCTCGGCAACCTCGCGGCCCGCGTTGCAACGGTGGTACAGAAGAAGTGCGACGGCATCGGTACCGCACCGCGTCCCGATTCGCCGTTGCGCGAAATCGCCGAACGCGCCGTCGCCGATACGTCCGCCGCGTGGCAGTCGTTTCAACCGAGCCGCGCGCTCGAAGCCACGTGGTCGCTCATCCACGCCACGAACGCATTCCTCGAAAACCACGAACCCTGGAAGGCCGAACCCTCGCCAGAGCTCAACGGCATCATGGGCGACGCACTCGAAGCGCTGCGCATCGTGTCGATCCTCTGCGTTCCGGCCATGCCCGGCACGGCCCAGGCTGTTTGGCAGCGCATCGGACTCGACGGTGACGTGTCCGCTCAGCTGTTACCCAATAGCGTTTCCTGGGGGAAGTACCCCGCGGGACGCAGCGTCGAAAAGGGCGATCCGCTCTTCCCGCGCAAGTCCAAGTAACCGCCCCGCCAACACCTTTTTATGTGGACCGATACCCATTGCCATCTCGAGGACAATCGCATGGACCTCGGCACCGAGGCGGCGGTTCGCGCCGCCCGCGACGCGGGCGTATCAACCATGATCACCATCGGGTGCGACGCCGACACCAGCCGCGCTGCCATCGCAGTTGCTGCACAGCACCCCGAAGTGTGGGCAACGGTCGGACTGCACCCCCACGAGGCACAGCACGGCACCGACCAGTTGCTGCCTTTCATCGACCAACCTCGCGTCATCGCCATCGGTGAGTGTGGTCTCGACTACTACTACGAACACTCCGATCGTCCGTCGCAGCGCAGGGCGTTTGCCGAGCAAATCGCTCTCGCCCACCAACACGAACTCACCCTTGTCGTTCACACCCGCGACGCCTGGGACGAAACCCTCGACATCCTCGATGCCGAAGGAGTGCCCACAAACACCGTGATGCACTGCTTCAGCGGTGGGCCCGAGCACGCGAAGTTGTGCCTCGACCGCGGAATGTTCCTCTCTTTTTCCGGCATCGTCACGTTCAAGAACGCCGCCGACCTGCGCGACGCGGCACTGATGTGTCCCGAGGACCGGCTCCTCGTGGAAACCGACAGTCCGTATCTCGCACCCGTGCCGCACCGGGGCAAGCAGAATCAACCGGCGTTCGTCGCCGTGGTGGGCAATGCGATCGCAAAACTGCGCAACGTTGCCCCGGAACATCTCGCCGAAGCAACGTCTCGCAACGCGCGTCGTGCATTTCCGCGAATGGCAGCCTGACGATGAACGTCTACGAGCGTCGCCGCATCGCGGTTCTCGCAATCGCAACCACGGTGATCGCGTTCGCATTCGTCGCAACCAACGGCTCGTCCGACTCGGCCACCGACACCACCACCGGAGTGACAACGACGATCGAGTCGACCTCCACCTCGACGCCGCTCGAGAATGCCTCGGCCGTTGGCCCGCTCGCGGATGATTCGTCGAAGCCGGTCAACCTCGACGGCCCTCTCGCCCAGCAACCCACGGGCACCGCTCCAATCGCTTATCCCGGCCCGGGCGAAATGAACCGCGTCAACGCCAAAGCCAGCTACGTGCGGTTTCCCGACTACAACTCGGCAATTTGTTACGCCTCGACGGCACCGCTCGGCGTCGAGGTCACCATCGTCAACCTGAACAACGGACGGTCGCTCACTTGTACGAACGTTTTCGCCGTCACCCTGCCGGCCGGCGCCGACGTCGTCATCCACACGCCCCTCTATTTGCAGATCGCGAACCTGGTCGACGCGCCGCTTCCCGTCACGGTGAGCTGGTGACACTCAGCCGTCCGCAGGCCGCGGCCCTTCTCGAGCGCCACGGTCTGTCGCCGCGCCGAACACTCGGCCAGAACTTCGTGGTCGACCCCAACACCGTGCGACGCATCGCCCGTCTGGCCGGAGTGGCGGCGGGTGACGTCGTCATCGAAATCGGCGCGGGGCTCGGTTCTCTCACGGCCGCGCTCGCCGAAACCGGTGGCGCCGTTGTCGCCATCGAGGTCGACCGCGGCATCGTCCCCGTACTGCGCGACCAGATGACCGCTTTCCCCAACGTCGAGGTGCACGAGGCCGACGCGATGCAACTCGATTGGGCGGCGTTCATCGCGTCCATCAACTCCACGCGCGGCCGTGACGCGCACGCTCCCGTCACCGTGGTTGCGAATCTCCCCTACAACATCGCAACTCCGCTTGTCGCCGACCTGCTCGACGACGTGCCCGAAGTGCGCTCCATGCTCGTGATGGTTCAGGCAGAAGTGGGCGAGCGATTCTGCGCGGCACCGGGAACCGAGGCCTACGGTGCCGTCAGCGTGAAGGTCGCCTACTGGGCACACGCCGAAATCGTCGGTTCGGTTCCGCCCACCGTGTTCCTGCCACGACCGAAGGTTGACTCGGCTCTGGTGCGCATCACGCGCCACGCACGCCCCGCGGTCGACGACGTCGCACCCGAACAGCTCTTCACGCTGGTTCGCGCCGGCTTCGCCAAGCGGCGCAAGATGCTGCGCTCGGCGCTGGCGGGGGTTGTGTCGGCCGAACACTTTGCGGCGAGCGGCATCGATCCCACTTTGCGCGCCGAGCAACTTTCGCTCGGCGACTGGGCAAAACTGTGCCGAACGGTTCACCAATGACAATCCCCGCCCATGCCAAGTTGACACTCGACCTGCGCGTCACCGGCGTGCGCGACGATGGCTTCCATCTCATCGACGCCGAGATGGTCACCCTCGACCTCGCCGACTCGCTCGCCATCACCCCCGTCCCGGACAAATCGATGCTCACCGTCGATGGTCCCTACGCCGACGGCATCGACACCGGTCCCGGCAATCTGGTTCTGCGCGCTCTCGCGTTGGCGGGTCGCAGCGCCGAGGTGAATCTCACGAAGAACATCCCCCACGGCGGTGGTCTCGGTGGAGGTTCCGCCGATGCAGCCGCGGTGTTGCACTGGGCGGGCTTCGGCGACATGGTCGCGGCCTCGCGACTGGGAGCCGACATTCCCTTTTGCATGGTGGGCGGTCGGGCCCGCGTGCGGGGTATCGGCGAAATCATCGAGCCGTTGCCGTACGACCACATCGACATCACGCTCGTCATTCCGCCCTTCGGCGTGTCGACACCACTCGTCTACAAAACGTGGGATTCAATAGGTGGGCCGCGTCACGCGGGCTCCCCGCAAGGTGCGAACGATCTCGAGCCGGCTGCGCTGGTTGCCGAGCCCCGACTTTCTCGCGTCCGCGACAGAATCAGCGACGCAACAGGCACGACACCGTTGCTCGCGGGCAGTGGGTCGACGTGGTTTTTGCGCGGCCACTACGAATGGCTGGCCGACGCCCTTGCCGATTGCACCGTGGTGCTGACACGCACGGCACATCGAGCCTGATCGTTCGAGCGCTATTTACGACGCTGGTGGCGGGTGCGGCGCAGCATTTTTTTGTGCTTCTTCTTGCGCATCCGCTTGCGGCGCTTCTTGATCAGTGAACCCATAAGGCTCACGACGATATCGGTCGGTGCGCTGAAACGGAAAGCCCGAAAAAGAAAAACCCGCTACCGTTGTCCCCGACGATTCATTCGGTCCGGGGTCGTTCAATTGGCAGGACAACGGGTTTTGGTCCCGTATATAGGGGTTCGAGTCCTCTCCCCGGAACCATCCGCGAGCGCGAGGGTTTTCGGGCTTGTTCATCACCTCACCTAATATTCGTGACGGCGGCGCGGGGCGGCCGAAAGCGGGACTGGAAGCGGGAGAGGTGCCTGAATGAACGGCCTGAACATCGACAGGGTCACAACGAAACGACTGTCGCTGTACACGGGTCGCACCCACCCCGAACTTGCCGAAGAGGTGGCCGAACACCTTGGCATTCGTCTGGGCGACGCCAACATCGTCGAGTTCGCCAACGGGGAATTGCGTCCCCGCTTTGCCGATTCGGTGCGCGGTGGCGATGTGTTCGTCATGCAAACGCACTACGGCATCGACGGGCGTTCAATCAACGACTCGATCATGGAACAACTCATCATGATCGACGCCGCGTACCGCGCGTCGGCGAAGCGAATCACCGCGGTGTGTCCCTTCTACGGTTATGCCCGTCAAGATCGCAAGGCAGAAGGTCGCGAACCCATCACGGCGCGACTCATCGCCGACATGTTCCGCGCCGCCGGCGCGGGTCGCATGGTGTCGGTCGACCTGCACAGCGGTCAGATCCAGGGTTTCTTCGACGGCCCCGTCGACCACCTCACCGCAATGCCGGTACTCGAGAAGTACGTGCGCAAGAACGCAAGTGAGGGCATGGTCATCGTGTCGCCCGACGCCGGTCGCGTGAAGGTTGCCGAGCGCTTCGCACAGCACCTCTCCGACATGAACGCCGACGTGGCCTTCATCAACAAGCGTCGTCCGAAGGGCACCACGAACGTCGCCGTCGCAAAGGAAGTCATCGGCGAAGTCGAGGGACGGCTCTGCATCCTCACCGACGACATGATCGATACCGGGGGCACCATCACCTCGGCAGCCGAACTGCTGCTCGAGCGCGGCGCGACCGAGGTCTGGGCAATGGCAACCCACGGTGTGTTGTCGGGTCCCGCGATCGACCGTCTCGAGCAGAGCGCCATCTCACGGGTCGTCGTCACGAACACCCTTCCTCTCGCAAAGGAAAATCGGCTCGACAAGATCGAGGTGCTCTCGGTCGCCCAGATCCTTGCCGACGCACTCGCGGCCGTTTTCGACGAGACGAGCGTGAGCGAGCTCTTCGGCGGCGAAAACCAAGCCTGACCTTCAACCCGGTCGGGACCCGACACCGGGCCGCCCGCACGTGGGTTTTCGCCGGAATCGGCCCGTAGACTCCAGTCCCCTATGGCGAATGCATCCCTCTCCGCAGAACTCGGTCGCGCCACCGGCAGCGCCGCGTCGCGCCGCCTGCGCAGCGACGACAAGATCCCCGGCGTCCTCTACGGACACGGCATGGCTCCCATCTCCCTGTCGGTTGCCCGCCGCGACCTGCGAAGCGCGTTGTCCGGTCCTGCCGGCGTCAACACCATCATCGACCTGAACGTCGGTGGTGCCACCTACCCCACGATCGTGAAGGAGCTGCAGCGTCACCCAGTGCGCCGCACCGTCAGCCACATCGACTTCCAGCAGATCAGCATGACCGAAGAAATCGTCGTCAGCGTTCCGATCAACCTGTCGGGCACCGCCAAGGCGGTCGTTGCCGACGGTGGCCTCGTCGACGCAGCCGTCGACAGCATCGAAGTGCGCACCACGCCGGCGTCCATGCCGAACGAAATCGTCATCGACATCACCAACATGACCGTCAACGACGTCATCCACCTGCGTGACATCACGATGCCCGCGGGTGTCACCGCGGTGGGCGACCCCGACCTCGTCGTCGTCACGGTTCTCACCACTCGCGCCGAAGCACCGGCTGCCGCTGCACCGGCCGAGGGTGCCGCACCCGCCGCGGGTGCCGCCCCAGCCGCGTCGTAACCCGACGGCCCGTTTTCCCGGGGTCGCACCGACATGTGGATCGTCGTCGGATTGGGTAACCCCGGAAAGAAGTACGAACGCACGCGTCACAACGTCGGACAAGATGCCGTCACCGAGATTGCGCGTCGTCACGATGCGACCCTGAAAGAAGGTCGCGACAAGTCCCTCGTCGCCGAAGTGACCATTCGCGAGGAAAAGGTGCTGCTCGCCGTTCCGCTCACGTTCATGAACGAATCAGGCCAGGCCGTGCGTGGCATCGTCAAGCGACACAACATGAAGCCCGATCAGTTCGGGACTCGGCTCGTCATCGTTCACGACGAGCTTGACCTACCACCGGGCACCGTTCGGGTGAAAGAAGGAGGCGGTCTCGCCGGCCACAACGGTCTGCGATCGATCACCTCGCACCTGTCGACACAGGACTATCTGCGTGTGCGCATCGGTGTCGGCAAGCCTCCGTCCGCCGAGATGGGTGCCGACCATGTGTTGCGCAAGGTTCCTCCCGCCGAACGGCAACTGCTCGACGACGCAGAGTCACGCGCCGCCGACGCGGTCGAGTCACTCATCGTGAACGGTGTCGCCGTAACGATGAACACCTTCAACCAATGAGTCACATCCGATGAGCATCGGTGTCGTCGGGGAACTCGTCGCATCAGACGCAGCGGTGGCGGGTTCGCTGTCGGGGCTCGACGGTTCACTCGCCTGCCCCGACGCGGCACGACCGGCCGTGCTTGCCGCGCTGACCACCCTGCATCCGCAAGCCACGTTCATCGTTGCAACGGCGACGGGCCAGAGTGCGGGACAAATCGCCGACGACCTGCAGGCCCTCATCGGCAGCGACAACGTCGCGTTGTTCCCCGCATGGGAGACGCTTCCCTTCGAACGCATCAGCCCGAACGTCGAAACCATGGGTCGGCGACTCGAGGTGCTGTGGCGCCTGCGCACACCCGACCAACGCCCCCGCGTCATCGTTGCGGGGGCTCGCGCACTTCTGCAGAAAACCGCTCCGGCGGCAAACGTCGAGGTGTCACAATCATGGCCCGTCCACCTGAAGGTCGGAATGCAGATCGACCCGACTCAATTGGTGCGCGATCTCGTCACGCTCGGCTACCGGCGCGAAGACCTTGTTGAACTGCGCGGACACGTCGCGCAGCGCGGAGCGATCGTCGACGTTTTCGGATCGACGCATGACGAGCCTTTGCGCGTCGAATTCTGGGGTGACGAGATAGAACGCCTGCAGACGTTCAACGTGAACGACCAGCGCAGTACGGCCACCGTCGAAGAGACCTGGCTGCATCCGGCGCGCGAGTTCCTGCTCGACGACGCGATGCGCGAACGCGCCGGGATCTTGGTCGCCGAGGAACCCTGGGGGCGCGAACACTGGGACCGCATCGCCGAAGGGCTCGTCTTCGACGGCATGGAAAGTTGGCTTCCGTGGTTCAGTGACGGTTCGACGCTCGCGAATGCCGCCGTCGAGGCTACGCGCGGCAAGTCGAACGCCGACGTTCGCTTCGTGTTCGTCGAACCGCGACGCATTCGTGACCGCGGGGTCGAGATCCTCGCCGAAGAGGCCGACATTGCAAGCGCGCTCGCCACAACGTGGGGACGCGATCCTGCAGGTGACGACTTCCCCCGTCTCCACGCCTCGCCCGACACGGTTCTCGCCGATACGGGCGCCGTGCCGACGTACCACGTGCTCGCGGCCGCCGACACGGGCTCGGCGAAAAGTGTCAACGCTTCGGCGTGGGGTCCCATCACAAACGACCCGTCGGGCGCGGTGCGTCGCTTTGCCGAGCTCGTGCGCGAGGGCAACCGCGTGATCATCGCGGCCGACACACCGAACTCGGCGGCACGAATCGCCGACAGTCTGCGTGGCGAGGGCGCCGACGTTGTCGACCTCGACTCCGTGCCGACCGCGCGACGCAATGCGGTCGGCCCCGGAATGTTCGTCACGGTGCATCGTTTGCACCACGGCGCCTACATGCCGAGCGCAAAGCTCGCGCTGATTGCCGAGTCCGATCTGACGGGTCGCCGACCCGGGCCACGCCGCCAGAAGCCGCGCACTTCGGGTACCGCGTTCCAGGACCTGAAGCCCGGCGACTACGTCGTTCACTACCACCACGGTGTCGGCAAGTTCGAGGGTCTCGTGAGCCGCGCAATCGGTGGCACACAACGGGACTATCTGCTGCTCGCCTACAAGGGCGGCGACAAGCTGTACGTACCGACCGATCAAATCGACACGATCCGCCAATACGTCGGCGGCGAAACACCGACGATGCACCGACTCGGTGGTTCAGACTTCGCGCGCGCGAAGTCGAAGGTCCGCTCCGCGGTGCAGGAAATTGCCCAAGAGCTGGTGGTGCTGTACCAACGTCGCGTCACCGCCGAAGGACACGCTTTTGCGCAGGACACCCCGTGGCAACACGACATGGAGTCGGCCTTTCCCTACGTCGAAACCCCCGACCAACGCCGGGCCATCGTCGAGGTAAAAGGCGACATGGAACGCGCCGTGCCGATGGACCGTCTCGTGTGCGGTGACGTCGGCTTCGGCAAAACGGAAGTCGCCATTCGTGCCGCCTTCAAGGCAGTTCAAGAAGGCAAGCAAGTGGCGGTGCTGTGCCCCACCACGCTGCTGGCTTCGCAGCACGGCACGACCTTCCGCGATCGGTTCGCCGGGTTTCCGGTTCGGGTCGAGGTGCTGTCACGGTTCCAAACCGCGGCGGAAGCAAAGAAAATCCTGGCCGGACTGGCTGCGGGTGACATCGACTGCGTCATCGGAACCCACCGACTGTTGCAGGACGGCGTGAAGTTCAAGGATTTGGGCCTGCTCGTGGTTGACGAAGAGCAGCGATTCGGCGTCCAACACAAAGAAGCGATGAAGAAGATGCGCACGAACGTCGACGTGCTCACGCTCAGCGCCACTCCGATTCCGCGAACGCTCGAGATGAGCCTCGTCGGCATACGCGATTTGTCGCTCTTGCAAACTCCCCCGGCTGACCGACAGCCGATTCTCACGTACGTGGGCGAACTCGACAAACGACTCGCCGTCGAGGCCATCCGCCGTGAACTCCTGCGCGAGGGACAGGTTTTCTGGGTGCACAATCGCGTGCAGAGCATCGAAGAGCGCGCCGCCGAATTGCGCGAGCTCGTACCCGAGGCACGTGTCGCGGTCGCCCACGGCCAGATGGACGAAGCAACACTCGAACGTGTCGTGTTCGACTTCTGGCAGGGCAACTTCGACGTTCTGGTGTGCACCACCATCATCGAAAGCGGCATCGACATGCCGACGGTCAACACGCTCGTCGTCGAACGTGCCGATTTGCTCGGCCTCGGCCAACTTCACCAGTTGCGAGGCCGCGTCGGCCGTAGCGGACAACGCGCATACGCGTACCTGTTCCATCCGCGCGATCGCGTGCTCACCGAAGAGGCCTACGAACGACTGCGGGCGATCGGCGAGGCAACCGAGCTCGGCAGCGGATTCAAGATCGCGATGCGCGACCTCGAAATCCGTGGCGCGGGCAACATTCTGGGTGAGGCCCAAAGCGGCCACATCGCTGCCGTTGGCTACGACCTCTACTGCCAGATGGTCACCGAAGTCGTTGCCGAGATGAAGGGCGAACCCGTCGAACTTCCCGTCGAACTGAAGCTTGACGTTCCGGTGTCGGCCTACCTTCCCGACACCTACGTACCCACCGAAGACCTGCGCCTTGAGGCGTACCGCCGCCTCGCCGAGGTGAAAACGCAGGGCGAGGTCGATGACGTGCGCACCGAGTGGCTCGACCGCTACGGCCCGATTCCGAAGGAAGCCGAAACATTGCTCGCCGTCGGAGCCCTTCGTGCGGCGTGCCACTCCTTTGGCATCACCGACTTCACCGTCACCATGAACACGGCCCGCGTCACACCAGTCGACCTGCGCACCAGCCAACAGTTGCGCCTCACCCGTCTCGCACGGGGAACCTTCACCGGCCTTACGTGGCGTGAGAAGGAAAAACAGCTCATCATCCCGCTTCCCTCAACCCAACGTGGCAAGGTGCCCGATGGCACCGGGTTGGTGACGCAATTGCGCGAACTGCTCGAAGAAATGCTCGGCGACTAGGGTTTCCCCGTGCGTTCCTTCGCCCCCTTCCGTCACAAGTTCCTTCGCTCGACGAGCCTTCTCGCGGCCGTTGCCGGTCTCGGGCTGTCGTCTTGTGCGACGTTCACCAACAACTCCGCGGCTGCAACCGTCAACGGCAACGACATTTCACGCGACAAGCTCGAATCGTTCATCGACGAGTTCGCCACCAACCAGCAACTGCCGCTCGCCGACGGTGTCGTCCAGGCCGATGATGCGCGAAATCTCCTCGCAGGCATCATCAAGGCAGGCGTCTATGCCGACTTTCTCGCGGACTACGGCAAGCCGCTCACCAAGACGCAACGCGACGCGATTCGCACAGAAATCGGCGAGGAACAAATCGGCGCACTGTCGTCCGAACTTCAGAGCCTCGTCATCGACCTGAACGCCGCCACCAAGGCAATCACCGAACTCGACGCACCGAGCGATGCCGCGATCGAAAAGATGTACAACGAGAATCCCTCGCTCACGGGAGCAATGTGTGCGAGCCACATCGTCGTGAAGAAGAAGGCAACCGCACAGAAGATGCTCTCGATGTTGTCGAAGGGTGCCAAGTTCGCCGATCTCGCCAAGAGGTACTCGACCGAACCTGCGGCAAAAACCTCGGGCGGCGCACTGCAGGGTCAATCCGAGGACGGCAAATCGGGACCGTGCATGTCGATTCTCGAGTACCAGCAGAACTTCGACCCCGCCTTCACGCGTGGCGCACTCGCCGCACGCGCCGGCGTTCCCTACGGTCCCGTGCAGTCGTCGTTCGGATGGCACGTGATCCTCCTCGCGCCGTGGGACGACGTGAAGGACGCTGCGCTCGATCTCGTCAAGACCGAACCGGGACCGAACCTCGCCACCGGTTGGCTGGCGAACGCCGACATCACGGTTGACCCCGCGTACGGCCGCTGGGATTCGGCGACCGGAACCATCGTCGCGAACTGACCCGGCTCGAACGATGCCTTCGGTCGTTGTCGTCGGACTCGGACCGGGCGACCCCGCTCTCGTCACGGCCGGTACGTCGGGCGCGATCTCGCGCATCTCGGTGCGTTTCCTGCGCACCGCCCGACATCCGTCGGCCTCGCTGGTACTCGCAGCGGCGGGTGGCGCCACGACGTTCGACGAGGTGTACGACGCCGCCGCAACTTTCGACGAGGTGTACGAACACATCGCCGATGCATTGATTCGTGCGGCTCACCAGTCGAACGAGGTGCTCTACGCCGTCCCCGGCTCACCACTCGTTCTCGAACGCAGCGCGAGAATTCTCCTCGAACGCGCAGCACAGGAAGATGTCGATGTGCAGGTACATCCCGCGGTGTCGTTCCTCGATGCGGCATGGACGGCTCTTGGCATCGACCCCGTCGATGCGGGTGTGCGATTGATCGACGGCCACCGTTTCGCAACCGAGGCCGCCGGCGAGCGTGGGCCGTTGTTGGTCGCCCATACGCACGCGAATTGGGTGCTCTCCGACGTGAAGTTGGCCGCCGAATCCGAACCGGGCGACACACCGGTCATCCTTCTTCACCACCTCGGGCTACCCGACGAGGCAATCGTTTCGACCACGTGGGCCGACATCGACCGCACCATCGAGGCCGACCACCTCACATCGCTGTACGTGCCGCACCTTGCCGCTCCGGTTGCAGGTGAACTGGTGCGCTGTCATCAATTGGCCCGCACATTGCGCGAGCAGTGCCCGTGGGACCGTGAGCAAACCCATCAGTCGCTCATTCGTTATCTCATCGAAGAGACCTACGAGGTGGTCGACGCACTCGAAGCACTCGACCCCGACGATCCGTCGACCGACGAGGCCCTCATCGAGGAATTGGGTGACCTGCTCTACCAGGTCGAATTCCATTCCACCATCGCCGAACAAGAGGGGCGCTTCACCATCGCCGATGTTGCACGCACCGTTCACGACAAGTTGGTGTCACGGCATCCGCACGTGTTCGGCGACGTGAAGGCCGACACCGCCGAGGCAGTGACGTCGAACTGGGAGGCGATCAAGCGCGCCGAAAAGCCCGAACGAACCCGGGTGTTCGACGGCGTCGTGCGGTCGGGTCCTTCTCTCTTGTATGCGCAGCAACTCCAAAAAAAGGCAGCGAAGGTCGGCTTCGACTGGCCCGATGCATCGGGACCCCTCGACAAGATCGGCGAAGAGACAACCGAACTTCGCGAGGCAATGCAGTCAGGCGATCCCGAGGCGGTGGCGCTCGAGCTTGGTGACCTGTTGTTTTCCGTGGTCAACGTGGCGCGCCACCTCTCGCTCGACGCCGAGTCCGCCCTCCGCGCCGCCGCGGGCAAGTTCCGCGAGCGTTTCGAACAAGTGGAATCGCTCGCCCGGGAACGCGGTATCGACATGCAAAAGGCCGGGCTCGCCGAACTCGACGCTCTCTGGGACGAAGTAAAAGGCGGATAGCGTTTTCACCATGAGCACGATTGTCAGCGTCACAGGTCGCGAGGTTCTCGACTCGCGGGGCAACCCCACCGTCGAGGTTGAAATTCACCTCGCGTCGGGCGCAAGCGGCCGCGCAATGGTGCCGAGCGGTGCGTCAACCGGAGAACACGAGGCTGTCGAATTGCGCGACGGCGACAAGCGTCGCTACGCGGGCAAGGGAGTTCTCTCCGCGGTGAAGAACGTGAACGACGAGATTCAACAGGCCCTGCTCGGCCTCGACGCCGTCGACCAACGCACGATCGACCATCTCCTCATCGACCTCGACGGAACCGAAAACAAGGGTCGCCTCGGCGCAAATGCCATTCTCGGTACGTCGCTCGCCGTCGCGCGGGCGGCCGCCGATGAGCTCGATCTTCCGCTTTTCCGGTCGGTCGGCGGCCCGAACGCACACGTTCTTCCCGTTCCGATGATGAACGTCATCAACGGCGGTGCCCATGCCGACAACAACATCGACCTCCAAGAGTTCATGATCATGCCGGTTGGTGCGGCCAGTTTCTCCGAGGCACTGCGTTGGGGAACCGAGACGTATCACGTGCTGAAAAAGGTCTTGTCGGACCGCGGCCTCGCCACCGCCGTTGGTGACGAAGGTGGGTTCGCCCCGAATCTCTCGTCAAACGAGGAAGCGATCAAGGTTCTCATCGAAGCCATCGAGCGCGCCGGACGCACTCCCGGCGACGACATCGCCATCGCGCTCGACCCGGCCATGAGCGAACTCTTTCGCGACGGCAAGTACCACCTCACCGGCGAGGGAAAGGTGCTCACGTCAAGCGAACTCGCCGACTGGTGGACGGGCCTCGTCGGCAAATATCCCATCGTGTCCATTGAGGACGGCATGGCCGAAGACGACTGGGACGGCTGGTCGGCGCTCAGCACCAAGGTCGGCTCGAAAGTGCAGTTGGTGGGCGACGACCTCTTCGTCACCAACGCCCGTCGTCTGCGCATGGGCATCGACCGTGGCGTCGCCAACAGCGTCCTGGTCAAGGTCAACCAGATCGGTTCGCTCACGGAAACACTCGACACGGTCGAATTGGCGACACGTCACTCGTACACCAGCGTGATGAGCCACCGCAGCGGTGAAACCGAAGATTCAACCATCGCCGACCTCGCCGTCGCCACCAACTGCGGACAAATCAAGACCGGTGCGCCGGCCCGCAGCGACCGTGTCGCGAAGTACAACCAGTTGCTGCGCATCGAAGAAATGCTCGGCGACACTGCGGCCTACATGGGTCGGTCGGCGCTCGCGCCGCGCAAGTAACGACCTTGCCACTCCGAGAGGGCGGCCAAGCGCCACAATGGAGGGGTGAACTCCCGCCCGCTCACCCGTGAACTCACGCGCCCCGTGCCGCGTGACTCGCGGCTGTTCCAGCGGCGCAGCACCCGCATCATCATCCTCGTCGCGGGTGCGATCCTCGTACTCATCGTCGGGCTCGTGCTCTTCGCCTTTCCGATTCGCGACTACTTCACCCAACATCAGTCGATCACCCGCACCGAGGCCGAGTTCGCCGCCCTCGAAGATGCGAACGAACAGATCCAAGCCGACATTCAGCGCCTCGAGACACCCTCGGGAATCAAGGAAGCGGCCCGGCGCGAACTTGGGTATCTGCTGCCGGGCGAACGACGCCTCGCCCTCCTCGATCTGCCTGCCGTCACCGGCACCTTGCCCACCGGCTGGCCCTACAACGTGGTCGGCGCAATCCTCGCCGTTCGCTCCTCCACGGTCACCGCCAACCGCCCCGGGATGCTCGGCCCGTTGCAAGCGAATCCATAACCCTCCGTTGCAGGGGGCCACGGGCCCTTGGGTAGTGTCAGGCACGTCATTCGACACCTGTCTCGAAGGGGAATCACATGGGTGGAAGCATTCTGGGTAACCGCGTCATCCGCAAGGAAGACCCGAAGTTCCTCACAACCGGCGGTGAGTACGTCGACGACCTGCTCGACGAACCGCTGTTGAAGGGTGCCGCGCACGTCACCTACGTTCGCAGCACCGTCGCGCATGGTCGTATCACCGGCATCGACGTGTCCGATGCGCTGTCGGCCCCCGGCGTCATCGCGGTGTACACCGCAGCCGATCTTGAACTCCAGCCGATGCCTGCCACGTTCAACCCCGGCGCAAAGCGCACGCTCCTCGCCGGCGACAAGGTTCGCTTCGTTGGCGAACCCGTTGCCGCGGTCATCACCGAAACCCGCGAGCAGGGCGAAGACGCCGCCGAGATGGTCGTCGTCGACTACGACATTCTTCCGGCGCTCGTCGACATCGAAGAGGCAATGGCCAGCTCGACACTCATCTTCGAAGAGTGCGGCAGCAACGTCGTGTTCGACTCCACCGCGCTCGGCATGCCCGACAACACCGGCGATGCTTTCTTCGAAGGTTGCGAGGTTGTCGTCAATGGGTCGACGGTCGCCTCTTCCAGTGGCTGAGCACGCAGCACGCCCAGGGTGCAAAAGACGGCATCAAGGCCGCGCTCGGCCTCGACGATTCGCAGTTGCGCGTCATCACTCCCGATGTCGGTGGCGGCTTCGGGGCCAAGATCGGCGTGTACCCCGAAGAGAGCCTGCTCGGCATGATGTCGAAGAAGCTCGGTCGTCCCTTGCGCTGGCGTGAAACGCGCAGCGAATCAATGCTCGGTATGGGCCACGGTCGCGCGCAGATTCAGTACGTCACCATCGGTGGCACGCGCGAGGGCAAGGTTCTCGCCTACCAGATGCACGTACTGCAGGACTGCGGTGCATGGGTCGACATGGGAACCATCCTTGCTCCGTTCATGACGCGCCCCATGTCGTCGGCCGTCTACGCATTCCCGAAAGTCGAGTGCCGCACGACGTCAATCGTCACCAACACCACGCCGACCACGGCGTACCGCGGTGCGGGTCGTCCCGAGGCCACCGCGGCTGCCGAGCGAGCGATGGATATGTTCGCGCTCGAAATCGGCAAAGACCCTGCCGATGTGCGTCGCATGAACCTCATCCCGAAATTCCTCGACAAGCACACCACCGTCATCGGTCAGACCTACGACGTCGGCGACTACGAAACCGCCCTCGACAAGGTGCTTGCCGCCGCCGACTACAAGTCGCTGCGTGCCGAACAGGCAAAGCGTCGCGCGTCGGGCGACGTGAAGCAGCTCGGTATTGGTGTCTCGGTTTACGTGGAAATCACCGGTGGCGTTCCGCCGATGGGTGAAACCGCGAAGATCGAGGTGCAGGAGAACGGTCGCGCGATCGTCTACACCGGCACCAGCCCGCACGGTCAGGGCCACGCAACGTCATGGTCGATGATCGCATCCGAACAGACCGGTATCCCGATGGACATGATCGATCTCGTCTGGGGCGACACCGACCTCGTTCCCGTCGGTGGCGGAACCATGGGTTCACGCTCGCTGCAACAGGGTGGTGCCGCCGTCAACCTCGCGTCGATCGAACTTGTCGATCAGGCGAAGAAGCTCGCCGCGCGCCTGCTCGAGGCCAACGAAGCCGACATCGAACTCGACCGCGACCGCGGAGTGTTCCACGTCTCGGGTACGCCGGCCATCGCCAAGTCGTGGGCCGATCTCGCAACGGCGGCAAAGGGCGACGGGGGCCTCTCGCAAGAGTCACGCTTCAACGCCGAAGGAGCATCGTTCCCCTTCGGTGCACACGTCGCGGTCGTCGAAGTCGACACCGAAACCGGCAAGGTGCGCCATCTGCGCCATGTCGCGCTCGACGACGCGGGTCGCGTGTTGAACCCGCTTCTTCTCGAGGGCCAGATTCATGGCGGCGTCGCACAGGGCACCGCCCAGGCATTGCTCGAGGAAGTGCGCTACGACTCCGATGGCAACCCCATCACGTCGAACCTCGCGGACTACGCGTTCATTTCGGCCGCGGAACTGCCGAGCTTCGAAGTCGTGCACATGGAGACACCGACCTACCTCAACCCGCTTGGTGCAAAGGGCATCGGCGAGTCGGGCACGATCGGGTCGACCCCGGCCGTGCAGTCGGCAGTCGTCGACGCCGTGTCGCACCTCGGCGTGAAGCACATCGACATGCCCACGACGTCCGAGCGTGTGTGGTCGGCCATCATGGCCGCCAAGTCCTGACACGACGGTCGTACCAAAAGTTTTCCAACGGGCGTAGGGTCTGACCCGCCGTCCGACGTTTGTCGGTCGACAGATAGGAAGTCCCCCATGTCATCGCGTTCCCCCATCGTCGCATCACAACTGGTGCGTCACTTTGGTTCGTCCGACAACCCCGTCCGCGCGGTCGACGGTGTCGACCTCGAGGTCCGCGAAGGCGAGATCTTCGGCTTTCTCGGCCCGAACGGCGCCGGGAAGTCGACCACGGTGCGCATGCTCACGACGCTGCTGCGTCCCACGTCGGGAACCGCGAGCGTCGCGGGTTTCGACATCGTGCGCGAAGCCGACAAGGTGCGTCGCAACATCGGTGTCGCGCTGCAAGATGCAGCCATCGACCCGTTGATGACGGGCAACGAACTGCTGGAACTGCAGGCCGTTCTCTACGGCATCGCACCGTCCAGCGTGAAGCCACGCGCCGGCGAACTACTCGAGCGCGTGGGTCTCACTGCCGCGGCCGACCGTCGTGTTGGCACGTACTCGGGCGGAATGCGCCGACGTCTCGATTTGGCGCTCTCACTCATCCACGAACCGACGGTGTTGTTCCTCGACGAACCAACGACCGGACTCGACCCGATGAGTCGCGTGACGCTGTGGGAAGAAGTGCGTCGACTGAACAAAGAGGGCACCACGGTTCTCCTCACCACGCAGTATCTCGAAGAAGCCGACCAGTTGGCCGACCGTGTCGCCATCATCGACGGCGGCAAGATCGTTCGAGAAGGTGCCCCGCGCGACCTGAAGGCGCAAGTTGGAGCACCAACCCTTCTCATCACCGTCGACCACGGCCTTGAAGCGACCGCGTCGCGCGTGTTGGCCGAGTTCGGCGACATGCGCCCAACGGCAGAGGGGACCCTCGGTGTCGGCCTTGCCGCCGGTGCGCGCGCCGTCACCGACGTGGTGCGCCGCCTCGACGAGGAAGGCATCGTTGTTCATCACCTCGAACTGAACGAGCCCAGCCTCGACGACGTATTCGCCGAGGCCACCGGCCATCGCCTCGAGGGAGAGAAGTGACCGCCGCAGCCCCCGCAGTCGCCCTGCGCCAGACGGCCGCGATGTCGAAACGGTCGATTCTCGCTCTCGTGCGCCAACCCGCGTTGGTGGTTCCCTCCATCGTCTTTCCGCTCTTCTTTGCCGCACTCGGCACATCGTCGTTCGGTCGCGCAACCGGTCTCCCGGGATTCCCGAAGGTCGACTCGTTCCTCGATTTCAGTCTTGCGGGAACCATCGTGCAGGGGGTGCTGTTCGGTTCCGTGCAAAGTGGTTCGGCCCTCGCCACCGATATCGAAAATGGATTCTTCTACCGCTTGCTCGCCTCACCCACGTCGCGACTCGGCATTCTCGTCGGTCGACTCATGGGTGCGGCGGCATACGGCGCGGCGCAAACCGCGTTTTTCACCGTGCTGCTCATCCCCTTTGGCCTGCACGTGAAGGGTGGCGTTGCGGGTGCGGTCGTCATGTTGGTATCGGGTGGACTCACCGCAATCGCGATTGCCGGTTTCATGGCCGCGATGGCGCTGCGAACCGGATCGTCCGAAGCGGTGCAGGGAATCTTCCCCCTCGTGTTCATTGCGCTGTTCTTTTCGAGCGCATTCTTTCCGCGACAAACCATGAGCGGTGCGTACCGCCACATTGCGAACGCCAACCCGATCTCGTATCTCATCGAAGGTCTGCGCGATCTCTGCATCACCGGCTTCACCGCGTCTGCATGCGCAAAGGCATTGCTCGTGCCCATCGGCATCATGGTGATCTCGTTCTCGCTCGCACTTCGTTCACTGGCAAAGAGAGTGGCGGCACAATGAGCACCTCACACTTCTCCCCCACTCATCTCTCCGCAGTGCGGTCATCGCGTGCGTTGTCGGCACGAGGCATGCGCAACATGCGCCGCCTGCCCTCGACGTTCATTCCCACACTCGCAATGCCGATCTTCCAGGCCATCGCGTTTTCGGGCACGTTCTTCGCCATCACGAAACTGCCGGGCTTCCCCACCGATCGCAGCATCAACTGGTATCTACCGCTCGCGGTCATCATGGGTTCCGCGTTCGCGGGGGTTGGCCTGGGCTTCACCACCATCCGCGACATCGAGACGGGCTTTTTCGATCGCCTTCGCATGTCACCCACACCCCGGTCGGCGCTCATCCTCGGGCCGCTCATCATGACGTGGGTTCGCACCGTCATCGTGGTCACGATGGTCGTCATCGTCGGCTTCGGGTTCGGTGCACGCCTCACCGGTGGCGTCATCGGCCTGCTGTGTCTCTACGTTGCTTCGATCGGCCTCGCCACGGTGTCGGCCGGATGGGGCCTCGGCATCGCGTACCGCTTCCGCGACATGCGCGGGGCAGCGATCATGCAGCTCACCCTCTTCGTCGTCATGTTCCTCTCCAGCGCCCAGACACCCCTCTACGTGATGACCGGATGGCTCCACAGCGTCGCCCGGGTCAACCCGGCCACCAACGTTTTGCGCCTGTCGCGGCAGGGTTTCCTCGGCGAGGTCACGTGGAACGGGGTCTGGGGAGGTCTTTTGGCCCTCGTCGGCGGCTCCATCCTCACCCTCACTTTCGCGTACCGCGGCCTGCGTGGCCTGGAACGCGATTGACGGCCTGCGTGGCCTGGAACGCGATTGACGGCCTGCGTGGCCTGGAACGCGATTAGTTCCCCGTCGGCTGGCGGGGAGTGGCCCGCTTTGGGGCAAGATAGGGGTCGCCTCGAGACGGGGGACGTCTCGCAAGAAGGGGAATCATGAAGATCAGCGTCACCGTGAACGGCGAGAAGCGCGAAAGCGATATCGAGCCGCGCACCCTCCTCGTTCAGTACATCCGCGAGAACCTCGAGCTCACCGGCACCAACGTCGGTTGCGATACCTCCAGCTGCGGCGCCTGCTCGATGCACATGAACGGCGAAGCGGTGAAGAGCTGCACAGTTCTTGCGGTTCAGGCCGACGGCTGCGACATCACCACCATCGAAGGGCTTGCCAAGGGCGGCAAGATGCACCCGATGCAGGAAGCGTTCATGCAGAACCACGGCCTGCAGTGCGGTTACTGCACCCCCGGCATGGTCATGGCGGCGATTTCGCTCCTCAAGGAGAACCCGAACCCCACCGAGGAAGACGTTCGCATCGGCCTCGAGGGCAACCTCTGCCGGTGCACCGGCTACCACAACATCGTTCAGTCCGTTCTCGCCTGTGCAAAGGCAGGTAAGTGATGATCCCCGCGGCCTTCGATTACAAGCGTGCCGGTTCTGCAGCCGAGGCCATCAGCCTCGTGTCCCAATACGGCGACGATGCCAAGTTCCTTGCGGGTGGACACTCGTTGCTTCCGCTCATGAAGCTGCGCCTCGCGGCGCCGAGCGTGCTCGTCGACATCGGTCGCCTCACCGACCTCTCGTACATCCGTGATGCGGGTGACCACATCGCCATCGGCGCCCTCACGCGCCACATGGACGTCGAGAAGTCGCCCGTTCTCGCCCAGCACGTGCCACTTCTCGCACACGCGGCAGGCCACGTGGGCGACCCGCAGGTGCGTCACCGTGGCACCATCGGCGGCTCGATTGCCCACGCCGACCCCGCGTCCGATCTTCCCGCCACAACGCTCGCCCTCGGCGCCACCTACGTGGTGCAGGGTGCATCGGGCACGCGCGAAATCGCTGCAAAGGACTTCTACAAGGGCTTCCTCGAAAGCGCCCTGCGTCCCGACGAAATGCTCACCGAGATTCGCGTGCCGAAAATGAACGGTGCCGGCTGGAGCTTCCAGAAGTTCAACCGCCGCGCACAGGACTGGGCAATCGTTGGCGTCGCCGCATGGCGTCGGGGCAGCGAGTCCGGAGTCGGTTTGGTCAACATGGGCTCGACGCCCATCCTCGCCAGCAGCGTTGCATCGGCCATCGCGTCGGGCGCTTCGGTTGCCGATGCCGCACAGAAGGCATCGGCCGAGGCCGAGCCACAGTCCGACCTGAATGCCACGAGCGATTACCGCAAGCACCTCGCATCGGTGCTCGTGCGTCGCGCCCTCGAGGAAGCCTCGAAGTAACCCCCTCCCCCCAGGGTTTTCGGTGTGAAATTACCCGCATTTCGCTACATGACACACCCAAATGTGAGCGCTTTCCGCAACAGTTCGCGTTGAACCGCACCGTCGTGCGTTCAAGGATTCGCGGAGCAAACAGCTCATCATGAGTTTCCGTCACTCGCGGGTGGCGGCATTCTCCGCTTACCTCGTCGCCTTCGTATGGGCCGCGTTCGTTTTCGGACTTCCCACCGACCGCATCGCCGTACTGTCGTGGGTGCTGGGTGGTTTCGTGTGTGGCGCCATGGGGCGGCCCCGGTGGGTCTGGTTCCAGATGCTGCGCGACTTCGCGCTGTTCGTTGCGATGTGGTTCGCCTATGACTATTCGCGCGGCGTCGCCGACCAACTTGGATTTTCTGTCAATCGAACACTCCCTCGCGACATCGATCGGTTGTTGTTTTTCGGCAACGACCCGAATGTGTGGATGCAGGAGAAGTTCTACGAACCGACGTCGGTGCGCTGGTACGACGTGGTCGGTTCGCTCGTCTACTTCACGCACTTCTGCGTGCCGATGGGAATCGCCATAGCACTGTGGGCCCGAAACCGCGATCGGTGGGTGCAGTACATCCGCCGACTCGCCACCGTGTTGTTCCTCGGCGTTGCAACCTTCGTCGTGTTCCCCGCCGCGCCACCGTGGATGGTCGCCCGTGACGGCGGAATGGACCCGATCGCACGTCCGACGGTGCGCGGCTGGACACACCTTGGCCTCGACACGGTGTCACGGGTCATCGAGCGGGGCCGTGAAGTGGTGAACCCGGTCGCCGCAGTGCCCAGCTTGCATGTGGCGTTCTCGCTGATCGTCGTGTTGTTCTTCGCCCGGCAGATGCCGAAGTGGTTGCGACCGATTGTTGTGGTGTTTCCAGCCACGATGATGCTCACGCTCGTGTACTTCGGCGAACATTTCGTCTTCGACGGCATCCTCGGCGTCGCCTATGTTCTGATCGCCTTCCGCTTCTGGTCCCGCTACGAGCGCACCCGAGGGATTTCGGTGTGAAATTACCCGCTTTTTGCTACACGCTGCACCGAGAACTGCGACAGATCAGCCTCAGTTGACGACGAACTGAACAGTTGCACGTTCGGCGATGTGTGGCGCCACGATTTCATCGCGTACGGCTTCGTGTTCGGGATGCGAAACATAGGCTCGCCATCCTGCTTCGTCATCGAACTGAGCAAAGATCGCAAAGTCCCAACTGACGTCGGGTTGCGAGAGTCCGAGATTGGATCCAATTGTGTAGGAACGAATTGACGGAACGAGTCCGGGAAGAGTGGCGAGCGCTCTGTGGATCGCTTCAACATCGGTGCTGGTCGTCTCTTTTTTCCATCGAAAGAAAACATTGTGGACAAACACAGGAATCAACCTTTCATTTCTCGGTGCATCGTGTAGCAAAAAGCGGGTAATTTCACACCGAGAACCCTTATTGGAGGCCGGCGTACTGGCCGCCGTCGACATTCAGGTGTGCACCGGTGATGTATCTCGCCTGTTCGCTTGCAAAAAAAGCGCAGATCTCGCCGAAGTCGCTAGGGTCACCCAGAAAGCCCGCCGGAATTCCGAATGCTTCGGCCGACAAGGTGTTTCCCGACACGTCCTTGATGCGGTCGGTGAGGTGAATGCCGGGCTGCACCGAATTCACCGTCACGCCGTCACCTGCGACGTCGCGAGCAAGCGACTTCAGATATCCGGTGACACCTGCGCGGGCAGTGTTCGACAGCGCAAGGTTGGCGATCGGCTGCTTCACCGAGATCGACGTGATGGCAACGATGCGACCCCACTTCTGTTCGCGCATGTAGGGCAGGGCAACCTGGCACATCCCGATCACCGACAGCAGACTCAACTCGAGAGCGGCGGGATATTTGTCTATTGGTGTGTCGAGCGCCGTGCCGGGCGGCGGGCCGCCACCGTTCGTCACCAGAATGTCGACACCGCCCAGCACTTCGATTGCGGCACGAACAAAGTCCATCGCCGACTCGTGCGTCGACACGTCGTGGCGGATGCCGATGCAGCCGTGACCTATTTTCTCGATTGCGCTCTGCAGACGTTTGTCGTCGCGACCACACACGACGACCCGTGCACCGTTGCTCGCAAGACTGACCGCAGTTGCAAGACCAAGGCCCGCAGTGCCCGCCGCGACAATTGCCCTTTTCCCCGTGATTCCGAGATCCATGTTCCGACCTTATTCGCCGTCCCTCGGCTACAGTGACGCCATCGGGAAAACGATTCCCGGTGGGGTGAAAGAATGGAAAACCCGGCGATTGATCCGCGTCACCTCGACGCCATCGCCGACGCGGATCCCTATCCGTACTGGTACGACGACGCCGACGAGCCCGATGCGAACCCCACGTTGGTGCGCACCGAGAGTTGTGATCTCTGCATCGTCGGTGGCGGCTACACGGGGCTGTGGACGGCCATCATCGCAAAAGAACGCGATCCGTCGCGCGACATCATTCTCATCGACGCGAACCAAGTGGGCTCGGCCGCAAGCGGACGCAACGGCGGCTTCATGGAGGCGTCACTGACGCACGGCATCGCGAACGCACAGCAACGCTTCCCCGACGAGATTCCCGTTCTCGAGGAACTTGGCCTGCAGAACCTCAATGAAATCGAGGCCGCGATCCGTCGCTACAACATCGATTGCGATTTCGAACGCACCGGCGTCATCGACGTGGCCACCACGTTCCACCCCTCGTCGTACGGCGACGAAATGCGCGAGGATTACCAACAGCTGCGATCACTCGGCCACAACGTCGAGTGGCTCGACCGCGATGCGATGCAGGCGCAGGTCCATTCACCCACCTACGTCGGTGGACTGTGGCGGAAAGAACGTGCCGCGCTTGTCGACCCGGCACGACTCGCCTGGGGTTTGAAGCGCGTTGCCGAATCGCTGGGCGTCAGAATCTTTGAGGATACGAAAGCAACTGCGATCGAACGCGATGGTGTCGGCGTTCTCATTGAAACATCACTTGGGCGCGTGCGCGCCGGCAAGGTCGCACTGTGCACCAACGCCTTCAAGCCGCTCCTCAAGCGCCTTGGGCACTACATCGTGCCCGTGTACGACTACTGCATGGTCACCGAGCCGCTGACCAATGAACAACTGGAATCCATTGGTTGGGCGAATCGCCAGGGTCTCTCCGACATTCCGAACCAGTTCCACTACTACCGACTCACGGCCGACAACCGAATCCTGTGGGGCGGCTACGACGCCGTGTACTACTTCCGCGGAAAAGTGAACACCGAACTCGAGTCGCGCCCCGAGTCATGGGCGCTTCTCTCGCGTCACTTCTTCGAGACATTTCCGCAGCTCGCCGACGTTCGCTTCACACACATGTGGGGTGGCGCCATTGACACGTGCACTCGCTTCACCGTCTTTTGGGGTCGCGCAATGGGTGGTCGTGTTGCCTACGCGCTTGGTTACACCGGCCTTGGCACCGGCTCGTCGCGCTTCGGTGGCGAAGTTCTCCTCGACCTGTTGGACGGTCGGCGCAGCAAGGCCACCTCGACCAAGTTCGTCCAGGACAAGCCGCTGCCCTTTCCGCCCGAACCGTTCCGCTTCATCGGCATCCAAGCGACGCGCTGGTCGATGCGCCACGAAGACAAAACGGGGAAGAGAAACCTCTGGTTGCGCTCGCTCGATCGCCTCGGGCTCGGATTTGACTCGTAGGCTTTCGGGGTGGCCTACCTCAGTGCGGCACCCGAATCAACCGACGTCGTTCGCGATGCGCTGATCGCGCACGATTACCTGGTCGACGAGGGTCTCACCACCGCGGTCTTCTTGGCGCTCACGTTGCAGCGACCGCTTCTCCTCGAAGGCGAAGCGGGTGTCGGCAAGACGGAGCTCGCCAAGGTGCTCGCCGAAGCGCGGGGAAGCGAACTCATTCGCCTGCAGTGCTACGAGGGCATCGACGCCGCTCAGGCCGTCTACGACTGGGACTACGCACGTCAGTTGCTCCATCTCCGCGCCGCCGAGGCATCGGGTGAGGCCGCAGGTGCCGGTACGAAAGCGCTCGAATCGCAGCTCTACAGCGAACAGTTCCTCTTGAAGCGTGCACTGTTGCGCGCAATCGAACCAACGGGTGGGCCGTCACCGGTTCTCCTCATCGACGAAATCGACCGTGCCGACGACGAGTTCGAGGCATACCTTCTCGAAGTCCTTTCCGACTTCCAGATCACGGTTCCCGAACTCGGCACGTTCAGCGCCGACAACCCACCCGTCGTCATTCTCACCTCGAACCGCACGCGCGACGTGCACGACGCGCTGAAGCGCCGTTGTCTCTATCACTGGGTCGAACACCCGACATTCGACCGCGAAGTCGCCATCGTCAAGCTGCGCGTTCCCGGCATCGGCATCAATCTCACCCGCCAAGTTGCCGGGGCTGTCGAGGCACTGCGCGCGCTGCAGCTCTACAAGCCGCCGGGAATCGCAGAGACCATCGACTGGGCCACCGCCCTCGGTCGACTCGGTGCGAAGGAATTGAACGATGACGTCGTCGAAATCACCCTTGGAACCGTGCTCAAGTACCGCGAAGACCACGAGCGCGTTCGCGAAACCGGGGTCGCCGCCCTCGTCAAGCAGGCCCTCGAGCGTGGCGCTTTCCACGGCTGAGACCATCGCCGTCGCATTCGCACGCGTGCTGCGTGGTGTCGGAATTGTTGCGCCCGTTGACAGCGTCGTCTCGTTCGTCGACGCACTCACACGGCTGGGCGTCGGCGAACGCAGCAACGTCTATTGGGCCGGACGAGCAACGCTTGTTCGTCGACCCGAGGAATTCGAGCTCTACGACCGAGCCTTCGCCGTCTTTTGGGATGAGCGTCGAGCAAACGCCGCCGATGAGATCACCGAAACCATTCGAATTGCGCTGGCCACCGACGACGGAGAAGACGCCCCCGACGACGGTTCGACATCCCAATCCGATGCCGACATCACACTCACACTGCGTTGGTCGGCAATCGAAGCGCTCCGCGAAAAGGACTTTGCCGAGTATTCCGACGACGAGCTGCACCTCGCGCGCGAGTTGATGTCGCGCTTGCGGCTCGCCGGGCCGCGCCGTCAATCACTCCGCTTGCGCGCAGCACACGGCACCCACTCGATACCCGACCTGCGCCGTACCGTGCGTGCTTCGCTCCGTTCGGGTGGCGAACCCGTGCGACGGCACTGGCGTCGACCCGACGACAAACTTCGACGGCTGGTTCTCCTTCTCGACATTTCCGGGTCGATGGAGCCCTACTCGCGGGCATTTCTCCGCTTCGTTCATGCCGCCGTCGCGGGCCGCCAGCGGGTCGAAGCCTTCACCTTCGGCACGCGCCTCACCCGTCTCACGAAGGAACTCTCCACACGAAATCCCGACGAAGCGATCACCCGGGCGGCGCGAAACGTCGCTGACTGGAGCGGTGGTACGCGCCTCGGCGACTGCCTACGGACGTTCAACGACGAATGGGGCGTGCGTGGCCTCGCTCGTGGTGCGATCGTCGTCATCCTCTCCGACGGCTGGGACCGCGGCAACCCCGAACTCCTGGGTTCCGAAATGGAACGCCTGCACCGCGCGGCTTTTCGCACCGTCTGGGTGAACCCGCTGAAGGTGACGAAGGGCTACGCCCCACTTGCCAAGGGCATGGCAGCCGCATTGCCGCACATCGACGACTTTGTCGAAGGTCACTCGATCGATGCCCTCGACCGCCTCTGCCGCGCCATCTCACGTCTCGACTGACACCCGTACACTTCACGTCATGCGCGATCTGCTCCCCGAGTTCGCAGCCTGGCGTGGCAAAGGCGAACGCTTCGCCATCGCGCGCGTCGTCGACATCGAAGGCTCCGGTCCCCGTGAACCCGGCGCAGCGATGGCCGTGTCGGCGTCGGGTCAGGTCATCGGCTCGGTCAGCGGTGGCTGCGTCGAAGGTGCGGTCGTCTCCGAGGCGCTTGCCATCCTTGCGGGCGAGGCGCAGCCGCGCGTCGTCACGTTCGGATACTCCGACGACGAAGCGTTCGCGGTGGGACTCACCTGTGGCGGCACCATCCACCTCTTCATCCAACCCGCCGATCATCTCGTCGACACCAACAACGGCCCGGCTGCGCTCGACATTCTCGACGCACATATTCGCTCGCATGAACCAATAGCCATCGCAACGGTCATCGACGGCCCGCAGACCGGACGCACTCTCGTCGTTTCCCCGGACGAATCACCCGTCGGTACCCTCGGCAACGCCGAACTCGATCGCATTGTCGTGCGCGACGCGCTCGGCGAACTCGAAGCAGGCACGACGGGAATTCGTCACTACGGTCCCGAGGGGCAAACCACGCCCGAAGACCTGGTCGACGCACCAACCGTCAAGGTGTTCGTCGAAAGCTTTGCTCCCGCTCCGCAGATGTGGATCTTTGGTGCGGTCGACTTCACTGCCGCCTTGGCGCGAGTCGCAAAGATCCTTGGTTACCGCGTCACGGTTTGTGACGCGCGCGAAATCTTCGCCACGCGCCGCCGCTTCCCCATGGCCGACAACGTGGTCGTGTCATGGCCGGGCGATCTCTTCCGCGCCGAGGGAAAGAACCTCGGGCCGCGCGATGCGGTGTGCATCCTCACCCACGACGCCAAGTTCGATGTCCCCGCCGTGCAGGGTGCACTCGCCACTCGTGTCGGCTACATCGGGGTCATGGGTTCGCGAAAAACCCACACGAAACGTCTCGAACGCCTCGCCGAAGCCGGGGTCAACAATCCCACCGATCTCGCCCGCCTGATGTCGCCCGTCGGCCTCGATCTCGGTGCTCGCACGCCGGAAGAAACGGCGATCTCCATCTGCGCCGAAATCATTGCTCGGCGCACCGGTCGCAATGCACCATCGCTGCGCGACTCGAGTGGTCCGATTCACACGAACTGATCGCGGTGCGCCAGCCCGCCAAACCGCGTCAGCTTTCGGGTGCCGGATCGGCAAACCGCACGTTTGGCGACTCGCGCCAGTTGATCGGTCCCACACGCACGCCCAGATTCGGTCGCGCAGAGTGCAACACGATGTCACCGACGCCGAGGTAGATCATCGTGTGGCCCGGATACCCGACAATCACACCCGCGCGCGCATCGGCGCGCGACACCTCACGGCTTTGATCGATCTGGCGGTCGGACTTCATTGGCAGTGACACTCCCGATTTCGCCCACGCATACGCGACGAGACCCGAACAGTCGAGTCCCTTCTTCGGGTTGTCGGAACCAAACAGGTAGCCGACGCCCAGAGTGGTGAGTCCAACGAGAATCGCCTTCTGGTGGCGACTCGACGTTGACTGCCACGCCTCGAACATCTCGCTTCGCGAGACGAATGTTCGTGCGGCAACGATCGACACGACACTTGCAAGGGCGCGCTGGTATCTGTCGGCGGCACGCGGGTCTTTCGACGCGATCGCATTCTCATACGCATCCAACGCCTCGACCGCGCGGTCGCGCAGAACGTCGTGACGCGGCTGGGCGTCTTTCGTCATCATTTCGGGTGAGCGCCACGAGGTGTGGACCACTGACGGTGGAACGATGACGGCCCCTCGGCCCGCGTACACGGGGGATGCACCGAAGCCGAACGCGCAGGCGCAAGCCAACACTGCGCCAACGATGCCGAACCTGCGGGCCCGGCGGCTCCCCAACCACCGCTTCATCGGTACAAAACTACCGAGGTGGGGTGGAGGTCCCGTCACTTTCGAGGCAGGCTTGGAGCGTGATCGCTGCCCTCATCCTCGCTGCCGGCGCGGGCTCGCGTTTTGCGGGGAAACAGCACAAACTTCTTTCACCGTTGCGCGGCACAAGGGTCATCGACCACACCATCGCCGCGGTTCAGCGGGCAATCGCCGATGGTGCCCCCATTGCCAGGATCCTCGTTGTCACCGGTGCGGTCGACCTTGCCCCACTCCCCTCCGAGGTCAGCGTCGTTGCCAACCCCCAATGGAACGAGGGACAAGCAACGTCGCTGCAGGCGGGCATCCGCGCGGCCGAAGCGATCGGCGCCGATGCCGTCGTGGTGGGTCTTGGAGACCAGCCGTTTGTCTCGCCCGATGCATGGCGTGCCGTGGCCGAATCCCACGCCACCATCGCAGTTGCCACGTATCCGGGCGCGTCGACGCGCACCCCAGCCCTCATTCGCCGCGAAGCCTGGCCACATTTGCCGAAAACTGGTGACTTCGGCGCACGTCACCTCATCTCCAGTCGCCCGGAACTGGTCGAGGAAGTACCCTGCTCGGGTACCCCCGCAGACATCGACACCCTCGAGGATCTCGAATCATGGAACCCCTGAACCACAGCTTCACCGTCCCCGTTGCCATCGCTGAAGCATGGAACGTCCTCACCAACGTCGAGCGCATCGCACCATGCCTCCCCGGCGCACAGCTCCAGGAAATCGAAGGCGAAACGTACCGAGGCGCCGTCAAAGTGAAGGTCGGCCCAATCCAGGCGCAATTCAAGGGACAGGCATCGTTCGTGGAAAAAGATGACGCGAACTACAAGGTCGTCTTGAAGGGAGAAGGCCGCGACACCGGCGGCAAGGGCAACGCATCGGCCGTCATCACCGCGCAACTCACGGCCATCGACGCCAGCTCGACACAGGTCAATGTCAACACCGATCTCTCCATCACGGGCAAGGTCGCACAGTTCGGACGCGGCGCGCTTGCCGACGTCAGCGACAAACTCCTCGCACAGTTCTCCGAGAACCTGAACAACCTCATCGCCGCGGAGCCCGCCGTTGCGGCTGTCGCCGCTGCGCCCGAGCCCGCGCCCGAAGCCGGTCAACCCGCCGTACGCAAGATCGATGCCCCCGAAGTTGCACCCATCAACCTGATCGAGACCGCTGGTGCAACCATTGTGAAGCGTGCGCTGCCCGTCGTTGCCGGCATCCTCGTCATCGTTCTGCTCGCCATCGCGATCTTCTGACAGCACGGTCCGGATCAATGGCCACGCAGGCCGACATCGATCGCGTCACCGAACTTCTCGGACGTGCCCCACAAGGCGAATTCAACGTCGTCGTACGTCACGCAAACGGAGACCCCGTGGTCGTGCGCAACAGCCCACTTCTGAACGACGGGACCCCGATGCCAACGCTCTTCTGGCTCGTCGGACGCCATGAATACACCGCGGTCTCACGACTGGAAGCTGCAGGAGGTGTCGACCAAGCAGAAGCCGAGGTTGACCCAACTGCGCTCGACGCCGCACACCGTTCGTATGCGGAACTACGCAGCGCCGACCTGCCCGCCAACCACACGGGTCCGGTCCCCTCTGCCGGCGTGGCCGGTACGCGCCGCGGCGTGAAGTGCCTGCACGCTCATTTCGCGTGGTGGCTCGCGGGCGGCAATGACCCTGTCGGCGAGTGGGTCGCTCGACGCATCGACTACGCACCGGAACTGCGTCATGTCTGACCGCATCGCAGTCGTCGACATCGGCAGCAATTCGGTGAAGCTTCTCGCCCTCGACGGCGAAGACACCCTTCATCGCGACAGCGTCGTCACCAGACTTGGTACCGGCGTCACAGACACCGGCAATCTTGCCGACGAGTCGGTGGCCGCCACACTGCAGCGCCTCGCCGACATCAAGGACATCGTCGAGTCCCACGGCATCACCAATCTTCACGCGGTGGCAACCGCGGCGGTCCGATCGGCGAACAATGCCGAATCCTTCATCAAAGACGCATCACGAATCCTCGGGTGCGATGTCGCGGTGATCGACGGAGTCACCGAGGGCACACTCGCCTTCATTGGTGCTCAGCGCAACCTCGAACACATCATCGGCACGAGCCCACTCACGGTTCTCGACGTGGGCGGCGGCTCCACGGAGTTCAGCATCGGCCTGCCCGGCGCCACGCCGCGTGTCGCCAGCATCCCGTACGGCGCACGCAATCTCACCGAGCGCATTCTCGAACACGATCCGCCGCGGCCCGAAGAACTCACCAACGCCATCGGGGCAGTCATCGATGAGATCGATGATGTCGTCCGCGAGATTCCCGAACTCGAGTCCTGCGACCGTCTTGTCGGTGTCGCCGGAACGGTCGTCACCATCGCGATGGTCGAGCTCGGCCTCCACGAGTTCGACGCAAACGTCCTGCACGGTATGGAACTCTCGAAAGACGCTGCCGAGGACGTCTTTCGCACGCTTGCAACCGAGTCATTGGCGGATCGGGTCTTCAACCCCGGACTGCCTGCCGACCGTGCCGACATCATCGTCGGCGGCTGTTGCGTTCTCGTGGCGGTGCTGAGAAAGTTGCAGCTGCCCGCCATCACGGTGTCGACGACCGCACTTGCCGACGGAGTCGCCGTGGTCGCGCGTCGGTCGGCCCCACGGCTCAACGCCGGCGCACGCCTTACCGACATTCTGCGAGACTTCTGCGTCTCATGAGCGCCACCAACCCTGACCACCCCGCGAATCGTGCCGCCAACGTGAGCGGCGTCGGTGTGCCGGGGCTGCGCCTCTACGGCAAGCGGGTGGTACTGCGTCCGCTGAACGTGCAGGACTTCTCGGCGTGGGCAGAATGCCGCAAGCGCAACGAAGACTGGTTGCTGAAGTGGGAACCCCTGCGCCCCATCACGCAACCCGACCCTGCGAACGATCGCGACATCTTTTCCGCTCGCTGCAACATCCGCGAGCGAGAGCGTCAAAGCGGAACGTCCTATGCCTTCGGTCTCTTCGTGGACAACGCCTTTTGCGGCGAGGTCAACCTGAACAACGTGGTTCGTGGGGCAATGCAAAGTGCAACGATCGGCTACTGGATCGATCAGCGTCGTGCCGGCAATGCATACACATCGGAAGCCGTCGTGGTGTTGTTGAA
>RGCG01000101.1 GCA_009919275.1 Actinomycetota bacterium
GTCGACTTGTCGTCGCTGAACGAGCGACAACTCACCCATGTGCGCCGCGAACAGGTTGGGTTCGTGTTCCAGGCGTTCAACCTCATTCCCACCCTGACCGCTCGCGAGAACATCGAGCTTCCCCTCGATCTCGGTGACACCGAACCGGATACGGCGTGGGTCGACAGGGTCATCGACGCGGTCGGCCTGCGCGACCGGCTCAACCACAAACCCGCCGAATTGTCGGGTGGTCAACAGCAACGTGTCGCGGTGGCCCGCGCATTGGCCAGCAAGCCGAAAATCATCTTCGCCGACGAACCCACGGGCAACCTCGACAGTAAGTCGAGCTCCGATGTCCTCGGATTCATGCGTCGTGCCGTCAAGGAGTTCGGCCAGACCATTGTCATGGTCACCCACGACCCGAATGCCGCGTCGTACGCAGATCGCGTGATTTTTCTCGCCGACGGAAAGGTTGTCGACGAAATCGACGAACCAACGGCCGAGCGCGTGCTCGACCGCATGAAGCGCCTGGCCTGACCCCCATGTCCTCCCCTGTTCTTCGGCTCACCATCCGCGGCGTACTCGCTCGCAAGTTCCGTGTCCTCCTCACGGCGTTTGCCATCGTCCTCGGTGTCGCCTTCGTATCAGGAGCATTCATGCTCACTGACAGCGTGAAGGGTGCGATCAACGGCCTCTTCGCCGAGTTGCAGGGCGATGTCGACCTCGAAGTGCGTTCGCGCATCGCCTTCGGCGACGAAGCCACCGCACAGCGCGACCCTGTTCCCGACTCTCTTGTTGCCGACATCTCGCGGGTCAATGGCGTGCGCACGGTCGAGGTCAACATTCTCCGACAGGCGACGATCATCAAGAAGAACGGCAAGCCACTGCAGACCTCCGGCCCGTCATTCGGCATCGCCTGGTACGGAACCGAAGGCCTCGACGGTCGTCTCGTGCTCGAGGGTCGCGAGGCGCAAGGCCCGGGCGAAGTAGCCATCGACAAAAAATCGGCCGAGCGCGCAGGGTACGAGATCGGCGAAACGGTGCCGATCGTCGGTCCGAACGGCAGCGGTGACTTCACCCTCGTCGGTCTTACCGGAACGAAGTCCACCGAGGGTGGTGGTGGCGCCAGCGTCACCGCGTTCGATCCCGCGACCGCCGACAATTTCCTCGGCGCAAACGGACGCGTCGATTCAGTCCTCATCGGTCTCGCCGACGGTGCCTCGCAGGGATCTGTCCTCGACGCCGTTGCGGCGGCGATCGGCGCCGATGCCGACGGTTCACCCTACGAGGTCATCAGCGGAGACCAATCGGCCGAGGAAACCGCCGGTGCGATCAATGAGATCATCGACATCTTCGGCAAGGTGCTGCTCGGCTTTGCAGCCATCTCACTTTTCGTCAGCGCGTTCCTCATCTTCAACACCTTTGCCATCATCGTCAGCCAGCGGCTGCGTGAACTCGCCCTCCTGCGTGCCATCGGTGCCGACATTCGCCAAATTCGCCTGATGATCCTCGGTGAATCGGGAATCATCGGCCTCCTCGCCACGGCGCTCGGCATCGCCGGTGGCGTTCTGGTTTCCAAGGGCATCACCGCGCTCTTCAATGCCACCGGCGCCGCATTTCCCTCGGCCTCCACCGTCATTTCGGCCCGCACCATCGCGGTGTCGCTCCTCGTCGGCGTCGGCGTCACCCTTCTCGCCGCATTCGTTCCCGCGGCGCGAGCCGGACGCATTCCCCCCGTTGCCGCGATGCGTCCCGAAGTTGGGTTCTCAAGCCTCCAGCGCAACAAGCGTCTTGTTGTCGCCACCGCGACACTGGCCGTCGGCATCGTTCTCTTCATCGTCGGTCTTTTTGCCCAGCCGGGCGGCACGGTCGGCATTCTCGCCGCGTCGGCGATCGGCGCATTGATGATTTTCCTTGGCGTCGCAAGCTTGTCGCAGTCGGTAGCCGCGCCCGTCAGCCGGATTGTCAGCAACCTGTTGCCCCTCCCCGGCTTGTCGATGAACCGCAAAACGCCGGGCCGCATCGCCAGCAGGAACGCACAGCGCACGCCGCGCCGCACGGCGTCCACCGCATCCGCGTTGATGATCGGCTTGGCGCTTGTCAGCACCATCGCCGTCGTTGCCGCCTCGGTGCAGGCGTCACTTCGCAAGGCACTCGGAACGTCCATCACCGCCGACTTCTACGTCTCAAACCAGGATTTCCAGGGCATTCCCTCGGCATTCGCCGACAAGCTCGCGAATCTGCCCGAACTGTCGGCTGTATCACCATTTCGTGCGGCAACAGCACAGGTCGCCGGCGAGTCGAAGTCGATCGGAGCGGTCGACCCGGCGATGGGCGAACTCGTCGACGCCGACATCCAGAGCGGGAGCTTCAATTCCATCGCCGACGGCGCAGTGCTCTTGCACAAGGACCCGGCGCGCGACCTCGGCCTGTCGGTGGGCGACACGGTCGAAATGACGTGGCAGAACGGCACGGTCACCAGTTTGCGTGTCGGTGCCGTTTATGGCGACTCCTCGATCGTCGGCAACTGGCTCGTCAGTCTCGACACACTGAACGCTGCTTCGTCCGCCCCTCCCGTCGATTTCTTCATCGGCGCCAAGATTGCCGACGGTGTCGACCCTGCCGCCGCCCGGGCTGCGGTCGAAGAGGTGGCGACCGAGTTCCCCAGCGCCGAGGTGCAGGACCGCGTCGAGTTCCAGAAGAGTAATGAAGACCAGCTCAATCAGTTGCTCTTTATCGTCTATTCGTTGTTGGTGTTCGCCATCGCGATCGCCGTGCTCGGTATCGCCAACACCATGGCATTGTCGGTCTTCGAACGCACCCGCGAATTCGGACTGCTGCGCGCCGTCGGCATGACCCGCCGACAGCTGAAGCGCTCGGTGCGGTGGGAAGCCATCATTGTCTCGGTGTTCGGCGCCACGCTTGGTGTCGTGGTTGGTGTTCCCCTCGGCATCGCCGTATCGCTTGCACTACCCGAGACGTTCGTGAACACCCTGCAGATTCCTTTCGGAACCATCGTCACGATCCTCATCGCTTCGATCATCGTCGGCATCGTCGCAGCGATTGGTCCTGCACGGCGTGCCGCAAAACTGGACATCCTCCATGCCATCACCACCGTCTGAACTTTCGCCCGCTCTCGCTGCGTTCCTGACCGAACGTCACCTTGCTTCGCTCACGACACTGCGTGCCGACGGCAGCCCGCATGTCGTTCCGGTTGGCTTCAGCTTCGATACCGCATCGTGCGAAGTGCGAATCATCACCTTCGACGGATGCCAAAAGGTGGCAAATGCGCGCCGCGGTGGACGCGCCGCGGTGTCACAAGTCGATGGGGGTCGCTGGGTCACCCTCGAAGGTGTCATCCGTGCAACCACCGATCCTGCCGAGGTTGCCGCCGCGGTTGCGGGCTACGCCGCGCGCTACCAACAGACTGCGGCATGCGGATGCACTTCACACGCCCACAACACCTCGCATCGGTAAACATTGCCGACACCGCACACGACGTGCTGATCAAGCATCACCTCGGCGATCGACTTCGTGGGATCCGGGTACGACATCATCCGACGCACGCATTCGTCGACGTCGTAGTCGACCGCACAGAGGTCGGGCCCGAGACGGCCAAAATTCGGATGACGCACGAAGCTGTCGGACCGGTACGTCTCGACCACCGGCGCACTGAAGCACACCGCAACCCATTCAATGGTTTCGATGACGACCCGAGCCAATCGTTTCGGCTTTCGCCACTTTTCACCACGTCGGTAGAGATGCCAACTACCCGTCATGCGCATGTGCGTGTGCAGCACGATCTCGTCGTCCCACGTGATCTCGAGGTGTTTGCCGTGTGCATCGACCGACTCGATGGTGCGTCCCACTCGTGGCGCGGGGCCGGTGAGTCGAGGGGCTTCGAAGCCAACCATTTGGCGCCCGACAAGCGCCGTGCGCAGCGCTGCTGCTGCGCGATGGATGGTATCCCCCTCTGGCATATCGAAATGTTAGACGCGCCGACGGATGCCGTCGTCGCATGAGGGGTACGCTCGACGCATGGGACTCGATCGCGACGACGTCGACAACGACGCAGCGGTCGACGAAATCGCCGACGAAACGCTCGACGACTCATTCGATGACGACTTCGACCATGAACACTTCGACCATGACCACTTCGACCATGACCAATTCGACGAGGACGCGGCTCGACTCGAAGCCCGCAACGCCGAGATGCGCGAGAGCTTGGTTGCTCGTGCGCACCGCAAACACGGCATGGCCGGCGCCATCGTGGCGGGGGGAATGCTTGCAATCGACCAGGTTCTGGGTCGGCGGCCAAAGGAACAGCCGGCTGCGGTGTCCGAGTTCTCGGGCGAACCCACCGACATCGACAAAGACGGCATCAAAATTCCGATTGACGAGTCGACCACCGTGGTCTCACCGGCACCCCACCTGCGTCCCGGCACCGCCCGCACCGTACGCCGCCGCCGGCGTTCAGGGAAGAACGCCAACTGACGCGAGCGCAAGTCGGATGAGGCGGTCGTGGCCGCCCGTCATCTCGCGGCGCACCCGGTCACTCACGGCTTCCGTCGGTGTGAACCACGTCAGTTCAAGTGCCTGCTGGGTGGGTTGACACTCCCCCGACACGGGCACCACATAGGCGAGTGACACCGCGTGGTGACGCGGATCGTGAAACCCACTGATGCTCGGGTCTTGGAAGTACTCGACAACCGTGAATGGTGCGGGTTCCGGTGGAATGCGCGGCAGCGCGAGAGGACCCAGGTCTTTCTCGAGATGTCGAATGAGCGCCTCGCGAATGCGCTCGTTCAACAACACACGACCCGACACGACCATGCGACTGATGGTTCCGTCGGCCGCCTGACGCAACAGCATCCCCACGTGGGTGACGTTGCCTTCTTCGTCGACCCGCACCGGCACGGCGTCGACATAAACAAGCGGGACGCGATCACGCACATCGTTCAGGACGTCGTTGGGCATCCAGCCCGTACGCGTGTCGATGCTGTCACTCACGCGACCAAGTTAGTTGATGGCGGACTAGATGGCGGCGAAGCCGGTGTCGAGATCGGCGAGGATGTCGGCGATCGACTCGAGACCCACCGACAACCGCACCATGCCGGGATGCACGCCCGAGGCGAGCTGCTCGGCTTCGGTCAACTGGCTGTGCGTCGTTGACGCGGGGTGAATGACGAGGCTGCGAACGTCGCCGATGTTTGCCACATGGCTGTGAAGCTGCAGCGCTTCGGCAAACTTCTGACCCGCCTCGCGGCCGCCCTTCACGTTGAAAGCGATGATCGAACCAAAGCCACGGCCTTCG
>RGCG01000102.1 GCA_009919275.1 Actinomycetota bacterium
TCTGTGGTTCCTCGTCGACACCGGACTCGCCGGGCACTTCTTTCCCGAGTTACCGGCGATGAGCCTGGAACAAGACCCGATTCATCGCCACAAGGACGTTCTCACACACACCTTTGCCGTCGTCGAAAACGTTCGACCCGACGCCCATCCATCGTTCGACTTCCGACTCACCCGACTCGCGGCGTTGTTCCACGACATCGGCAAACCAAAGACGCGATCGATCCGCAAGGGCAAGGGCATCACGTTTCACCATCACGAGGTTGTGGGTGCACGCATGACACGTGATCGCATGAAGGCACTGAAGTATTCGACCGAAGACGTCGAAGCAGTCACGTCACTCGTCGAACTGCACCTGCGTTTCCACACCTATTCGATGGGATGGACCGACGCGGCAGTGCGTCGCTACGTGCGCGATGCCGGACCGTTGCTCGCCGAGCTCAACGTGCTCACGCGTTGTGACTGCACCACGCGCAACGAAAAAAAGGCGCTCATGTTGGCGCGCCGCATGGATGAACTTGAAGCACGCATCGATGAACTCGCCGAGCAGGAACAACTCGCCTCGATGCGCCCCGAACTCGACGGTGTCGAAGTGATGGCGCTACTCGACATGAAACCGGGTCGCGACGTCGGCCGGGCGCTCGACTTCCTCATGGAAATCCGACTCGAAGAGGGGCTGCTCGGTGAAGAGGAAATCACCCGCCGCCTACGCGACTGGTGGGCCCAACAGGGCTGACGCTCAGCTGCCAAGTTTTCGCGCACGCACCGCGAGCGTGCAAGGAACAACGGCTCGCGGCTTGCTCCGCGCGTACAGCTCGTACAACACGTCGAGCGCGAAGTTCGACCGTTGCAGCGACATGCAAAAGTCCCCGATTGTCAGGTTCGTCGCCGTTCCGTAGCGACGGCGCGCAATCGGCTCGTCACCGTCGAACATCGCATGAGCAGGGTGTTCGAGCACCGCAACGAACGACGCTTCGGGCTTCAAAACTCGGTGCACCTGTCGCAACAGTCGATCGACGTCGTCGACCGACGCGAGGCGTTCGACGCACAGCACCAAGTCGAGTGATGAACTTGTCGCGAATCCCAATTGAAAGAGCTCGGCATGTTGGAACTCGACGCGCACGCCGGCGGTTTCCGCCGCACGGCGACCTGCTGCGATGCGATCGAGAGAGTTGTCAACGGCAATCACCCGTGCGCCCGCCTGTGCGAGGGCGACGGAGTTCACGGGTCCGGGTGGCAGGCCGAGTTCGAGCACGCGCTTGCCGCGCACGTCGCCGACCAAGCGCAGGTCGCGTTCGCCGGAAATGTCGTCACCGAACCACACGTCTGCCACGTCACCCAGTGTGCCAAGCGCAACGTTCATCACGGGGGATATTCGATGGCTAGCCTTTCGCCATGTCGTTCAGTGCAGGTTCGTTGCGCGGTGGACACGGTGCGGGCGCCGTCGACCACCGACTCGCTCGCCAGCACCTCATCAACGAATACCGCCGTGGTCGTCTGCGCCAAGATCAGGTGTGCGACGCGCACCCCGAACTCATGCGCGCGGCACGGAACTTCGGTGAAGAGACGCGCACGACGTGTCCCATCTGCATCGAGGACAAGCTCGTCCTCGTGACGTACGTCTTTGGTCCGCACCTACCGTCGCACGGACGTTGCGTCACCCAACGCAGTGAGATGACCCAAATTCAGCGCCGCGCCAATTCATCGAACGGTGACTACACCGCCTACGTCGTCGAAGCGTGCCGCACCTGCAAGTGGCACCATCTTCTCCGTGCCGTCCCCATCGTCGGTCGCGCCCGCCGCACCGCCTAACCCCACCGCCTAAACACAAGGGTTTTCGGCGCACTCTGGTGCGGGTTATGCAGATTTTCGGACCGAGATTCCTGGCACGCCCAGCTTGAACTTGCGGCAGGTAGTGTCTTGTCTGACGAGGCCGACGCGGATGACAACCCCGCAGAAACCGCTGGAGTGAGAAGGGCGACGCGCAAGCGTCGCCTTTTCTTTGCCGAAGAACTGTTGCTGTCGTGAATTCGACAACCATCGCACAACTCTGGAGGATTTCGAACGGGGCGTCAGTCAAGGCGTTCGTGGGGGTATTGCGAAAGGCATGAAAAGCACCACCGCTCAACGTCGGGAAGCACCACCTGCTTGTGTTCCGACTCCCAGGTCTCGGGAGTCACGTACATGCGCCGGACGGGGGTGAGGGTGGCCTCGGTACTGCCACAGCTTTCGCAGGTGTGCGCCATGGGCCCGAAAATAACGGGTTTTGGGCAGGTTGCTACACGCTTGGCACACACTTGAGGCGATGGGAAGCCAGACCGATACCCTTCGCGGTTCCATATCCACCCTGCTCCGTCAAGGGGCCACGGTCCGCACCGTGTCCGAAGGGAGAACATGTCAATGACCCGTGCCTATGAATTGATGGTCATCATCGATGGAGGCATCGACGACAACGCCGCTCAACAGCAGGTGAAGTCGATCTCCGCCACCATCGCCTCCGTCGGAGGATCCGTCCACGGCAACCCCGATTGGTGGGGCAAGCGTCGCCTTGCGTACCCGATCAACAAAAAGGAAGACGGCTACTACGTCGTCTACAACATCGTCGCGCCCGGTGGCGCTCTCGATGAGGTCGAGCGCACGCTCCGCATTGCCGACAACGTGGTTCGCCACAAGCTCCTGCGCTTGCCCGAACACGAGGGCCAGCGTCGCGGAATGCTCGCCAAGGCCTAAATCGGATTCACCTCCACACGAACGGAGCACAACATGGCAGACAACACGATCACACTCGTCGGCAACCTCACCCGCGATCCCGAACTGCGTTTCACCACCGGTGGACGTGGCGTCGCATCGTTCGGTATCGCCGTCGGCCGCCGCTACCAGGTGAACGGTGAGTGGCAGGAACAAACGTCGTATTTCAACATCACCGCGAATACACCACCCGCGACGGCGACAAGCGCACGGCCATCGAGGTCGTCGCCGACGAGCTCGGACCCAGCCTGCGTTGGGCCACCGCGCAGGTCGAGCGCCAGTCCGGTCAGGGCGGTGGTGGCGGCAATCGCAACGCGAATGCCGGTGCAGCCAACCGCGGCGACGATCCCTACATGGGCGACGAAGAGCCCTTCTGATTATTCGAGACCATCACAGGAACTGAGAGAGACCAATGACAAGCAAGAAGAACAAGGCCCGAGTTTCGAAGGCCGATCTGAAAAAGCCGGGCAAAAAGAAGCCGAACGTTCTCGACACCGAGCGCATTGCCTATGTCGACTACAAGGACGTCAACCTGCTGCAGCGATTCATGTCGGACCGTTCAAAGATCCGCGGTCAGCGCATGGCCGGCACTTCGGTGCAACAGCAGCGCGAAATCGCCACTGCCGTGAAGAACGCCCGTGAAATGGCGCTTCTCCCGTACACCAAGCGCGTCGCCTCGGCACGCGCCCCGCGTCCGGGTGCCGACCGCGAAGACGACGACCGTTACGTCGACAAGTACGCCGACCGCGTGGCCGACGACAAAGGTGCCGACATCGAGGCAACCGAAGCCCCCGTTGCAGCCGGTGACGACGCGGAAGTCGAGGCCTGATCATGAACGTCATTCTTCGTAGCGATGTGAAAGGTCTCGGCAAGCGCGGCGACGTGGTGTCGGTATCCGACGGCCACGCCCGCAACTTCCTCCTGCCCCGTGGTCTTGCCATCGGTGCCAGCGAAGGTGCGGTGGCTCAGGCGGCCGCAATGCGCAAGGCCCGTGACAACAAAGAGCGCGCCTCGCGCGAAGCCGCACAGGAAGTCGCTTCGCGTCTCGGCTCGGCCACCGTTTCCGTGACCGCCAAGGCGGGTAACGAGGGTCGTCTCTTTGGTTCGGTCACCACGACCGATCTCGCCAAGGCAATCGCGGCGCAAACCGGTATCGAAGTCGACAAACGTGACATCGAGATCGATGCCCCCATCCGCACGGTCGGACGGCATTCGGTTTCGGTCCGTTTGTTCCACGACGTCTCGAGCACTGTCTCGATCGATGTCGCGGCCGGCTGAGTTACCCACAGCCATCCACAGGCTTCTCACAGGCTTGTCCCCAAGTCCTGCCTCTAGCAATCCACAGGGTTGCTAGGGCAGGGTGGCAGCCGTGTCCGATACACGCACTCCGTCTCCCGCTGCTCGTGGCGCGGCATCGCGGGTGCCCCCGCACAATCTCGATGCCGAGGCCTCGTTGCTCGGCGCCATGTTGCTGTCGAAAGACGCCATTGGTTCGGCGGCCGAGCGCGGCGTCACGCCGAGCGACTTCTACAAGTCCGGTCATCAACACATTCACGATGCAATCCAGTCGCTGAACGTCGCGGGTGAGCCCGTCGACGTCGTCACGGTCTCCGACAAACTGCAGCGCGCCGGTCTGCTCGAAACAACGGGCGGCATCGACTACCTCGTTGAACTGCAGAACCGCACGCCGGCGGTCTCGAGCGCCGACCGTTACGCGCGCATCGTGCGCGAAACGTCGATGTTGCGGGGTCTCATCCTCGCGGCGTCGGAAATTGCCGAAATCGGTTACAGCCAACCCGACAACATCGAACAGGCACTCGACCGGGCCGAGTCGCGCATTTTTGACATCGCCCAAAACCAGGTCGCCGACACGATGGTGCGGCTCAACGACTTGATGCCCGAGACCATGGATCGGCTGTCCGAGATCATGGAAAAGGGAAACCCCATCACGGGTATTCCCACCGGCTACGTCGACCTCGACGAATTGCTCTCGGGTCTGCAGCCCGGAACACTCAACATCATCGGTGCACGCCCTGCAATGGGTAAGTCGGCCTTGGCCATGGGCATGGCGGTCAACGTTGCGACGGCAACGAACAAACCGGTTCTCTTCTTCTCCCTCGAAATGGGTCGCGCAGAACTCTCTCAGCGAATCCTGTCCAGCGAAGCGCGTGTCGACTCGGCGAAGTTGCGCAACGGTCGCTTGAACGAAGAGGACTGGCGTCGTATTGGTCGGGCAATCGGCCGTTTGTCGGTGCCGCTCTACATCGACGACAACTCGGCGGTCACCGTCATGGAGATTCGCGCCAAGGCTCGCCGTATCGCTGCGAAGCACGGCGAGTTGGCGATGATCGTCATCGACTACCTCCAGTTGATGGGCGGCAACACGAGCGCCGAAAACCGCCAGCTCGAGGTCAGCGAGATCAGCCGAAACCTGAAAATCCTCGCTCGCGACTTCAAGATTCCCGTCGTGGCGCT
>RGCG01000103.1 GCA_009919275.1 Actinomycetota bacterium
AGGGTGGTGTCCTAGGCCACTAGACGATGGGGGCTAGTTCGACTCCGCTGAAGAGCGAGTGAAAACTATCGGGGTTTTGTGGCGTTTCCCCCAAGACTCACCGGCGACCCCCATCGTCGGATTGAAGGGCCATGGCTGCGGCGACCGCGCCTTCCAAGAGCCATCCGAGATACGAGTACAGGTGGGCCTGGGCCGCCGCCGGGTCCTCGGGGTCGTCGGCGCCCGGGTCTGCATCGTCTTCGGCGACATCGAGCATCGTGCCGAGAAGCAGGCGCAGGGCGTTCAGTGCCTGAAGAAAGAGGTCCATGTCCCCGGATTCGAGTCGATCACTGCTGCCGATCACTTCGACAACGCGTGAGATCGCGGTGAGCCGCGAGGCGACGAGCTCTGACCGCATGAGTTCCTGGTACTCGGCGTCGCGTTCGGGATCGTCGTGGTAGGCGGCGGGAAAGAGGCGTCGCAGTGCCGGGTCGGACGTGTCGGCCTGCATGAGAACGTCGCGTAACTCGCCGAACATATGGACCAACAATTCACGGACATCCGGTGGCAGGTTGATCCGAAAAGAGCCATCGGATTGTGGTTGGAACGGTCCCGATGACCGGCGTCGCATCACTTCTCTGGCCCGTCCTTCTGCATCGTCGCCCATAGCCCGTGCTCGTGGAGTCGGTACACGTCGAACTCGGCGCGCTCGCGCGAACCGCTCGACACCACAGCGCGACCCTTGTGGTGAACATCGAGCATCAGTTGCGTGGCCTTTTCGAGGCTGTAACCGAAGAGTTTGCGGAGCACAAGCGTGACGTACGACATGAGATTGATGTGCCCGTACGATTGACTTTCCATGGCTGTGAACGCACGCCCAATCGTCCCTTCGCGGATCGCCCGCAAGGCGCTTTCCCATGGTGACGGGCGCAAGCCACAGTCGGTGATCGGTGGTTTCATCGCACTCACCAAGCCGCGCATCGTCGAACTGCTCCTCGTGACAACCGTGCCCACCATGGTTCTGGCGCAAAACGGCTGGCCATCGACGGCACTCGTGGTCATCACCCTCGTTGGTGGCTCACTTGCCGCGGGCGGTGCCAACGCCCTCAACATGGTGATCGACCGCGACATCGACAAGTTGATGGAGCGAACAAAGCACCGCCCACTCGTCACCGGGCTTGTGACCCCCCGTCAGGCGGTGGTTTTCGCTTGGACCCTCGAGGTCGTGGCATTTGCGATTCTGTGGGCGGGGGCAAACCTGCTGTCCGCGGTCCTGACATTCAGCGCCACGCTTTTCTACGTCGTCGTGTACTCGCTGTGGCTGAAGCGCACCAGCCGTCAGAACATCGTGATCGGTGGGGCAGCCGGGGCCGTTCCGGTTCTTGTTGGCTGGTCAGCGGTCACCAACGATGTCTCCTGGGCGGCCGTGGTGCTTTTTGCCCTCATCTTCTTGTGGACGCCGCCACATTTTTGGGCCCTGGCGATTCGCCATGCCGAGGACTATCGGGCCGCCAGCGTGCCGATGCTCCCTGTTGTTGTCCCGATCGAGAAGACGATCAGGAGCATGTTCGTTTATACTGTGACTTTGGTCACATGCAGTCTTGTCCTGGCGCCGGTGGCTGATCTCGGGCCGATCTACTGGATTTCCGCCACTGTTCTGGGCTTGGGGTTCCTGGCCGGCATCGAAGGGCTCCGGCGACAGCCGACACCAGCTGTCTCGATGCGTCTCTTTTCGTACTCGATTTCCTACATCACCCTCGTGTTCGGTGCGATGACGGTCGATGTCCTCGTCCGGCACGGCGTGTCGTGATTTTTCGGCGCACCATCACAAGCCCACAAAGCCAAGTGGCACAAGCCTTGGTTTCCGTTCGGAGAGCGGTCGATGGGTAGTCTCGGTACGTCATTTCGAGAAAGAGTTAGCCCTCCATGACCACGTACGACACGCATGCCGCGGCTCCCGCTGCGGCATCCTCTTCCGGCGCCGGCGCCCTCGGGGCGTTGGTCGTTGGCATTGGGTCGTGGGCAACCACAACCGACCACAAAAAAATCGGCCGCCTGTTCGTCGGCACGGCTCTCGTACTTGCGGCGGCCGCAGCCGTCGTCGGGGCCTTGCTCGGCTTCGAACGCATCAGCGCAAGCGGTTATTCGATTCTCGATCTCGACTCGATCGAGCAACTGAACGCGCTGTATCGGGTCGTGCTCGCATTCGGCGTCGCACTGCCGTTGATGCTCGGTATCGCAATTGCAATCGTGCCGCTGCAAATCGGTTCCAAGGCAATCTCATTCGGCCGTGTCGCGCTGTTCGGCTTTTGGATGTGGTTCGCCGGTCTCGGTGTCATCATTTACTCGATTGCCGCGAACGGAGGACCGGGTGGCGGCAACGCCAAGATGGTCGACCTTTTCCTGATCGGCGTCATCGTGACGGCGGCCGGTGGTCTTGCCGCAACCGTCTCACTCGTCACCACCGTGCTCACCAGTCGCGCGCCGGGTATGGATTTGTCTCGCGTGCCCATGCTTTCCTGGGCGTCGCTCACCGGCGGCGTTGCGTTGCTTCTCACGCTTCCCGTCGTCATCGGAACCACGATCTACCTGTACGTCGACCACCACTACGGACGGCTCGCTTTCGGTGCGAACAAGGGTGTCAACGATTGGCTCGGCTGGTCGCTGACCCAACCCCAGACGTATGTCTTCGGCGCAGTCGGCGTTGGTGTTGTGGCGGAAATCGCAACGGTTGCCGGCGGACGGCGTCATCCGCTTCGCGCAATCCTTCTCGTGGGCGCCGGAGTTCTCACCGTCGCAGCGTTGGGCGGCGCAACCCAGGTGCAACACGCCGTTACGTGGACCGATTCGTCGGGCTCGGACAGGGTGAAAGATCTCATTCCTTTCCTCATCTTCAACGGCCTTCCCTTGCTCGGCGCGCTCGTCGTACTTGCGGGGAGCGCGTTCGCGTTGGCGAAGGGCAAGCCGCGCATCATTGCTCCGCTCGTTCCGGCATTCCTTGGCCTTGGGATGGTGTTGGCCGGCATGGCGGGACATCTGATCGGTCAGTTCGGCCCTGCGGGTCTTGCGGGAACGGTTTTCGAAGAGGGCGAATTCAATTACGTGGTGTACGGCACGCTGTTGATCGGCATCGGCGCCGTGGCGTACTGGGGTCCGAAGTTGTGGGGTCGCTCTTTGCCCCAGTCGGCCGTGTTCGGCCTCGGCGCTCTCGGATTCCTTGGCACTGTTCTCGCCTCGCTGCCCCTTTACGTGGCGGGTTTTGCCAACCAGCCCGCAGGCGTCGTTGACGGGTTTACTTACGGCGGTCCCCAGGAACTGTGGAATGCGCTCGCGGCAATCGGCCAAGGGGTGATTGCGCTCACCGTGATCCTTTTCATCCTCACGGCGCTGCGCGCATTCCGATCAGGCGAAGTCGCGGGCGACGATCCTTGGGATGCTCAGACGCTCGAGTGGTCGGTGTCAGGACTGGCTGCCGAAAGACCTGAAGATGGCCGAAGTTCTGACAAACGTCGGCCTCGCCACGATCGGCTTCGCCTGCATCATGGCGCAATGGGCGGTGTACTCATCGCGTCGCAAGGACTCACGCCACACAAGCATGGCGCTCGGGATGACCCTGATCATGGGCCTCGCACTCGTCAATGCACTGGTCGCGGTGTACCCCGAAATGGAGATCGTCCTTGCGGACGGTGCCTATCAAACGATGTTCTACGCGATCACGGGGACACTGATTGCTCTGGTTGCTGCCGGCATGGCGTTCACGCTCGCAGCTCTGTTCAAGAGTTCGGGCGGTCGTGCCGACAACACCGACCTCATGAATGCTCACGCTCTTTACTGGTACTTCCTCGCTGCTGCTTACACGGCGGTGTGGTTCGTGGTGTTCGTTCAGAAGTAGGTACGGGATGTTCACTAACGGCTCCAAATACTTCATCGGTGTCACCGGCTTCTCGGCTGTTGTTCTCGTCGCCTACCTCGTTGTTGTCGACGGCGCAATCGGCGGGGCTGTTGCTCTTGCGTCGATCGTCCTCGCGGTTGGTCTGCTCGCGGGTCTCGTCATCTTCGACCGTGACGGCGATGTGCAGGTTGGCGACGCCGCCGCGCCGGCCAACGCGGGTCCCGTTGGATCGAGTCTGTGGCCCCTCGTCACCACACTCGGCATTGTCGCGATGGGCGTCGGTCTCATCACGCACGAAATCGTTTTCCTTCTTGGGCTCATCGCGCTCGTCGCGGGATTCGTCGAGTGGGTCATCCAGGGTTGGTCCGAATCGGCTTCGGCAGACCGCGGCTTCAACAATGCGGTGCGTGGCCGTCTCATCCATCCGCTCGAGTTCCCTGTGCTGGCAACCGTTGGTGCGGGTGTTGTGATCCTTTCGTTCTCGCGCATCATGCTCGCGATCTCGAAGACGAGTGGCGCGGTGGTCTTCATCGTCGTCGGGTCACTCGTCCTTGCGGGCGGCGTCTTCTTTGCGGTGCGCCCCAATCTGAAGAAGTCGGTCGCGATCGGTCTGTGTGCCATTGGCACGGTCGGTATTGTCGCGGGCGGCATCGCCGGTGCGAGCGCAGGCAAGCGCGACCAGCTCGTCGAGGCCAACGAGGAAGACCACTTTGCGCACAAAGAGTGCGGCGAAGAGAAAAGCAAGCATTTCGACTTCAACGCCGAGGCCAAAGTCTCGATGCGATCGAACCCGATGGCGACCATCGAATTCGTCGACGGAAAACTTCAGGCCCGCGAGCTTGGCCTGAAATCGGTCACGAACAAGATCACTCTGCAGAAGTCGAACGACATTCCCGTGATCTTCCGCAACAAGACCGATGGGGAGCATCGCTTGACCTTGTTCTACGGAGAGAAGGAAGTGCAGGAAGGCGTGGTTGAAGAACTGCACAACTGCACCCAGATGATCGAAGAGGGTGAAGAGCAGTTGCTCATCGTTCGAATCGACAAGCCCTCAATCGCGTCGGAAAAGCCCTACAAGTTCTACGTTCCCGGGGTCGAGGACCAGAGCATCGAGGTCTTCGTTCCATGATCCGTCACTCGAGCCAACGATCCGGAGGGATCATGTCGAAGTCAGTGCGCCGTCTCGTCGTCGCTGCTGCGGGTGTCTCGGCCGTTGCGTTCCTTGCGGGCTGTGCAAAGAATGCGCCGCAAGACACGTGGCAGCCAAAAGGCCCGAATGCACAGAAGATCGATG
>RGCG01000104.1 GCA_009919275.1 Actinomycetota bacterium
GCATCCGCAGCGGCGACATCGTGATGACCGCCACGTTGACGCCGGGTGCCCCAACAAGCGCCTACGGTCGCATCAGCGAGCCGGCCGTTCCCGCGCGCTGACGGGTGCGACATACTGGCGGACATGAAAGCCGTCCTCGTCGTTCTCACAAACCCCGGCTCCCCCGAAGCCGAGCAGGCGTACAACGACTGGTACACCAACGTTCACGTGCCCGATGTCCTCGACGTCCCGGGCTACGTCAGCGCCGTCCGCTACCGGGCCTTTCCTTCGTGGCAACCGGTTCCGCAGCGCTACCTCACGATCTACGACCTCGAAGTTCGCGATATCGCACACGTCCAGCAGATTTCCGACGAGCACATGCGCCGTATCGGCGCCGGTGAAATGCGCCGCTCACCCGACGGTGCGATGGATCGCGCAACCATGCGCGCGATGTATTACCTCGAGCGTTCGCCACGCCAAACGAGCACGACGCAACCTGCGACCACGCCCAAGGGTGTCTTTCTTGCCTTTGCCGCGCCTGCCTCACCCGCAACCGAAGCCGAGTTGAACCGCTGGTACGACGAGCAACACGTTCCTGACATTCTCACCCTGCCGGGATTCACCGCCGCACAGCGGTACGTCACGACCAACGTCAACATGGTCGGCCAGCCATGGGTGACCGAGAACGCCTACCTCACGGTTTACGAACACCAACATGACACCGAGGATGCCTACAACGCGTCATTCGGCACGATTCGCGAACGTATCGCAGCCGGAACCGTCGTGATGACCGATTCGATCGCGCCGAATTCACTGATGGCGGTGTACCACCGCATCAGTGACCGCATTACGGCGTAGCCGTCGATCAGTTCCTGGCGGCGACAACCTGAATGGTGACGAAGACCGTCTTCGCCTTGCCCTTCTTCGGTGTCACGACAACTCCGGCCCGGCACGTACCGGCCGCCGCTCCGGTAACGGACTTCCTCGTCACCGTGCAGGCCGTGCCGCTGGTCTTCGTGTCGAGGCTGACCGTCGCACCCTTTGGAACGTTGACCTTGAACGTCGAAAGCAGCGCCCGCAGCGCAACCTTTTGTCCAACCATCAACGTCGGCGATGAACCCGTCGGTGTCGGCACCGTGGTCGGCGCAACCGTGGTCGCGGGCGTCGAAGTACCGGCACTCGGCGGAGTCGTCGTCGAGGTCCCTTGGGTCGGGCTCGTCGTAGACGACCCACTGTCAGTCGACGGCGCGGCGATGTTCTGTGCACCGTCTGCCGCCACCAATGGCAGTAGATCAATGACGCGCGGTGGCTGCTTGCTGGGTGTCATGTCATCGACGTCGAACGGGGGCACCATGAACGACAATGGCGTGAACGACCACGACAACGACTCGCTGCTGGTACCGCCGGCGGTTGTCAGCGTTGCCGCGACGACATAGCCAACGCCATTCGTGAGACCGGTCACCCGACACCGTTGGTTCACCACGGTGCATGTACCCCCCTCCGGAATCGTTGTCACCGTGTACGACTCGACCGGCAAGCCACCCGTGTTCGACGGGTTCTCGAGACGCACGTCGACCCATCCGTCACCGACCGCTTCGAGGAAGACGACCGGTGGCTCGGGCTGGCCGAAGGGTGTCACGGGCTCCGACTCAACAAAAGCAAGGCCACCCATCGAATACGCCGTCACGATGATCGTGTACTTCACTCCGTTCGTGAGTCCCCGTACGACGGCGCCTCGTTCGAAACTCTCCGCTTCGACGGTCACGGGCAACTCGTTCGATCCCTCGGCCACAGCTTCGATGGAGTAGCCCGAAATCGGCGCGCCGCCATCGAAGACTGGGGTCGGTGAAGACGGTGATGTACGAGAACGGCACGTACGGCTGTGACACCCCGATCGAGTTCACCGCGATGAGTGCAACCGACACCGTTTTGCCGACCGGGAAGTCGACCGTCAGGCGGGGATCTTTGGCGTCGGTAGTGACAATCATCAATGGATCGCGGGCGCCATCTTCTCTTACCTCGGCACGGTAACCCGTAATCGGCGACCCACCGTCGTCTGGTGGCGTGATCTCAAAGACCCACGTGTCGTCGTCGATCTGCGTGCCCGCGACTGATGAGATCCTGTTCGGCACATCAGCGATCACAACCGTGAACGCCGGGCTCAGGCCGCTTTCGCGCCACTCGTTCCATGCACTCACCTGCAGCGACAAGGTCTCACCACGCTCGAGTGTGCCGCGGTCCAGGACAATGTCGCCGCCGGGCGTTCCACAATTGAAACCTGGTTCGGGTGCATTTCCTCCGCGAACGATCCTGCAGTCGTACCTCATCAATGTGCCACCACCCGCACTACTCGGAGCGGTGATGTTGAACACGATCGACGAGCCCGTTTGTTGGGCTCCGGTGATGGTCGGCAGCGACGGCTTGTCCATCGGAACCACGGTCACCGACACACCATCGCCGACCGGGCCGAATTCGTTTCGTGCGGAGATCTTCGCCACGTAGCTCTGTCCGGTGGTGAGGCCTTCGATCGTTGCACGCGGCTCGGTCACGTCCGCAACGACGACATCGTCGAGTGCAACCTGGTACGCAACAATCGGCGAACCACCGTCGTCCAGCGGTGCGTCCCACGTGAGTGCGACACTCGACGCATTCGGTTTCCAATTGACGTTGCCGACCACTCCAGGCTTGTCCGCGACCGTCAGCGACTTCTCGACAACGGGCCCCTTTCCACTGGCGCCCACCGCCGCAAGCGACACCTTCACAACATCACCGCGCGAGAACCCGGCGATGGAACACGACTTCGCGGGATAACTCATGGTGCACTTCTTGTTGCCCGGCTGCATGACGGCCTCGTAATCGAGAGGTCCCGCCAAAGACTGGTAAACCAGATCCGGCCAGACCGCGACCTTGATCGTGCCGCCAGCGGAAGATACCCCCCACCATCTGGGTGGACCCGGAACGGCATACGGCGTCACGGTATGGCGGTTCCCAAATGAATTCCAGATTCCATTCCCTGCATACGAACTAAAGTTGTAGGACTCGCCATTGGTCAGCCCGGTGATTTCGCACGAGTTTTGAGGTGCTTTCGCTGAGCAGCCCGTGGTGCCACCACCGAAAACTTCGCTGGGTTTCCAAACTCGTACGAAGTAGTTCGGTCCCACTCCGGGCGGGACGTCCCACGTGAAGGTGACTTTTCCATCACCCGAGGTCGTTCGTACCTCCGGCTCAATCGGGACAGGAGTGAGATACGTCAGCTTTACGGGTGTTGTCTGCGCGCTTTGCCCCGCTTCGTTCTCTGCCGAGACGCTGACGGCGTATTCGGTACCGACCTTGAATTCCGAGTCGGCCGTCAACGAGGGTCGCGACATCACAAACGATGTGGTGCTCACCGAGTCGCCACACGGTTGCTTGTCAATTGACTTGTCACTCACGCAAACAGCTTCTCCATCGACCCACAACGTCACCTTCTTGATTGGACTGCCACCGTCGAAGAAGAGGTTCGATTTCACCTGCACCCCGACCGTGCCGTCGGTTCGCTGCGCCAGTGCGACCCCTGAAGAAACGGAGGCGTCGATCGTCGGCACGCCGATCGGCTGCACAACATCCGAGAACGGCGAAGCAACGCCCTGTCCACCTGCGTTGCGCGCCCAAACATCGACCCAGTACTGCTGGCCAACCGTCAAACCCGTGATGGTGCATGACAGAGCGGTCGTGGTGCACGTTTTGTTGGTCCCTGCCGCCCGCGCGGTGTAGTCCAGGACGGGTAGATGGGTTGCATCGGGTTGCGGGGTCGGCGTGAGGTCACCGGTGATCTGCGTCGACGCCACTCCGGCGGGATTCTCTGCATTCAACTTCAGTCGGTACTGAGTGAGATTGGTGAGACCCGACACGACACAGGTCGTCCCGGATGTCACGCACAGAACGTCGCCGTTCGCCTCGTTGATCACCTTGTACTGCTTCACCACACCACCCGATGAAACGACGCCCGGTGTCCAACTGATGCCCAAGAAACCATTTCCTGGCAGAGACAGCGCAGTAAGTGCAGCAACGGGCAATTCATAGGCGCGCGCTGCAACCACGATCTTCGTGATTACCGGCGTAACAGCTCCATCGGATGATGTCATCTTCACACGCCACGACAAGGCTTTTCCGTTCGACGGGAAGATGAACTCCGTACCCGGCGTGACTTCGTACCAGTTTGTGCCGTTGTTGGTCATCTCGTACGTGACGGCCGTCCCCACAGGGACCGTCGCCGTCGGCGTCAACGTCGCCTTTTCAATGAAAGCATCCGACGACAAGGGGTTCGAGACTGCAACGCCGTTTGAGTTGCGAAACCAGCAGCAGCATCCTTCGCAAAAACAGGCGCAGGAGTTAACGGATCCTTGAACGGCATTGATGATGATCCGTTGTTCAGATACACAACCGGCGCCGTGTCAGTCGGTCGGTTGGCCACAAGGTCCTTCAAGCCGTCACCGTTCAAATCCATCAACTTCATACGCGAGAAGTCGTTCTCGGAAATGCGCGCCGTTTTGTCGACGTCTCGAGTCGTGGCCAGTGGGCCCCTCACAAAAGCCGTTGTCTGACGGCCCGTAGCGACAAGGGCATCGAGAACACCGTCTCCGTCAATGTCGTCGATCAAAAGACCAGTCGATGGAACATTCGTTTCGGTTCCAATGCTCGTAATTGTCGCCGTGCCAATCAATTCGGGGGAGAACGTCGGGGGAACCGTAAGTGTCGGGGCAACGTACTTACGAACTTTCAACGCACCTTTTTCGATAAAGATGATTTCACCCAATCCGTCGTTGTTCACGTCGGCTACACGAATCCGTTCGGCAGGTCGAGCCCACGCAAACGATTCCTGATCGACCTTCGAAACAAATGATTGTCCCCAGTTAGCGAGAGTTCCGATTGCTACATCGCCCTGCGCGTCGCCATCGATCCGGCCGATGGATGCATCGAGAATCTCCGTGTTCGGCGAGTACTTCACTTGCGGGTCGACGCTGAAACGGCGCTGCCCATCGGGCACGTTCAACGTGTTTTGAAAATTCTGCAAACCGAAACGAGTTGAGAACGCGACATCGTCGAGCATGTCACGGCCGAGTGCACCCGCAGCCATTGCGGTGACCTGAAAGTCATCAGTGCCAACGATTTCGGCCGATGATGCAAAGCCACCGGC
>RGCG01000105.1 GCA_009919275.1 Actinomycetota bacterium
GTTCAGGTCGCAGATGTGGTCGCTGTGCAAGTGGGTGAGAAGTACCAGGTTCACGAACGGCGGGAACACTCCTGCAGCGGTGAGGCGCATGACGCAGGCACGACCACAGTCGACGACGACGTTGTGCGGACCACTCGACACGAGAGTCGATGGCCCCGCGCGGTTTGGATCGGGCAACGGGCTTCCCGTTCCCAGCAAGGTGATTTTCATCGGCCCCCTCTTTCGGGGACGAGTCTGTCAGATCATGCAGTGACGAGAACGCGCTGCATCGGCTGGTTGGTCGGTTCGGCCGGTGCCGCAACGACCGTGGAACTGCCGCCACCTTCGTCGCCGCACGTGCAGACGAGGCTGCCCGTCGGAATGAAAAGTGGTGCGGAGGGTGCCCCGTAGCCGAGATACAGCGACATCAACATCGCCCGATGGATCGCTTCACACTCGGGAGAGTGAACGACGTGTCTGCGGGTCTTGTTCCTCTGGCGTCCGAACATGAGGCGAAAGTAGCGACGGGAAACCAGAGTGGGAAGGGAAAACAGCGACACTTTGCGCTGCGTTCACCGAACTTTCACCCGTTTGTCAGGCGCTTTTGAATTCGCGGAACGCGGCGAATGCTCGTGGCCCGTAGACAGTCCCCGGCCCACCGTTCATCGAGATCGTCACGCCGATGAGTTCGGCAACTTCGGCCTCGCTCGCGCCGTTCCGGGCGGCACCTTTCGCGTGCGCAGCGATGCAACCGTCGCAGTGAGTGGTGATGGCAATGGCCAAAGCGACGAGCTCTTTGGTCTTCGCATCCAGCGCCCCCGCGCGGAAAGCGGCAGCGTGCAGACCACCAAAACCCTTGTAGACGTCGGGGATCAGTTCGCGCAGTTCGCGGCTGATCGGTGCGAGTTCGGCCTGAACGTCGTGACCGTACGAGTGGTTGTGCGTCTGGGATTCGGCGTCGCTCATGGGCTCAGTCAACCACAGCCTGTGACATTCCCGTAAGGTCGCCGACGTGCTGCAATTGGTTCTCAACCTCGTCGCAACGTGTGTCATGGTCGGCGTCATCTGGTTCGTGCAGTTGGTGCACTATCCGCTGCTGGCGCTCATCGGGGTCGACCGGGCACCGGCGATCGCGGTCGAGCATCAGCGTCGTACCGCGTGGGTCGTCGGCTTGCCGATGGCAACCGAGGGCGTGACGACGTTGGTCCTTTTGTTCTCCCGACCCGACGGTGTTGCCACCTGGTTGGCCTGGCTCGGCGCGGCTCTGTTGGCGGTTGCTCTCGCCAGCACGGTGTTCTTGTCGGTGCCCCTCCACGAACGCATGGCGAATTCGCCCGACCCCACCGTTGGCCGTCGCCTCGTCGTCACCAACTGGCCACGGACGATCGCATGGTCGGCGCGTGCGGTTGTCGCCGGCGCGATGCTGGCCCAGGCGATCTGACTCCGAATCCGGACTTCACCTTTCGTAGAGTTTCCCCGTGGCCACACCTTCGACCGACATCTCCGCAGTCATTTTCGATTTCGGTGGTGTCATCATCACGCCGATCACACGACAGATCGGCATGATCGCCGAGGGTCTTGGTGTCACCACTTCCGAACTTCACCACGTGATGATGGGACCGCAGTTCGAATCGGGTGATCATCCGTGGCACCGTCTCGAGCGCGGTGAGATTCCGATGGAGGTTCTGCAGGGAATGCTCGAGCCCATCGCCGCGGCTGCCGGAATGTCGTTTCGCGGCGACGAGGTGGAAAAAATCCTCGCACCGGGAATGTACGAGGTGAACGGTTTCGTTCTCGACAAGATCTCCGAACTGCGCGGGCGCGGCTACAAGACGGCGCTCTTGTCGAACAGCATCCGTGAGTTCCGTCCGAAGTTGGAAGAAGACGTCCCGCCGCACCTCTTCGACGCGTACGTCGACTCGAGCCACGTTGGCATGCGCAAACCCGAGCCCGAGATCTTCCACCACACGTTGGCCGCACTCGGTCTCGAGGATGCGTCGAATGCGGTGTTCCTCGACGATTTCGCGGGCAACCTTGCCGGTGCGACGGCGGTTGGGTTGCGCACGATCCACGTGAAGAACCCGCGCGAGGCCCTGGGCGAACTCGACGCCTTACTTGGCGACTAGCGACTTCGCTGCCGTCAGCATTTCGTCGAGCGACTCGTGCAGCAGTTCGACGAGGTCCCACAGGTCGGGAATCAGTTCGCGACAAGACACGAATCCGAAGTCGAGGTTGCCGAGGTAACTCTGCACGGTGATGTTGAGTCCTTGCCCGTCCGCAATCGTGGAGACGGGGAAGAAGTGCTTCATTTCCGCCCCCGCCGAATAAAGAGGAACCGACGGACCCGGCACGTTCGAGATGATCAGGTTGAACGGTGGATTCAGGCGGTCGGCGATGCGCAACCGGCTGTACATGCGCATGGCGCGTGCGGCGATGAGGGGCGGTGCGAACTGGGTGAAGTCCTGCAACGTGGCGGCCGGAATCGCCTGCAGGTTCGTCTTCGCTCGCGACATCGACGTTTGCACGCGGCCCAACAGCGCGAGCGGGTCGTCTTCGTCGGTGCCGAGTTCGGCGAGCAGGCCGGTGACGCGGTTCTGGTACTTCGCACTCTCGTCCGACGTGCGCGTGCTGACCGGCACGAGAGCAACGAGCGGCTCGTTCGGCAAAGCGTTTTTCTTGATGAGGTACTTGCGAAGTGTCAGACCACAGAGCGCCATGACGACGTCGTTGAACGTTGCTCCGGTTGCACGCCGAATCGTCTTTGCATCGTCGATGTTGATCGTCGTGTAGGCGAAGCGACGGTGCGGGGTGATGTTGGTATTCCACGGAGTCCGCGGTGCGGCCGTGGGTGGCAGTGCCGGTGCGCGGTCAACGACTTCTCCGTGCGTTCGGCGGAGACGCTTGCGCATCACGGTGCCGACGGGGCCCGGCAACGGCTGGGCAATGATGTCGGCCAGCATCTGGACACTGCCGACATGCGTTTGTGCGGCAATCTCGCGCAACGTGCGCACCGTCAAACGCACGAACTTCTCGGGCCGACGGATGTATTCGGCTGCGGTGCGCAACAGAAGTTCCTGATCGGTGGGCACGCGGTCGGGGTGCCACACGGCGTGGTCGTGAGTCGGACGTGCGTTCGGGTCGGTGCTGAGAAGGGTCTCGAGCAGTGTTGCACCGGACTTGCCGTCGATCGTCGAGTGGTGGATCTTGTTGAGGTGCGCGACGCGTGTGCCGTTGTCGAGACCCTCGATGACGTAGAACTCCCACAGCGGTCGTGATCTGTCGAGCGGTCGCGAAATGATGCGGCTCACGACTTCGCCCACTTGTTCGGGTGTGCCGGGCGGTGGCACGGCGTGATGACGCAGATGGAAGTCGATGTCGAAGTCGGGATCCTCGATCCAATACGGAAGGTCGAGACCGAGTGGCACGGTGACGAGGCGACGTCGAAAGACCGGCAGATCGTCCAACCGTTCGAGGATCGCGGCGCGGACGGCTTCGTAACTTGCCCCGCCCGGAGCCGAGGTCACGTCGTAGGTGTACATCGCGCTCACATGGCCGAAGACGGAGTTCGTCTCCATGTTGAGGAAACTTGCATCGACACCCGTCAACTGCTCCATGTCACCTCTCTTATGTGGTCGAAACTCGTGTGTCCGAAAATTCCCGTGCTTCTGCTTCGTGCGATTGTGCTTTCGGCTTTGATTGTGCCACCATTTGCCCATGACAGCGTCAGCCGGAACCAAGATCCCCGATGTCCAGATTCACGTCCTCGGCGAGGACGGAATGCCCCAGCCCGTCAGCTCGGCCGAGGTTCTCGGCAAGGGCAAGGTCGTCCTCTTTGCCGTACCGGGGGCCTTCACCCCTGGCTGTTCGAAGGTCCACCTGCCCGGCTTCGTCCAGCGCTTCAACGAGTTGAAGTCGAAGGGCGTGACCTCGGTCGCCTGTATCAGCGTCAACGACCCGTGGGTGATGGAAGCCTGGAAGCAGTCGCAGGGTGCGTCGGAGATCGTCATGCTCGCCGACGGTGCGGGCAACTTCACCAAGGCGATGGGTCTCGAACTCGACGGCTCGGGCTTCGGCCTCGGAGCGCGGTCGCAGCGTTACGCGGCGATCATCAACAACGGAGTCATCGAGCGCCTCGACGTCGAAGAGGGCGCGGGCATCACCGTGTCGTCGTGCGACGCGATCATCTCGCACCTCTAGTTACGTGACGCATTCAGGCGGCTGAGAGAACGGCCTCAGTCGTCGCACCGCGGCTCACTCTCACTCGCGCGGAACAGTCGGCGAGGTCGTCGATCTCTTCGGGATCGTGCGACACAAGAACGACGGTTCCCTTGTAGACCGCGAACCATTCCTTCATCAGCCGTCGAACGACCCCGCGAGAAGCGACGTCGAGGAAGGTCGTCGGTTCGTCGAGCAACAGAATTCGCGACGGGGAGAGAAAGGCTCGCGCCAACGACGCTCTCTGGCGCTGGCCGCCGCTGAGTTCGTGTGGTTTGCGGGCCAACAACGCGCGCAGGTCGAATGCCTCGACGACATCGTCGAACCGTGCGCTTGCCCGAAGAGTTCGTCCGCGACCGAAGATGAGATTGCGGTCGACCGAGAGGTGCGGCAACAACCCGCCACCCTGGAACACGGTTGCAACACCGCGATCTTCGGGTTGAACGAACCGCCCCGTCGGTTCATCATCGACGACCACATCATCGATGCGAATCGAACCCGATGTGCACGGCAGCAAACCGGCGATCATGTCGAGAGTCGTCGTCTTGCCCGACTCACCCGTGACACCCAAGACGCGGCCCGACGCAACGGACAGATCGACCTCGATCGAGAACGCCTCCCGAATGAATCGGCATCGCATTGCGAGACTCATTCGCCGCCCCTACGCAGTGCGCCCAACCATCGGCCGCGCAACGCCACAAGCACGACGACCGAAATGACGACCATCAGCATCGACAGCGCGAGTGCCGAATCGTTCCCCGACTCGAGTGCGCTGTACACGGCAAGCGGAACGGTCTGGGTTCGACCCGCAGTGTTGCCGGCGAACGTGATCGTCGCACCGAATTCGCCCAATGCCCGCGCCCACGTCAACACGGTCGCTGCGATCAAGGACGGTCGGACGAGTGGAATCGTCACGGTGAGGAACGTTCGCCACGG
>RGCG01000106.1 GCA_009919275.1 Actinomycetota bacterium
GCCTCGGCGACGGGAATCCGCATACCGTGACGCTACCGCCGGTGGCTAGTACCGTCGGGGCCATGAGCGGCACGCGACTGAACCTTGTCGTGCTGTTCGGTGGCGAATCCGCCGAACACGACGTGAGTTGCGTCACCGCTGCGCACGTCATCGCTGCGGCCAACGCCTCAAGGTACGACATCACCGCCATTGGCATCGACCGAGATGGCTCGTGGCATCGCGCCGATGCGTCGCCGAGTGCGACGGCATCGGGTCGGCTCACGCCGTCGGGAGACGCGGTGTCGCTCGACCAGATCCCCCGCAAGAACACCGTCGTCCTGCCTCTTCTCCACGGGCCGCTCGGCGAGGACGGAACGGTTCAGGGCATGCTCGAGGTCGCCAACTTCCCTTACGTCGGCGCGGGCGTTCTGTCGAGCGCCCTGTGCATGGACAAGGCGATGGCCAAGCAAATCGTCGCGGCGGCGGGCTTGCCCCAGCCGCACTTTCGCGCCGTCCATGAACCGCACTTCGACGCCTCGCAGGTCGACGAGATCATCGCGTCGGTGGGCCTGCCGATGTTCGTGAAGCCTGCGAACATGGGGTCGTCCGTTGGTGTCCGCAAGGCGAAAACGCGCGATGAAGCACTGGCCGCGATCGGTCACGCGTTCGTCTTCGACGAGTGGGTGCTGTGCGAAGAAGCCATCGTCGGCCGCGAGATCGAGGTCGCCGTGCTCGGCAACGTGACGCCCGAGGTGTCCTTGCCCGGCGAAATCGTCGCCGGGGCCGAGTTCTACGACTACGACGACAAGTATGTGAATGCCTCGGCGCAACTCATCATTCCCGCAGTTCTCGATGCCGACCAGACACGGATCGTTCGCGAACTTGCGGCTCGCGTGTACGGCGAACTGCGGTGTGAGGGAATGGCCCGCGTCGACTTCTTCTTCGAAGAGAAAGGGCGCGGATTCCTCCTCAACGAGGTGAACACAATTCCGGGTTTCACACCGATCTCCATGTACCCCAAGATGTGGGAGGCGACCGGCTTGCCCTACGACAAACTCATCGACCGCTTGGTCGAACTTGCGCTCGACCGCCACTCACGCAGCAAGCGCGGCGCGCAGGAACGCAAGTAGTTCCGCGCGAAGTTTGCGCAGCGACGCCACACTCGGCTCCCAACCCACCGCACGCAGCGCGACCGGTTCGGTCGCGACACCGACGACCGTCGAGTACGCGAATGCCATCAACAGCCGCGCATCTGCTCGCCGCAGACGTCCCGCGTCCATCTCACCCTCGAGATACGCGACAGCAAGGTCGACGAGAGGCTTCATGCGCAGCACCACCGCATCGGCGAGTTCCGGGCTCAGTCGGTTGAGTTCGCGCACGAGACCAAGCAATGCGGGTCGGCGCACGGCCGGTCGAAAAACTGCAGATACCGCAGCTTCAACTCGAGAGAACCCATGGGGCGCGCTGCGGACCGCCGCGCCAACCTCGACAACCAGTTCGTCGGCGACGCGCTGCAGCACCGCAACGACAAGTTCCTCCTTCGAGGGGAACCAATAAAGAAGCGTCTGCTTGGCGACGCCCACCCCGCGGGCGATGTCGTCGAGGCTCGTGGCATCGATTCCCGAGGTACCGAAACGATCCAGGGCCTCTTCGAGAATCCGCTCCCGCGTGGGCTTTCCCGCCATGTCTCCTGACAATACAGACATCCTCTACCAATTGGTAGAGAAACCTGCTAGAACTATGCCGATGATCGCGGAGTCATTGGCGGGGCGGCGCATTGCCATCACAGGGTCGACGGGTTTCGTCGGCACGGCCCTCGTCGAACGCCTCCTGCGCGGCGCACCCGGCTGCGAGCTGTTCCTCATCGTGCGCGGCGGACGTCGCGGCGCTGCGAGCCGCGTGAAGCGCGAGATCCTGAACAACGACGCGTTCGATCGTCTGCGCAGCGAGATGAAGGACACCGCCGAGGATTTCGAGGCGATGTGCGCGCGGCGTGTGCACGCCATCGACGGCGACATCTCCGTCGATGGCCTTGGACTCTCCGATGCCGGGCGCGCGCAGCTCGCTTCGTGCGACATCATCATTCACTCCGCCGCGGCCGTCGCATTCGATTCACCGCTCGACTCGGCCGTCGAGGTCAACCTGCTCGGACCCGTGCGCCTCGCTGCGGTCTTGAACGAACTCCACTCCGACTCCGACACGAAGCCGCACCTCGTCGCGGTCAGCACCTGCTACGTGGCGGGAAATCGGCGTGGACACGCTCCCGAATTGCTCGTTTCCGAGGGCCCCTTCGACATCGGACTCGACTGGCGTGCCGAGGTTGATTCGGCCAGACGTCTGCGGGGTGACATCGAGGCGGCAAGTCGAACACCCCACGCTCTCGAGCGGTTCCGCGCAGAGGCGCGCCGCGAGCTCGGCGCGGCCGGTGCGCCCGCTCTCGCGGCGAAGACCGAACAACTCCGTGACAAGTGGGTGCAGAACGAACTCGTTCAAGCGGGTCGATCGCGCGCCGCGAGTGTCGGGTGGCCCGACGCGTATGCGTTCACCAAGGCACTCGCCGAACAGGCGGTGTTTGAAACGAAGGGCGATCTTCCCGTCAACATCGTTCGACCGTCGATCATCGAATCGGCGTTCGCCGAACCGCGGCCGGGTTGGATCCGCGGGTTCCGCATGGCCGAGCCCGTCATCATCTCTTACGCGCGCGGCCTTCTGCGCGAGTTCCCGGGCGTACCCGAGGGCACGATCGACGTCATTCCCGTGGACATCGTGGTGGCCGCCATCATTGCGGTCGCCGCAAAAGGACCCACCGCGCCGTTCATCACTCAGGTTGCGTCGGGAAGTACGAACCCACTGCGCTACAGCCAACTCGTCGACAACGTGCGCGACTGGTTCACCGCACATCCGGTGCACGACGCCGAGGGCCAGCCAATCGTGGTGCCCGACTGGAACTTCCCCGGTCGCGGTCGCGTGCAAAAGCAACTGAACCGCGCCCAGACCCTTGTGACGCGCGGCGAACGCCTGCTGCAGTCGTTGCCGCTGCGCGGAACACAGGCCACGTGGAGCGCGAAGCTCGAGGAACGTCGCATCGAGATCGAACGGGCCCTCGAATACGTCGAGCTCTACGGCCTGTACACCGAATGCGAAGCCATCTACTCGGTCGACAACCTTCTCGGACTCTGGAACGAACTCGATGCCGGCGACCGCGCGGCGTTCTGCTTCGACCCACGCGCCGTGGCGTGGGACAACTACGTACAGAACATCCACCTGCCATCCGTGGTCGAGCATGCGCGCGTGAAGATGACCCCCGGCAAGACGAAAATCGACCGCAGCGCCCGACTTCGCGCCAACGTTCTCTCACCTTCGCGCCAGGTTGCTGCGTTCGACCTGGAAAACACCCTCATCGCTTCGAATGTTGTCGAGAGCTATTCGTGGCTCGCGACACGCCATCTGAACGGCCCCGAACGCATGCGCTACGTCATGCGGACTCTGCGCGAGGCACCGACTCTTCTCAGCATGGACCGCAAGGACCGCGGCGACTTCCTGCGCTATTTCTACCGCCGCTATGAAGACGCTCCCGTCGAACAGATCGAACGCGACGCGCTCGAGATGATGACCCACATCATCGTGGCCAAGTCGTTTCCCGCCGCAATTCGTCGCGTGCGCGAACACCGCGCACTCGGACACAAAACGATCCTCATTACCGGCGCACTTTCCTTCAACGTCGAATCGTTGCGTCCGCTCTTCGACGAGATCGTTGCCGCAGAAATGTCCATTCGTCCCGACGGCACGTACAGCGGCCAGTTGAGCAAGGTGCCGCCCACCGGCGAGACACGCGCGCAGGTGCTGTCCGACTACTGCGATGCAAACGGCTACTCACTCGATGAATGTGTCGCTTACGCCGACTCGACCTCCGATCTTCCGCTCTTGGAAGCCGTCGGCCACCCCGTCGCCGTGAACCCCGAAACGCGCCTGGCCGCCATCGCGCGCAAGCGCGGCTGGCTCGTCGAAGAGTGGGAAAAGGCGGCGGGTGCACCGAAGAAACTTCTCCCCCTTGCCCCCATGATGAACGAGCGCCAGAGATGAGGGCTGCGTCGTGAGGGCCCTGCGCATCGACCGCAAGACGGGACGTTTCATGCTCGCGCGTCTGGTGTCGGGCGTCGACACGGGATCCGCAGCCAAGATCGGCCCGCTGACACTCGGCGACGATGATGCGCCCGATCTTCCCGGAGCGGGTTGGCACCGCGTGTATCCACGGCTCACGGGAATCTGTGGCAGCGATCTTGCGACCGTCGAGGGACACGCATCGACGTACTTCGAGAACTGGGTCAGCTTCCCGTTCGTCCCCGGCCACGAAATCGTCGGTGAACTCGGTTCGGGCGAACGCGTCGTCATCGAACCCGTACTCGGCCACGCCGCACGCGGCCACGCCCTGCCCTTCGAAGGGGCTGCACCGGGTGACGGCGACGACTATGCACACCTGGCTCTACCGCCACTCGAACCGGGCATCCAGATCGGGTTCTGCAATTCGACGGGCGGCGGCTGGGCGACGGAACTCGTCGCGCATGAATCACAGATCCACCGCATCCCCGACGACATGAGCGACGAACGCGCCGTTCTCATCGAACCTCTCGCAGGTGGTATCCACTCGGCACTGCAGGCAATCGAATCTGTGCGTGGCGTCGATGCCCCCGTGATCGCCGTCCAGGGCGCCGGCACCATGGGCCTCTGCGCGATCGCAGGTTTGCGCGCCTTTGCGCCACACGCGCACGTCGTCGTCGGCGCCCGCTACCCCGCACAGATGCGCGCAGCCAAGGAACTCGGTGCCACCACGGTGGTCAAGGCAAGCGAACTCGCACGCGCGGTTCGTCACGTCGTTGGTTGTCACGTCGTCGGCGACTACCTCTCCTCGGGTGCGCACGCAACGATCGATGCCGTCGGAAACAGCGACAGCATCGAGACCTCGATCCACATCACACGTCCGCGCGGACGCATCGTCTTGATGGGCATGCCGGCGCAGGTCGACGTCGATCTGACGGGCTTGTGGCATCGCGAAACGGAACTGAAGGGTTCCTACACCTACGGCACCGAGTCGCTCCCCGACGGGTCGCGACGCCGCACCTTCGAGTTGGCAATCGAACTCGCCGGCACGTT
>RGCG01000107.1 GCA_009919275.1 Actinomycetota bacterium
CGAGGTTTCCCAACAAGCCGCTCGCCCTCATCGACCACCGGTCGATGATTGAGCATGTGTATTCGCGCGTTGCGTCTTCACCGCTCGTGGCAAAGGTCGTCATCGCGACCTGCGATCAGGAGATCATCGATACTGCGGCCAAGTTCGGGGCGGTTGGCATCATTACGGCCAACACCCACGAGCGGGCATCTGACCGATGCCACGAGGCGATGATGAAACTGGCGGCACAGGGTGAGCATTTCGATGTGGTGGTGATGGTGCAGGGCGATGAACCGATGACGCATCCCGAGCAGATTGCCGAAGTGCTGGCCCCGCTGCAGGACGAGAAAGTGACCGTGAGCAACCTGTGCCTTGAGATATCACAAGACGAGGCGCAAAGCCTCGACGTCGTCAAGGTGGTGATGGATCAACACGACGATGCGCTCTATTTTTCACGGGCCGTCATTCCCGCGCTCATCGGCGACCAACCACGGCGGTTCTACAAGCAACTCGGTTTGATGGCGTTTCGTCGCGCGGCTCTGCGGCAGTTTGCCGAACTGCCGCCCACTCCGCACGAAAAAAGCGAGTCGGTCGACATGCTGCGCTTTCTCGAACACCAAGTTGCCATTCGCATGGTGCGGACCGCGCATAAGACGATCGCTGTCGACACTCCTGCCGACCTCGAACGAGTGAAGGTCGCACTCAAGTCACACTGAGCACGACGTGACGGGTAGCCTTAACCCGTGGCACGACTGAGAGTCGGCATCGCTGGTTACGGAATCGTTGGGAAACGGCGTCACGAGTGCCTCTACAAACATTCCCGCTTCGAGACCGTCGCCGTGTGCGACCGCACCTTTGCCGCCGACACCACCCTGCCGAGTGGGATTCCCGCCTTCCGCAACTACAAATCGCTCCTACGCCAGCCGCTCGACGTGCTGCTCGTCAGCATGAGCAACGACATGGCGGCGGAAGTGACGATCGCCGGCCTTGAACAGGGTCTGCATGTCTTTTGCGAAAAGCCCCCGGCACGCACCCTTGAAGAACTGTCGTTAGTTCTTGCCGCTGAACACAAGCACCCGAACCAACGACTGATGTACGGCTTCAACCACCGCTATCACGGCTCGGTGCAGGACGCCCTTTCCATCATTCGCTCGGGCGAGTTGGGCAAGGTCATCAATCTGCGCGGCCTCTACGGCAAGTCGAAACTCATCACCTTCAACCAGCCCGACTGGCGCGCCAAACGCGACCTCGCTGGCGGCGGGGTGTTGCTCGACCAAGGTATTCACATGGTGGACCTGATGCGGCTCTTTGCCGGGGAGTTCACCGAGGTGCACAGCGTGGTCTCGAATTCGCACTGGGGCTACGACGTCGAAGACAACGCCTACGCGTTGATGCGCACTGACGATGGCGTGGTCGCCCTGCTCAACTCATCGGCCACCCAGTGGCGCCACCAGTTCAGTCTCGACATCAATCTGCAGCGCGGCAGCCTGCTGCTGCGAGGCATTCTCACCAGCTCCAAGAGTTACGGCTCCGAGACGCTCACTATCGTGCACGCCGACCCCGACGGCGACAACGGTGACCCAGTCGAGAGTGCCCGCACCTACAACACCGACCCGTCGTGGGAGAGCGAGATCGCCGCTTTCGCAGATGCCATCGACACTGGTGTCGCCGCCGACCACGGCACGTCGCGTGACGCCTTCCTCACGATGTCGCTCGTCAACGGCATCTACTACGCCGACCCGCAATGGCGCACCCGCCACGCCATCCCCGACCCGAGCCGGTATTCGTTGCCCCATGGCTGATGCTGGGCTGGTGCAACTCGCCCAGCGCGCGGTTCGCAGCACGGGCGAACTGTTGCGCTCCCTGCCGGCTGCAGAGAGAGGCCTCGCGGCGACCGAGTTGGGCGGACGCGAATTCAAACTCACCGCCGACCGTCGGGCCCACGAGTATCTCACCGAGATGTTGCGACCGAGTGGTTTGCCTGTACTGAGCGAAGAGGATGCTGCGTCGCACTTCATCGACTTGCACGAAGCGTGGGTCATTGATCCTCTAGATGGTTCGTTCAACTTCATACGAAACCTGGGTCACTCGATGGTGTCGTGCTCCTATGTGGTGAAGGGTCAACCATCGCTTGGCTTTCTCTTTGATGTCTTGACCGGAGACTTCTATATGGGCGGCGACGGACTGCCCAGCACGAAGAATGGTGAGCCGATCCGTTGCTCGACGACCACCTCGCTCATGTCGGCCGTGGTGTGCACCGGGTTTCCTGCTCGATTCAACTTTGGTGCGCCGGAGGCGACGGCGGAGTACCTGGCTTTCATGTCGTGCTTTGGCAAAGTGCGAATGTTCGGCAGCGCGGCCTACAGCCTGTGCGTGGTTGCCGCTGGTGCAGCCGACGTCTATATGGAGCGGGCGATCATGTTCTGGGACGTCGCCGCGGCAGTCGCCGTGGCGAAAGGGGCGGGTGCCCGCCTCCTCACTCCAATTGCTGGTGGCGCGGCGCCACTCTCGGTCGTCGTGGCTGCCGACTCGCTACAGCCGGCACTGCGCGAACTCGTTGGCTGATGACTCGCATCCTCGTCATTGACGACGCCCACGGGCACGGCGCAGTCGACGCTCATTCGCGCGACACCGTGAACGACGGCTCGACACTGGTCGTGAGTTGGAACACCTTCTCGCGTGTCACACCGACCTCTGGCTCGCGGGTGGTGCACCTCGGTGACCAGCTGCACGACCAAGCAGACACCCTCCAAAGGGCTCTCTTGCACTGGTTGGGAGCTCTCGCCGAAAAGCACACCGCGGACTCTTCGAGCCTGCCCTACGTATTCCCCAACCTGCACTCGTGGTGGCTGCTCAAGGTGAGCGAAAAGAATTACGCAACCTCGCCTGAATTCACCACGCTCTTGAAACTGTCGCTACTTCGCACCATCTGCGAGAACGAAGCGGCTTCGCGTTGTGACTACGCCGGCGCAGACCGAAATCTTGAATGGGTGCTCCACCACTTTGCCCGCGAGAGCGGGCTCGCTACCAACGCGCGCGCCGACGCCCTCCCCGTCGCGTTCGGTGAGCGTCTCGAGGTTGCGCAGGCAATCCTTCATTTTCTACGGGTCTTCGGCATCGCGTTGGTCAACCTGCTGCGTCAAACCAAACGAACAGCGCAGTCGACACCAGCAGTCGCCCCGAAGAACATGGCCACACCGGCCACTTTGTCGGCCGTCGACGATCGGTCACCGCTCGGGTTCGTGGGGTATCTCCTCCCGTTGCCGGGTGGCGAGCGTGCACACAGCCCGTACTGGGGATCGTTGCGCCAGAACCTCATCCCCAATCGGACATCGCTGTGGCTGTACCACCGCAGCGACGAAGTGTCGTGGCGTGATGGCCGAGCCTTCTGTGCGCAGAACGAGAGCGACCGTGAGTCGCACCGTCTCATCGATGACTTCATCACGATCCGCGCGGCAGTCCGCAGCATCGGTACGTACGTCAGGTTTTGCCGGGCCCACAAGCGGCTGGTGCTCGATGTTGCCCGCACGACGTCTGCGTTCGGTGGGCTCGCCGCCCAACAACTCTTTCGTGCCGCTCTGCGAGACTCACTGACTGGTTCGCATGCCGTGTGGGCGGCGGTTCATGCCCACACGTATCAATTACTCGTGCATGACTGCGATGTAAAGCGTTGGTTCTTTTTGTGGGAGAACAAGGCCTTTGAGCAGTCCTTGATCTCGGCCGCACAACGCCGTGGCGACGTAGAGACGATCGGCTATTCCCACTCCGTCGTGCGTAAACAAGACAATCGCTATTACAACGAACTTCACTTCGTGCCGGTTGTGGGCGGCCGCTCGCGACCGACCGCCAGCCGCTATGCAGTCAATGGAGCCCTCCCAATTCGCAACATCCAACTGGTGGCGCCACCCGCTGCACCGTTGTGCGAGGTGGAAGCGTTGCGGTATCTGTCGTTGACCACGCGCGAAAAGGTGACGGGCGACGCGGTGCTCGTTGTCGGGGATATCTCCGCCACAGAAAGTGAGAGGCTGGTGGTGGCGACGGTTGCGGCTCTCCCAGACTCCTACAAGAGTCGCGTCGTCCTCTTCAAGCCACACCCCGGCAATCTCTCCCAAATGGATATGGCACGCGCGCTCGGCTGTGAGGTGTCCACCGAACCACTCGCCTCGCTCGCACCGCTTGTTTCTTTCGCCGTCGTCGGTAACGCCGGGGCGGCCAGTCTCGATCTGACGATGCTCGGTATACCTGTCATCACGCTGCTTGACGCTCACACCACCAACCTGAGCCCCCTCGCTGGTATGCATGGTGCACTCTTCGCGCGCGATGTTGCTGATCTGCGACAGTTTGCCCAGAATGCCCGGCTCGGGGCGGGCGATATCTCAAGTGTCATGACCCGAACCCAGCCTCCGAGTCGGTGGCTGGCCCTGCTCTCTGGTTCGCAGTGACGATATTCCTTGCCGGGGCGCCGGTGTACGTTGGCGCCACTCGTGAAGCGGTGCTAGAAGCTGCGGCGTCAGCCGTCATGCGAATTCCAGCCGTGCACGATGTCGAAAGAAACAGTGCAGAGATTCCAATCGTGGTGTCGGGCGGGGCGAGCACCCCGGCGCTGGCGCGAGTGCTCGCCGACAAATGGCAAAGTTCGATATCGACATCGTTCATCGTGAGCGATGAACGATGGAGCACCGATCCACGCCTCAGCAATGCACACGAACTGGCCAGTCACCTGGTTGGGTCGGCGTTCTCGTCGGCGCAAATCCTTGCGCCGAGAATGCAGAGCGATATCGAGTCATCGGCTCTTATGTGGTCGCGCGCACTCGCTGCCTGTTCACTGCCCATCGTCGCACTGCTTTCGATGGGTGACGACGGCCATGTCGCAAGTCTCTTTGCCGATTGCCGAATTGATGCGGTCAGCACCAACGTGGCGATTTGTCGAGAAAGTCCGAAGCCGCCGCCAACTCGCATCTCGCTCTCGGCCGGCTATCTGAGACGAATCCCCGAGCGATTCGTTGTTGCCATTGGTGCTGGCAAGCGCGATACGTTGCTCGCGATTCAGTCAGGTCACA
>RGCG01000108.1 GCA_009919275.1 Actinomycetota bacterium
GTGAGCGTGTCGCGTGAGGGCAACGACGTCGGCGGTGTCGAAATCACCCCAGTGGCCGTTCAACGACTGCTGGAACGCCCGACCGTGCCCCGTGGTGCCCCGATGATCGACGACCAGCACGCGACAGCCGCGGCCGACCCAATGGGCGATGCGCGGCATGAACGTGACTTGCCACTGGTCGGTTGGTCCGCCGTGCACCCATACCAGTAGGGGTGAAGTGGGCGCCGCGCGTTCGGGCTGGTACAGACGATACGGAACTCCGTCATGGACGCCGATCGTCGGTTCGACAAGCGTGAACGAATCCCATGGTCCGTCGCCACACGACAGTTCGGATGTCGCGACAATGCGTCGCTCAAAAGTTTCGGGTTCGAAGAACACCACCTGTGTCGGCGTGACCGCACCACTGCGTAAGGCAACGACGCCGTGCGGCGTCCATGACACTGCACCGTGCACTGCGCGAGAAATCGACCTGACTGTTCCCGACGCACGATCGACAACGGCGAGGTCACCGAATCCCGAGAGGTTGCGCGCCACCAAGATGCGCGACCCATCGGGCGACCAGCACCATGACCGGAGCCCCCCACCCCATTGCGGGCCTGCGCAATCGCAGGGTTCGCCCACCAGGGGAAGAGGTGAGACTTCCCCACCGTCGATGATGCTCGGACGCAACCACCCACTGGAGTCGCCGGCTACACCCAACTCACCGTTGGCCGACACCGCAACTTGCTGCAGCGAAACACCCGATGACTTTGCGACGCGAAACGCGCGGAAGTCCGGGGCCGTGGCGCACCAAATCTCGGCTTCATCCCACGGCATGTTGGGCTGCGACCACGACTGCCAGTACACGGTGTCGTCGTGCCACACCGGGTCGAGGGAAAACTCATGGTGGTGCACGATCTTTCGCGTGACTCCCGTTGTCCGTTCGATGACAACTACCGCCGTGAAGGAATCGATCGCGGCGACAAAGCGTGCGTTGCCGGACAATGCGACGCCGTGCAACGCCTGAAAGTCGCCCTCGTGACGCGTATCGACGCGACACGCCTCGACCGGCCCGTCGACGGGTAACGACGCTTCCCACACACCGCCACCCTTGGCCGCGTAGATGATGCCCGAGCCGTCGGGTAACCAGCGGAAGCATCCACCACCCATCCCGCGCCCGAGTGCCGGTGCCGGTGACAACCGCCACTCGCGTTCGGCGCCGTCGACGAGTTCCACCAACCGCAAGGACCCCGTCCCATCGTGCGACGCTCCGAAGGCGACCCTGGCACCCGTCGGGTCGAGCCGGGGCTCGGTGAGATCGCGCTGGGCGAGGCATCTTGCGACGGTCGGACCTGGCACCGCGCTGAGGGTATCGGCGGCGGCTATCGGCGGAACTACCGTGGACACATGACCGACAGCCACGCACAAAAGCCCGACCGCAACCTGGCCCTCGAGCTGGTTCGCGTCACCGAGTCCGCGGCACTTGCTGCGTCACGCTGGGTCGGGCGCGGCGACAAGAACGGTGCCGACGGTGCCGCCGTCGAAGCGATGCGCACCGTGCTCGCCACCGTGCCGATGGACGGCCTCGTCGTCATCGGCGAGGGCGAAAAGGACGACGCACCGATGTTGTTCAACGGCGAGGCAGTCGGCGACGGCAGCAGCACGAAGACCGACGTCGCCGTCGACCCCATCGATGGCACCACGCTCACCTCGCTCGGCCTCGGCAACGCGATCTCCGTCATCGCCGTGTCGGAACGCAACACGATGTTCGACCCGGGCCCGTGCATGTACATGGAGAAGATCGCAGTCGGCCCCGACGCCGCGGGCTCGATCGACATCACCGCCAGCCCGACACAGAACCTGCGCTGGATCGCGCGTGCAAAGAACGAATCGGTGCGCGACCTCACGGTCATGATCCTCGACCGCGACCGCCACAAGGACCTGATCGAGGAAGTGCGCAGCACGGGCGCGCGCATCAAGCTCATCAAGGACGGTGACATCTTTGGTGCCATCGCCACCGCCTGGCACGAAGCCGGCGTCGACGTTCTCTTCGGCATCGGCGGCACCCCCGAGGGCGTCGTCTCGGCCGCAGCGCTCAAGTGCATGGGCGGCGAAATCCAAGGCCGCCTCTGGCCGCGCAGCGAGGCCGAACGCAACGCTGCCGTTGCGGCCGGCTATGACCTCAGCAAGGTGCTCACCACCGACGACCTCGTGCGTGGCGACAACTGCTTCTTCGCCGCCACCGGTGTCACCGACGGTGAACTGCTGCGCGGCGTGCGTTTCGACTCGCGCGGCGCGCACACGCAGAGCCTCGTCATGCGCTCGCTGTCGGGCACGGTGCGCCTCATCGACGCCCACCACCGCCTCGACAAACTCGGCACTTATGCATCCGTGAATTACGGCTGATCTTCGCTTTTTCGCCGTTGCTCGAGGTCGATCGTGAGTCGCGAAAGAAGAAACGTTGATGCGAGTTGTGTGCGGTTGCGAATGCCGGATCGCAAAAGCATCCGACTGATGCGGTTGCGCACCGCCTGATGTGAAAAATGCAGGACATCACCGATTTCACGGTCGGTGTACCCAGCGACGATCATCGGGACAATTAGTCGATCGACGTCGTCCGCATAGTCAATACGCAGCGATGTGATGTCGATTTGTTCGTCGACCTCACCAACCAAATACAACTCATAAGCCCGCCGGGAACCCGACAATGCGATTTCCAGCGCTTCTGCGACGTGATCGTCATCGTGACCCATGTCGATGACTGAACCGTGTTCGTAAATGGCCTCACGCATTTCCAAGAATCTTGCGAACGCGATCGGCCCGACGACCGCCGCATCAACTTGTCTTCCGCCCAATGATTCGTGGATGGACTGAGGCTCGCACTCGCATTCGATGACGTTTGCTTCGGCTCGCATCCCAACGATTCGCACCAGACGGGCGCGCAGATCGCTGTCGCCAAGGACACATGCAATGACTGCCATACCCCCCCCGATCCACTAGTGGGCGGACCGTCGGACCGTCTAGGCAGACATTACGCCACCGCAGAGAATTGCTGCCACGGGACTCGTGCAAATGATTCTTCGAACTGCACCGTCTTAATCATGTGTCAAATCAATTATTCGGGCGCGAGTCGGCGCTCGGACCAAAGGGGTCGGATCCAGCACAGACGGACTTCAAGTACATCGACGCAAGATGCGTTCGATTTCGCGCACCCGACTCGCACAGTATTCGACTCACGTGGTTGCGAACGGTTTGGTGGTTCAGGCAGACCGCATCGGCGATGTCGCGATCGGAATAACCGGCTGCGATCATTTCGACGATTTCGATGTCGGTCTTGTCTCCCACCCAGATACCCGGCAGTTGGGGCTCGGAAACCGTCGGCCTCCTGTGCGACCGTCGGCTGAATTCACTGAACTTTCGCGTGATCGCGGCGATTGCCGTCGACGCGCCTGTGCTTGAGTCCACGACATAGTCGATGTCATTCGAACGGGCACGCGCGTGATCTGCCGCCGAGGGATTGCGAACCAGAAGCACAGCCATCGTCATCGAAGGGTCGGGGCAGAATTCGAGCAGCCCGGGTACGTCTTCTATGAATTCGCGGCCGACAATGAGTGCGTCGACGTGCTGCGGGCGAAGCAACTTTCGGGCTGCACAGGGCGTGTCCACGACGATGCGTTTACCTGTGTTTGGCAACTTCGCCACAATGCCTTCCAAAGCTTCGCGAATCACGGACTGTCGGAAAACAAGGACTGATAAGGTCAACGAAGTCTCACCCCCTCGGGATAGTCAGATCTGTCTCTGCCACAAGACAATTGTGCGTGAGAAGCGATGCGCGGGTGACGAAACATGTGTACTCAATGAGCACAGGTCTTCACTTGCAAAATCAGCGCGCAAAAGGTTGCGCACTGCACACACCGTCGTGTGGTGTTCTTGTCAAGTGGCGACCCGTCACGACGAAGGTCGACGATTCAGAGAATCTTGCCGGCGATACGTCGTAGGACGAGCCGCGGTGTGAGTTTCGACACTGTGGGCATCGACGCGTACTGCCAACCGGGTACGACGATGGCGCGGTTCTTGGCCACGCCCTCGAGACCGACCCTCACGACCTTGTCGGCGTCCAGCCACAAGAAACGCGGAGTGCGCGAGACGCGATCGGCACCACCCGAGACTGCTTGGAATTCGGTCGCGACGAATCCGGGGCACAGCGCGCTCGCATTGACACCAAACGTTCGGTTTTCTTCGTGGACCGCCTCGGTGAAGCTGGTGACGAAGCTCTTCGTCGCCGCGTAGACGGCCATGTTCGGGCTGGCGAGGAAACTCGCGACGCTCGAGACGTTGAGGATGTATCCGCCGCCGCGGGACCGGAATGCCACGACCGCGCCGTGGGTGAGAGCCACGAGGGCCTTCACGTTGAGATCGATTTGTCCGGTGGCACGTTCGACTGCCGACTCGTGCAGCGGGCCACTGCTGCCGAATCCGGCGTTGTTCACCAGCAGGTCGACCGGATTCGCTGCCGAGGCGACACGCTCGGCCACGATTGCGACGCCGGACTCGGATTGGAGATCGGCTTCCAGGACTTCGAAACCCGTGTAACGGTCGGCAAGCTCGCGCAACCTGTCACCACGTCGAGCCACGACGACGCACGGCACCCCGGCTTGTCCGAGGATGTGGGCGAATCGCTCACCGATGCCCGCAGAGGCACCGGTGATGAGAGCGCGACGGAACGGAAAGGTTGACATCGGCCTAGTGGCCGGTGTTCGCGCCGGTGAGTCCGCCGGCCGCGGAGAGTCGGGCATGCGCACGGCGCAACGCCCCTTCGGTTTCGGCGTCGTGTTCGCTGCGCAGATGTTCCTCCGCGCGTTCCTTGGCACGACGGGCACGGTCGACATCGATCTCGCTTGCGAGCTCGGCACCGTCGGAGAGGATCGTCACCGTGGTTCCGGATACCTCGACGAAACCACCGTGCACCGCGACATCGACGACCTTGCCGTCGGCTTGGTACACGCGTGTGTGGTTCTCGACGAGCGCTCCGAGGAACGCAACGTGTCCGG
>RGCG01000109.1 GCA_009919275.1 Actinomycetota bacterium
CCAATCGACCATGCGACGGCCACCAAGTTCGCTGAACTGTTTCAAGCCCCCGAAGCGTTGCCCCGAGCCCGCCGCGACGATGATCGTCCAAATTGAGGCTGGCGGTGTGGCCATGCGCTGGAGGGTAGTACCGTCACTCGCATGTCGTACGCCTCAGTGATCGCTTCCAGCGAGTTCTTTTCGGGTGCCAGCCCGGCCGTCATCGACGCCATCGCTGCGCGGGCCGAAGAGCGCAGCCTCGTGCGTGGCGACGTGCTGTTCAACGAGGGTGACACCCCCGATGCGCTTTACATCGTGCTGTCGGGCCGCATCGCAATCGCCATCGACAACAAACCGCTCGACACCCGGGAAAGCGTCGTCGCACTGATGATCAGCGGCGACCTCTTCGGCGATCTCGCGCTCCTCGACGGTGGCGCACGAAGCGCACTCGCTCGGGCTCTCGAGCCGTCGAAGGTTCTGCGCATTCCATACAACGCGGTCGAACCACAATTGCATTCCAACCCCGACCTGCTGTGGGGTGTCATGAACAACGCGCCAGCTGACTAGGCGCCTTCAAGCCACGCGCGTGCGCGCGCAAACGCATCTTTCGCGTCGTCCGCGCGGTGAACGGGACGCGAGGGGTCGTGAGCGAAGGCGTGCTCGGCCTCGGGATACCCAACAACGGTGACGCCGAGATCGCGCAACTTTGCCACTTGGTCGGCCGGTGTCCACGTGTCCTTCTCGCCGATGATCGCAAGCACACGGTCAGGGTGTCCCGCACGTAGGTAATCGAGTGGCTCGCCGTGACCCGGGCCCTTCCATGCGTCGGGGAGCGTGATCATTCCGTAGAAACTGGCGATTCGCGAGAACCGATTGCTTCGTGCCGAGTTGAAGCAGTACATCCCACCCATGCAGAACCCCATCAAGCCGGAAACGGGCGTGCCGAGAACGTCGGCCGCTGCGTGCAGATCGGCGAGGTGCCGTTCGTCATCGATTGTCGCAACGGCCGCATAGCGCGCCGCCACATCGGCGTCATCTGCAGGCTGTGCCCCCGCGTACTGGTCGACCACGGCCACCGCCATGCCCCAATCGCGAGCCCACCCGGCGGCCAACGCATCGAAGTGCGGGCGGATTCCAAAGATGTCCGGGGTGACGACGAGGCCAACGCGGGGAGTGCCGTCGGGACGAGCAACCTCGACCGCGGTTCCCGAGGGAAGTGTGATGCGCATGGCCCGATTCTCGCAGCGGTGAGACCCCCGGTGAGACCCCCGGCACCCGGTGCGGTGAGACGGTCGGCGCACCGTCGCGCACATGTCAATCAACACGGCGCCCACGCCAACCAACGACCGCACCATCCAGCACGCGAGCCACGCCGCATCGATTCCCACCGGGTCACTGATCCAGACGAGCCAACCGGGGCCAATGATGCGCGGACTCCTCGCCGACTGGGAGGCCGCGACCCGCAACCCCCGCGCCCTGCGCCGGGCCAACTCATGGGGCTTGCCCGGCGGCCCGGTGGACCGTCTCGACGAGATCGTCGTGCGGGCGGGCTTCGGCGGACCGCACGATTCCGACGAAGCCGACACCTATCTATTGCACCTCGTCCGCCTCGCAGCCACCGATCGCCTCGCAGCCCAGATCGTGCTGCACAGGGTCCTGCCCCCGGTCATCGGCATCGCCCGTCGCCGCGGCAAGCGACACACCGATGGCATCGAGGGGGCGCTGGGCGACCTCCTCACCCAGGCCTGGTTCGTCATCACCTGCTACCCCGTCGAACGACGTCCCCGAAAAGTGGCGTCGAACATCGTGCGTGACATCGAATACTTCGAGTTCGTTTCGGGAACACGCTCACGGCGGACACGGGTCGACTTCATCGATCACGCCTACTTCACTTCGGGCGCCGCAGGAATTTCGGTCTCAGGTGTGGCGTCTCCGCCCGATGCCGATGAAGTGCGCAACTTTCTCATCGACCTCGAGCTGCACGATGTCAGTGCGACGCGTATCGAGATCATGCGTCTCACGTGCGAGGGCTGGCGCGGCTCGGAAATCGGGCAGCGGCTCGGCATCAACGAACGCACCGTGCGATGGCACAAGGCAACGACCCTGAAGATCGCACAGGAGTTCTCGGGAAGTCTCAGGAACGATGTCGAGCAGGGTGCCGCGACGTCACGCGGTGACGCGGCGTGAAGCGTCGCAGGCGAAGACTGTTCGTCACCACGAAGACGCTTGAAAATGCCATCGCCAGTCCCGCCCACATGGGGTTCAAGCGACCGCTTGCCGCAACGGGAATGGCCGCCGCGTTGTACGCAAAAGCCCAGAACACGTTGGCGCCGATCGTGCGCAGCGTGGCCCGCGACAATGCAATCGAATCGGCGACCAGCCGCAGGTCGCCGCTCACGATGGTGAGATCGCTTGCCTGCATTGCAACGTCGGTACCCGTACCCATTGCAATTCCAACGTCGGCCTGTGCAAGTGCAGCAGCGTCGTTCACGCCATCGCCCACCATCGCAACTGCGTAGCCACGTTCTTGAATTTCACGAATGACGTTCACTTTTTCGTGCGGCAGCACGCCACCTCGAACGTGATAGTCGTCGGTTTCGATACCGACTTGTCGCGCGATTGCGGTTGCAGTGGCCTGCGTATCACCGGTCAGCAACACCGGTGCCATACCCATGTCGCGCAGTAGATCGATGGCTTCCATCGAAGTGCCCTTGGGGGCATCGGCAACCACGCACACGGCGCGCGCCTGACCACCCCACGCCGCAACAACCGCGGTGTTTCCCTGCTCCCGAGCCTCGGCAAGCGCGGTACGCAACGGCCCGGGCACGAGAATCAGTTCGCTCTGCAACAGGCGTTCTTGTCCGACGATCACGGTGATGCCGTCGACCACACCGCGTGCACCCATGCCTGCGAGAGCGGTGAACTGTTCGACGCGCGGCACGTCGCCCAACTCGCGCAACGCGCCCTTTGCTATCGCTCGCGCGATCGGATGTTCGCTTGCGAACTCAACCGCACCGATGAAGCGCAAGGCCTCGAGTCTGTCGACTCCCGGCGCACAGATGACATCGCGCATCTGCATCACTCCGGTTGTCACCGTTCCGGTCTTGTCGAAAACCACGGTGTCGATGCGCCGTGTTCCCTGCAAAACGTCGACTCCCTTGATGACGACACCCATCTGGGCGGCACGTCCGCTGCCCACCATCAGTGCGGTGGGTGTCGCCAGGCCAAGTGCGCACGGACACGCGATGATGAGCACGGCAACGGCCGACGTGAAGGCTTTCGCAACGTCGCCGTCGACGATGAGCCAGCCGAACAGCGTGACGACCGAAATCAACAGCACCGCAGGAACGAACCACGCACTCACCCGGTCGGCAAGACGCTGAACCGGTGCCTTTGATGCCTGTGCCTCGCGCACCAACTTCGCCATCTGGGCAAATGTGGTGTCGGCGCCGACGCGCGTCGCGCGCACCAACAAGCGTCCCGTCAGGTTGATGGTTGCGCCCGTCACCGGATCGCCCGGCACCACGTCAACGGGAACGCTCTCGCCCGTCAGCATCGCAACGTCGACCGACGACGCGCCGTCGACAACTTCCCCGTCGGCGGCGAATTTCTCACCCGGCCTGACCACCAGAACGTCACCGACGGCGACGCTCTTCGCGTCGATCTGCACTTCCTTGCCATCACGCAGCACGGTCGCCGACTTCGCACCGAGTGCGAGAAGTGCGCGCAGGGCGTTGCCCGCCGAACGCTTGGCCCGCGCCTCCAGATATCGCCCGCACAGAATGAACACGGTGACCGTGGTGGCCACCTCGAAATACACGTGGTAACCGTCGCCGTGGTCCATGCCAAGCATCGAGCCCATCGAGCCCCACATGAGCGCGGCATCGCCCCACACCAGCGCCCACACGGACCATGCGGTCGCGGCGATGACACCGATCGAAATGAGCGTGTCCATCGTTGCCGTACGGTGACGCAGGTTCACGGCCGCCGACTTGTGGAACGGCCACGCACCCCACGTGACAACCGGTGCGCTGAGCACCAAGGCCCACCACTGCCAATTGCGAAACTGCCACGCTTCGACCATCGAGAACAAAGCGACCGGAACGGCCAGTGCGAGGGACACGAGCAGTCGGCGGCGCAGCACACCCAGGTCTTCTTCGTATTCCTCGTCGCGCCGATTTCTTGGACCGCCGAAATCAGGTTGTCGACGGGAATGCCGCGCAGCAGCGTGATCGTGGCGGTTTCAGTTGCATAGTTGACCGCAGCTTCGACGCCTTCGATGTCGTTCAGATGGTCTTGAATGCGCGCAGCACACGCACCACAGGTCATGCCCGACACGGAAAGTTCGATCGAATTCGGGCTGTCGAGTGCTGTCACGACTCGGCCCCGCTCGAAAAGTTTGGTGGCCTCTTGGCCAGGAAGGCCGCAATGCCCTCTTGTGCATCGGGCGTCGTGGCGGCAGCCGCCATCATGCCAACTGCGTAGGCGTAGGCGTCGTCCTGCGACATGTCGATCTGTCGGTAAAAGGCCTGCTTGCCCAATCCCTTTGAATGAGATGAACCCCGCGTGGCTCGTGCAAGAAGATCGTTCACCGCATCGTCGAGTTGGTCGGACGACACCACGGCATTGACAAAGCCCCACTGCAGTGCGGTCTGTGCATCGATTGGATCTCCGGTTAATGCCATCTCGAGAGCGCGCTTGCGACCAACGTTGCGCGCAACGGCCACCAATGGCGTATGGCAGAACAGTCCACCCTTCCCACCGGGAATCGCGAACGACGCATTGTCCGAGGCAACAGCCAAGTCGCACGTCGCGACCAACTGACAGCCCGCCGCCGTGGCGAGCGCATGTACGCGTGCAACCACCACCTGGGGGATCGACTGCACCACTTTCATCATGCGGGTACAGGTATCGAACACCTCGAACGTGGCCGCGTAGTCG
>RGCG01000110.1 GCA_009919275.1 Actinomycetota bacterium
AAGCCATCGAACGAGTTCGAGGTGCTGTTTGTGAGATTCTCGGTTCCGATGGTGAGAGTCGTACCGTCGAAATCTCCACTCACATAGGCGTTACCCGACTCGTCGACTGCAAGGTCGGAAGCGCGGGTGTCTCCGCCGCCGCCTATCTCTTGCACCGATTGGTAGTTCCCCGTCGCGGGGTCGACGCGCAGAAGGAAAGTCGACGGCGTGGCGTTGGACACCGTGTTGGTACCGAAGCTGACAGAGGTCATGCTCGCCAAACTTCCGAAAGACGCGTAGACAAACACCGACGAACCGACAGCTACTTGGGCGTAGCCGATGGCCGCGGAAGTGGTTCCGCCGAGTACCTTGCCCCACTGGGTGACGCCCGCTGAGTTCACCTTCACTAGGAATCGGTTTATTGCTGCCTGACTCGTCAGGACAACGTTGTTGCCGAAGTCCACTGCTGGTGAGTCCTGGAAGTAGCCGGTGATGTAGATGTTCCCCGACGAGTCGACTTCGATATCGTCGGGGAAGTCGTACTTGCCGTAGGCGCCGTAGGTCTTGATCCACTTCACCGCCCCGTCAGAGTCCATCTTCACGAGGTAGATGTCGCAATACTCGCCGTTCGGGGCAGAGCTCCCCGTCGCAGTGACCCCACCAATCGTCACCGAACCGCCACAGAAATATCCGAGATGGTAGGTGTGACCCGTCGAATCAACCGCGACGCCACCAGTTGCCTGCGTACCCCCCGAGACGGCGCTTGCTCGCACCACGCGCGGCTGTGGCAATGGCGGTGAGGTAGTCGTTGGCACAGCCACGGTCGTCGGCGGTGCAGCCGTAGTTGTAGGTGCGGCCGTTGTTGTCGGAGCAGCGGTCGTTGTCGGAGCAGCCGTCGTTGTCGGCGCCACCGTTGTTGTCGGGGCCACTGTCGTCGTTGTCGATGTGGTGGTCGTCGCAGTTGTCGTGGTTGCAGGCGTAGTCGTTGTCGTTGACGGAACGGTTGTCGTGGTTGTTGTGGGCCTTACCGTCGTTGTCGGCCTGACCGTGGTTGTCGGACGAACCGTTGTGGTGGGAGCTGCCGTGGTCGTTGGCGCAAGGGTCGTGGTCGGCGCGATCGTGGTGGCAGGCGCGATCGTCGTCGTCGGCAATGCGGCATTACGAGTCGCAACTGTTGTCGGTACCGCCGGGGCAATTCGCTCTTGTGCCGGCGGGAGAGCCGGGCTCACTTCGGTGTACTGCAGCGTGGGAGGCAATACCGGCCTCACCGACGTTGTGTCGAGTACCCGGTTCTCGACCGTTGTACTGCGGTTACCGTCTGCGGTCACCGTGGTGCGGGTCAGCTCAGAGCTACCCGTTTGCCTCGCCACCTCGTAAGCAACCCCGGCTGCCAGCGTGGGGTTACCTTCGGTCTTGATCTCGACGGCAGGAGTCTCACTGTTCACCGTCTGCGAGATTGTCTCGCCACCCTTCGTCGTGACCTCGGCGGTGATTGCCTCGCCTCCGACCTCGATTTTCGTTTCCGCGCCGTTTGCCGTGGCCGCGAGATCACCGGCAGCAAGGGTGACGACAACCTCGGGGTCTGAACTGGAAATCGAGTTGTTCTGAACGACAACGCCACCGTCGGCGCCCGCAGGTGCGTCGAAGTCCACCGCGGCACTCGGCGTGACACCGGTGACGCGGGTGGCGCCGGGCAGGGAGAACGTTGCTGGCTCTTTTGCGTCGATCACCAAGACGTAGTCGACCGGCGCATCACCCTCGGCCGACTTGACGGGTCGTGCGTTGCCGAACGATGCGTCGCGATTGTCGGGCGACAGCTCACCCTGCGACGTGCTGACGCTCCAATCGGCATTTTCACTGCGCAACACCAAGATGGTCTTTTGGACCCCCGTGTCGCTGCCGCAGAACGGGCACTTGCCGTTCAAACGATTGTTCATCGACGTCATGTCGAAGTCTGAAGATCCACCGGTCCATGCCGTCGGGTCGTTTGCGGGGTCGGCACCCGAGTACGAGAACGTCCAGTTCTCTTCTTTCGTGTCGACGTCGATCCATCGCTTCTGACCCGGCCAGTTCGAGTCGTACACGTTGATTCGTGCCACCGACTCGGAAGGAGACTCGATCGAGTACGGCAGAACCGCATGCCCACCGTCTTTTGTGTAGACCCCGATGCTGTAGTCGACCTTGCCATCGGCGATATCAGCAGTCAACGCGGCGACTTTGTCGGCAAGGGACTTCTTCGACCAATCCGCTGTCTCTTCCTGCACCGAAGGCAGGTATTGAGTGGCGAACGCACGAATGATTCCGTTGGTGACGTCGGGAACCTGCGTCAACTGGATCGTCGGCTTCGCCTCTTTCTCCGCAAAGCGTGAAGCTGCCAGCACCGCGAATCCCTCGCAGTGACCCGCCTGTCGGGCGAGGTTCACCATGCGCGCCCACACCGCCGCTTCAGCGGTGGGAACACACGGATTCGCAACGCCGTCTTTGCAGACTTCGGGCGACGCACCAAACATCGTCACGAGATCCGCCCCATCAAGTTCTTCGGGGGTGACTCCTGCGCCAAAGTTTGGGAACGCAAAACCGTCACGTTCGGGAATGAGACCGCTCTGTATCGACTGACCGCTCGGCGCAAGCGCAACGTTCTTCACGGATGAGCCGCCCGAATCGCCCGACGACCCGCCACATGAAGCGCAGACAAGCGCAAGGATCGTCAATGCGGCCGCCGGACGCGTCAGTCTCATGCCGTCACTTTAAACAAGGTCTCGGTCCGGTTTGAGTCGTCCGAACGACAGGGTTGCCGATGCGAGTTACTTGCAGCCGAACTGACACTTCCAACGATTCACCCCGCGGAAGAACGCAGTGTTGAATTCTTTCGCCTGGCCGGTCGGCATGTGCACCGCGATGCCCGTGGTCTGATCGTTCACCTCGAGTGATTGCAGCAAGTCGCCGATGCCTTCGGCATTGACATCTCCCGTCACCGTCTTTGACACTCGATAGGTGCTGGAGAAGTACCAGTCGTTTCGCATCCGCAACTTTTGCTTCAGGTCTGGACTTCTCGCAACGATGCTCAATTCGCGTTCAGTGGGATACGAATCGAACACGCCAGTGAGTCCGATCGTCCTCATGAAGTCGTCATACTGACCCGGCAAGCAACGGCTGCCGAAACCCGTGAATTGGCAATCGAAGTTGGGATACGGGGCGATACGCATCTCGGTGTAGGTGATGTCCCCCCGAACCTTGCCGAATTCCACTCCGATGATGATGCCGCCATGTGGCCCAACGTCTCCGATGGAGCAGACTCCTCGACCTGCGCACGGCACGCGCACTGTTGTGGTTGTTGTCGTGGGGATCGTTTGACGCTCGCACTGCGGCGTGGACCATGCCGCAGGGGTTGGATTTCCGCCACCTCGATAGGGCTGCACGGCGAATGGGCGCACGTTGTAACGCATTGCAGCGTCGACGTCGTAGTACGCAGCACCCGTTGCGATTTGGAAGTTGTCGGCCTTGGCTTCACGAGTCGGGTTGGCGAGCCAATACGCAAGTCCACCGAATGCGAACGGCTGCTGGTCAATTGTGAGAGCACGCCAGGACGAGAACACTGCGCGACAATCCGGCCCGAACGTCAGGTTTTCCGCAAAGAATGCGAACGCGGCGCGCATCTGCCGGTCGGTCGGCAACGTCCAGCGACCCTTGTTCACCGTGTCGCTGTAAAGCGCCACCGCACGAGCTGCCTCCTGCTTTGACAGGCCCGGGTCGGTAGTTCCTCCTCCCCAGGTTTTCGGCGCCAACTCTGTGTAGGTCATCGTTCCGGGGGCACCGGAGAAGTCGACGATCAAACCACCCGTTGGGCTCTTGTCACCGATCTTGCACACTCCACCATCCGCGCACGACAACGGGCTCGTCGTCGTCGTTGTGGGCGGCACGAAGCGCACGAGGCGAATGGGTCGGAGGAACGCGCCTCCCGAGAGATCGCCTTGGCTCTTGCCGGAAACGAAATCGGTCCTACCACCAACGTCGGTGCCCTGACCTGTCCAGTACCACGCATCTCTGCCGCCGGCTCCGAAAGTCGGCGCAATGCGGCCGTTGTCGGTACAGGCGCCCGAACTATCCGGGGCACGTCCGGCGGCAATGTGACAAATCGAACCAATGTACGTAGGGCTCGGCAGCGTCCACTGCCCGCCACCTGCATTGAATGTGGCAAGGGCCCTAACTGCACCTGCGGTGTCGACCAAGGGGTCTCGCTTGTCCGGTGTGCCGGCCCAGCCATCCGGTGCCATTTCAACGTACACGGACTCTGCGCTACTGCGCTGAACGTTGATGATCAAACCACCCGCCGGTCCGCGCTGACCAAGTTCGCACTTTGCCAAATCGCTGCACGTCGAGGTGGCCGATCCGGGCCAAGCCACCACCGGCGGAAGCACAACCGTCGTCGTTGTTGTCGTTGGCGTCGTGGCGACCGTGGTGAGGCTGACCTTCGGAGTCGTCCACACGCGTACCGGCCTCAGCATCGGAGTGACCCTCGAATTGTCGGGACCAGCGATCGAAAAATTCCAGAACGGAAGATTTTTCGATGAAGAGCTGGGCAGAGTCGCCTTCTCGTTTGTCCAATAACCCCGGTATTCCCTACCGTCGAACCAGGCAAAGAGGCCGAGCGCATCTGCACACGAGCGAGAGTCGGTGAACTGGGGTGGCATGGACATTGGCCCGCAGATGTATTGGACCTCCGAGAGCGATGGCGCTCGCCAGTCAGAACGACCTCCGCCCTTGTACGACGCGAGTTTCGCGCGCACATCGAATGGCATTCCGATCGGTGGATCATTCTTTCCGTCCCAACCTCGCGGCGCCAATTCGATGTAGAGGTTATTGACGGCTTCTGCGTTTCGT
>RGCG01000012.1 GCA_009919275.1 Actinomycetota bacterium
GCGACCACGGTTTACCTCCACAGGGCAATGTCGCACCGCGCGCTCAGTTTGTCTCCAGTCGCTGCGTTCGGATTTCGCTTCATTGTCTGGATCACCACTGGTATTCGCCCACGCCAGTGGGTGGCGGTCCATCGCAAGCACCACGCGTTCACCGATGTCGATGGCGACCCGCATTCCCCGGTGCTTCTCGGTTGGAAAACGGTTCAGGCACGGAACGTGTCGCTCTACCGCCGTTGTGCGAGCGACCCGTCCACTCTTGGTCGTTATGCCAAGGACATGGCCCCCACTGCCTTCGACAGGTTGCTGTTCGATCGAACCGTTCTCGGACTCACGATCGGGATCACTTCGCTGTGTCTCTTCTTCGGTGTGTGGGTGGGCCTCGGGGCAGCTGTTGTTCACGTGAATCTGTATCTCGGAGGATCCGCTGCGGTGAACGCAATTGGTCATCACTTCGGTCGCCGTCCCTATGACAACGGGGCGGGCAACCTTCAGTGGCTCGCTTTTCTCACAGCCGGTGAGGGGTTGCACAACAACCACCATGCCGCGCCAACTTCAGCGCGACTGGCACACCGCTGGTACGAGATCGATTACGGCTGGTGGGTCATCAAGGTCCTTGCTTGGCTGCGACTCGCCAAGGTGCGCCTGAACGAAGTGAAGCTCGTCATACCATCGAGGCGTGCCGCCGCCTGACAGCTCTCAGCGTCATCGCACGGTCCACGCACGTCGTGCGCTCGTTGATGGAGCCCTCCATGACGACGTCGTCATCGAAATCGATGGGGACCGCATTCGATCGCTGGGACGATTCGACAACAGCGACCGAAATCGTCGAATACATGCCCTCGTCTCCCCCGGCTTGATCGACCTGCAGTGCAACGGTTTCGGAACGTACCCCGTGATCGGAGCCACCGAGGATTCACTCGCTGCCCTTCAGCGCGCACTCGCGGCTGCGGGAACCACGGCGTTCCTTCCGACGATCACGACGTGCCCTTCGTCGGTGCGTCGTGAAACGCACGCAACCGTCATGGCTGCGGCGAAGGCCAACGCTCCAAGCAGCAGCCGCATTCTTGGAATTCACCTCGAGGGCCCCTTCCTTGGCCGTCGGCCCGGGGCCCATGACCCGAAAACCATCGCCGCGGGGCACGGCGACGTCGATGCTGTCATCGATCTCTGCAGCGAAGGAGTCCGCATGATGACGATTGCTGCCGAGTCACCGGTCGCTCAAAGCGTGGTCGAGTCGCTCGTGGCGAAAGGCATCGTTGTATCGATCGGACACTCCGCTCCGACACGTGAGGAATACCAGAGAACGGTGACTGCCGGCGCGATCGCCTGCACTCACATCTTCAACTCGATGTCCGGCATCGAACACCGCGGCTTCGGTCTTGCCGGGGCGATTCTCGATGATCCGGCGATGCATGCGGGATTGATTGGCGATCTGGTTCACGTTGGCGCCGAGACGGTTCGACTCGTCTTTCGTTCCAAAGGTGCCACAAGGACGTTCCTCGTCAGTGACTCCGTCGCCGCAACCGACGGGGTCGTCGTCACCAACGCGGCCCGACTGGTCGATGGCACACTTGCCGGTGCCGCGAAACCGTTGGCCGAACAGGTTCGCTGCATTGTGAAGAGCGCGGGCGTCCCGCTTGTAGATGCTCTCGTTTCGGCGACGGCAACCCCGGCGAAAATGATCGGGGCACGAGAGATGGGCTCGATCGCGGTGGGTCAACTTGCCGATCTCACGTGTTTCGACGAAGAGCTCGAGGTCGAATTGACGTACGTCGCTGGCGTACCCGTCGAGCGATTCTCCTAGACTCGCGCCGTGCATCTGGTCTCAGCACTGTTCGTGGACAATTTCGAAATGCGCCAGGTCGAAGGACCGAGTACGAGAATCGATCTGACGGGTGCGTTCTTCTCGACCGTCGCGCCATCCGAACCCCCATTCGTCTTTGCGCCGCACCTTGTTGCGTTGATCTACTGCGAGCCAACCGAATCCGGCGACGGCGTGTTCGAGGTCGTGTTCCGCAAGGGTCCAAAGGAAGAGGACGAACAGGTCGCGCGCAACGTCAGTCCTTTCCGCGTCGATCCGGGCAAGTTCACTTACCGATTGGTGAGGGGTGAGTTGGAATTCGACGACTACGGCCAGGTGTTCGCCCATTGTCGGGTCAACCGTGACGCGTGGACCATCGTTCCGCTCACATTGCTACCGCGCCCGAACAGTTAGTCTGCGCGAGTGGTCAACGACTCGAACAACGCCAGCGTCTCCAAGAACAGGGCGGCTTTCGACGAGAAAGCAATCGCGGTCATCCGCGGTATCGCGATGGACGCACCTTTTCACGCAAAAAGTGGACATCAGGGCACCGCGATGGCCCTCGCTCCCCTTGCCCACACGCTCTACTCCCGGGTCATGTCCCATCATCCCGGTGACCCCATGTGGGCAAACCGTGACCGTTTCATCCTCTCCTGCGGTCACGCATCGATTCTGCAGTACGCCCTCTTGTGCTTGAACGGCTACGGCCTCGAAGTCGATGACCTGCGTCAGTTCCGTCAGCTCGGGTCGCGGACACCCGGACACCCGGAAGTCGGACACACCGCAGGAGTCGAGGTCACAACGGGGCCGCTCGGGCAAGGTTTTGCAAACGCAGTGGGCATGGCGATCGCCGAAGAACACCTTCGGGCGACGGTCGGACCAGACGTGATCAATCACCACACGTTCGTCATCGCCGGTGACGGTTGTCTGATGGAAGGCGTCAGCCATGAGGCGGCATCGCTGGCCGGCCACCTCGGTCTCGAACGTCTCATTTGTATCTTCGACGACAACAAGATCACCATCGACGGTGCCACCGACCTCACCTGCAGCGACGACGTCGTCGGACGTTTTCGCTCCTACGGGTGGAACGTCATCGAAGCGGGACCGATCTCCGAGAGTTGTGACGAACTCGAATCGGTCCTGAACCGTGCGAAATCCCACCGAGGGGCTCCGACACTCGTTGTCTTGCCGACTCGTATCGGGTTTCCGTCTCCCGACTTCACCGACAAACACGCTGCTCACGGAAATCCATTCGTCGCCGAACACATCACTCGGACGAAGGCCCTCCTCGGTATCCCCGACGAACCCTTCCATGTCCCGGCTGATCTGCTGTCGGAATATCGCACTTTTTCGAGCGATCGTTGTGCAGAGATCCATCGCAAATGGACGGCGTCCGATGCAGTCGACAAGCTTTCCGCCTACAAGACCGAAGGCGCCGGCTCGCGTCTCGCCGGCAAGCTTCCGACATTCAAGGAAGATGAAAATCCCGCGACACGCGTGGCCATCCAGAAAGTCCTGGCTGCTGCGGCGGAACACTTGCCGGGCATCGTCGCCGGTGCCGCAGACCTCACGGGAAACACCGGAGCAAAGTTGTCCCCCGACCGAGCTTTCAACCGGGACGATCGTGCCGGACGTCAGATCTACTTTGGTGTGCGCGAGCATGCCATGGGGGCAATCGCGAACGGAATTGCACTTCATGGTTGTCTCGTTCCGGTGATCGGCACGTTCTTTGTCTTCGCCGACTACATGCGGCCGGCCATTCGCCTTGCTGCATTGTCCAAGGCAAAGGTGATTTTTGTGTTCAGCCACGACTCCGTCGGCGTGGGCGAAGATGGTCCGACTCATCAGCCCGTCGAACACCTTGCATCCTTGCGGATCATTCCCGGACTACAGGTCATACGTCCCGCCGATGGAAATGAAACGACCCAAGCCTTCTTGGCGGCCCTCGACTTCGATGGTCCGACCGCTCTCGTGCTGAGCCGTCAGAACCTACCAATCGTCACCGACGGCTCGGCCGTCGTGCGGGGCGCAGGCATCGTGCGCCAAGCTCCAAAACCCGACATCGTGCTCGTGGCGACGGGCAGCGAGGTTGCGTTGTGTGTTGCCGCGGCCGATGAGCTGTCCGAGGCGGGCGTGGCCGCACGTGTGGTCTCGATGCCTGATGTCGGTCGATTCGCGGCCCAGGACACCTCGTTCCGCGAAGCGCTGCTCACGCCGGGCGTGCCGGTGCTTGCCGTCGAGGCGGCCAGTACCTTCGGTTGGTCGGCGATTGCCGACGTCGTGTTGGGCATCGACGAATTCGGGACCAGCGCCCCCGGCTCCGTGGCGCTCGAACATCTCGGAATGTCGACATCGAACGTGGTCCGCGCGGCGCGCGAACTATGTTCGCGGTGATGACAAGCGGTACGCGTCTACAACGGCTCTTCAGCGACCAGGGGCAGAGCCCGTGGATCGACAATCTGAGGCGGGGCTACCTGTCGAGCGGCCACCTCGCCGCCCTCGTTGCGCGTGGGGTGCGTGGGCTCACCTCGAATCCGACGATCTTCCAGAAGGCGATTCAGGGTTCGGCAGAGTACAACGAACAATTCGGTCGTCTGGCGTCACGAGGCTTCACCGTCGAGGAGATTTATTGGGAACTCGTGCTCGACGACATCAAAGGGGCCCTCGAGGTGTTCGCACCGCTCTACCACGAGTCCGGCGGAAACGACGGATTCGTGAGTGTCGAGGTTGACCCGATGCTTGCCTTCGACGGTGCAGCGACACTCGAGGCCGCACGTCGTCTCGACGAGCGCGTCGGTGCATCGAACGTGATGATCAAGATTCCCGCGACGATCGACGGACTTCCGGCCATTCGTCGGATGGTCGCAGAGGGTCGCAACGTCAACGTGACGCTGATCTTCAGTCTCCAGCGATACTCGGACGTCATCGATGCCTACATCTCGGGTCTTGAAGACCGACTGTCACAAGGCAACGTCTCTCTCTCCGATGTCAACTCGGTTGCGAGCTTCTTCATCAGTCGAGTCGACACAGAGGTCGACCAAAGGCTCGAAGCTCTGGGTGGCGAAGCGAGGGCCAGACTGAAGGGACGGGCGGCCGTCACGCAAGGTCGACTCGCGTACGCGCTCTTCGTCGAGAAGTTCAGCGGACCACGTTGGCAGGCACTCGTCGACCGTGGCGCGAAGCCCCAGCGGCCGCTGTGGGCCAGCACCTCGACAAAGAATCCCGCTTATCCCGACACAATGTACGTCGACGAGCTCATCGGTCCGTTGACGGTCAATACCCTGCCCGACAACACCCTCGAGGCGTTCGACGATCATGGGCGTCTCGAACGAACGGTTGACTCCGACCTCGCCTCTGCTCGCGCCACATGGGCCGAGATTGCCGATGCGGGTGTCGATCTGAACGAGGCCGCAGCAAAGCTCGAAGACGAAGGAATTGCCTCCTTTCAACAGAGTTTTGTCGATCTGTTGGGTGTCATGCAGGAAAAGCACGATTCCCTGACGCGCGGATGAAGGACCCGAACCGATGACGGACCCTTCACCCGGCTCGGAGGTGGGGCCACTCGGTCGCGACCTGCGGGTCGAGATCGAGAAGTTTCTGGCTTCTCAACCGTCCACGCTCGATCAAAAGATCATGGCGAATACGGTTCGCGACTTACGCAAAGCCTTCGACCTGCTCAAACAGGTCGAGGGTCGGGCAAAGGTGACGATCTTTGGAAGCGCGCGCACGGCATCGCATGACCCGCTCTACGAGCAAACGGTACGTGTCGCACGCGAGCTTGCGGCACAGGGCTGGATGGTCATCACGGGTGCCGGACCCGGCATCATGGAGGCCGGCATGGTGGGTGCCGGTCGCGAGGGAAGTATCGGTGTCTCCATTGTCCTGCCGTTCGAGAATGAAGCGAATGAAATCATCGCGGGCGACGAGAAGCACATCGCTCTCAAATACTTCTTCACTCGAAAGTTCGCATTGACGAAGGCATCGCAGGCTTTCATCTGCATGCCCGGCGGATTCGGCACCCTTGATGAGTTGTTCGAGTTGCTCACCCTCACGCAGACGGGTAAGGGCAACCCCGTACCGATCGTTCTGCTCGATGTTCCGGGCGACACGTATTGGCAACAAGTCGGAGAGTTCATCGAAAGTCAGATGGCGAGCCGCGGGTTGATCTCCGGCGAGGACCGTGCGCTCTTCTTCACCACGAACGACGCAGTCGCGGCGGTTGCTGAGGTGACCAAGTTCTATTCGAATTACCATTCGCTGCGATTCATAGGCAACAAATTGGTGATACGGATGCAGCGTGGTCCGAGTGACGAAGAACTCGCAACGATGAATACTCGATTCGCCCACGTGGTGAGGCAAGGACTCATCGAGCGAGCCACCGCCCACCCTGCCGAGATTCGCGACAATGACGAACCGGACCTGGCGAGGATTGCCCTCTTTTTCGGTGATCCCGCGAAGTATCGCTTCGGCTTTTGCAATGGCCCGTCGCGCCCGCTGAAGGTCTTTTTCGACGGTCAATTCGCGAGGATCACCTTTGACCGCGCGAGAAAGAATGGCGAGAGCCGTGTCGGCAAGACCTTCGTTGATAGCCGCCAGTTGGTCGGCCTCGGATTCGAAATTGGTGTCGAATTTCGTCATGATCGGTCAGCGTCTCCTTGATGATGGCTTTGGTGGCGATCTTCCGACCCCAAGGCTCGGGCAACCAGTTCGATGGGATGAACGATCGTCAGCGCATTCCACGTTTGCGGACGGTGTGCCTGAAGCTGTCCGGAACAACCGGGATTGCCTGACGAGATATACCGAACCTGGGCGTCCAGGACGGATTGAATCGCCTCGTTCTTGCGGTCGACGATGTGTTTGGCCGACGCCGCGTGGTCGATCGCATAGGCCCCGCCTGCTCCGCAACAAAGACCGTCGTCCGGTATTGATCGGACCTCATAGAACAGGTCGAGAACACGATGTGTGGCCAAATGGGATCCCTGAATGTTGCGCAAGTGGCATGCATCGTGCACAACCACAACATCGTCGGAGCGCGAGCCGAGATCAAGCGGACTCTCGTCGAGGTGGCGCGACACGAACTCCATTACGTCGACAACTTCGCCAAGACCCTCGGCGTGTCGCAGGAGATGCGCCCCACAACCAGCGGAGTTGACGATCAGGATTGACCCAGAATGGCACTTTCGAACGTTGGCAGTCAGCTTCGAGGCGGGTTCTGCAATTCCTGCGTGTGCATGGAGGGCGCCGCAACACATGCCCGGATCGGAGAGTCTTACGTTGTACCCAAGTCGTGAGAGAACGTCGACCGTCGCCTGGTGAACCTGCCGGTACCACATGTCCATCACGCAGCCCCGAAAGAGGATGACTTCACCGCGATTGTTCTTGGATGCGGCGGGAACCCGCAAACGACGCATTCTCACGGCAACGGGAGGGATCGGGAATCGTCTTGGCATCAAGTGAAGCCGCTGCGCCAGGGCCGCAATTGCCGTGAGCGCGCGGAACAAAAACCGCTTCACCATCACTTTTCGAGCAGAAGTCGAAGCGAGTTCATCGATGACCGGCGCGATGATGCGGTCGTAGCGAACCGAAGAAGGACACGCCGGGAGGCAACCCATGCACTGCACGCAGGAATTCAACGAGTGCCTCACTCCGTCGTCGAGTGGAATCTCCCCGCCACGAACAGCCGCGACCAATTCAATGCGTCCCCTCGGGCTTTGAGAGTCGTTTCCCGTGATTCGGTAAGTCGGACAGTGCGGAAGGCAAAGTCCGCACGACACGCAACTCGCAAGATCATCGGGGTCAACGGCGGCGAAGATCATGCCAGACCCCAACGAGCGGACAAGAGGGGGCTCAACGTGTTGTCGGGGTCGAACTCACTCTTCAGTCGTCGACAAATGTCGAAGATGGCCGGCGTCATCTCGAGTCGCTCGGGTGGTGATTCGGCGATGGAAAAGAGCTCAATCATCTCGAGGGCCGCAGGTGGCGCAATTTCGTCGTAATTCTCGAGCAAAGCAGCCTGTTGCGCCACATCGTCAGGGTGGCCTTCGAGGTTGACGCACCAACCGTTGCGACAGGGTGCCACAAGCGCGGGTCGGTAGAGCGCACCGACATCTCCGGCACCGACAAACCATCGACTACAACCGGGAATCGGCTCCGTCCGAAGAGTCGCCTCGGTGATGGTCGCCAAGGTGCCCCACGAACCCACGAGAAGTTTGACGAGGTCGAAGCCAGAGACGTTCTTGACGGTCCCTCCGCCTGCCACGAACGCGTTACCGGACCCGTCGACTGCATGAATTTTCAGCACGATGTTCGGAAGAGCGAAATTGTCGCTGGGAAAAGGGCCGTTCCTGCGTGTCGCCAACGCACCACCAACCGTTCCAATGGCCGGGATGCGGAGGCGCTGTCGTTTGGAACCCAGAACCGATGCCAGTTCTTCCATCGTCGTTCCCGCCCGCACCGTCACGATGAGTTCGTCGGGTTCGAATCGAAGCACGCCGGATGAGAGACCCTTGGACCGAGTCATGTCCGAATCCTCACACCCAAGCGCCCTCGGGCGCGGAGAGCGAATCTCCACATCCCGACCCAGCCGGCAACACCTTGCCGGGATTCGCCAGACCCGCAGGATCGAAGGCTCGCCGAAGCTTCTGCTGCGCGGCAAGGCTGGTTTCGTCGAACATGAGCGACATGAAGTCACGCTTCTCGAGACCAATACCGTGCTCTCCGGATAGCACTCCCCCGGCATGATGCCTTCTTCGCGTCGATCGAACAGCAGGAGGGGATGAAGGTTGCCGTCGCCCGCGTGGAACACGTTCATCACTTGCAGATTCTCGGCTGCCGCAATGTGCCCAATCTTGCCGAGAACTTCGGCCAGTCGACGGCGAGGAACCACCGTGTCATGGAGGTAGTAGTTGGGCTTGATGCGGGCGATTGCGCCGAAGGCAGTCTTGCGACCCTTCCAAATGATGGCTCGCTCGGCGTCCGTCTGTGCCCGTCGAATGTACGACGCTTCGTGCTGCCGGCAGATCGTCAGGCACGAATCGATATCTGCTTCAACGCCATGAGGTAGGCCGTCCACCTCGATGATGAGTAGGGCCCCGACATCGAGCGGAAATCCCGCATGAACGTACGATTCGACCGCCCGCGTGATGGGTGCATCCATCATCTCGAGTGCCGAGGGAACGATGCCTGCGGCGATGATTGCACTGACGGCACGTGCCCCACCGTCGATGGTTGGGAACCCCACGACGACCGTCGCATGGTGCGGTGCATTCTGGGTCAAACGGACCTTGATAGCCGTTGCGATGCCGAACATGCCCTCGCTTCCGATGAATGCCCCCCGAAGGTCGAAGGGCGACGACTCTTGGTCAAGGGTGACGACCGAACCATCCGACAAAACAGCCTCGATGGCAAGAACGTGGGCCGAGGTGACTCCGGTCGACAAGCAGTGTGGGCCCCCGGAGTTGTTGGCCACGTTTCCGCCGATGGTGCAACTCTGCTGGCTGGAGGGATCGGGAGCGAAATGCAGTCCATGCCGAGCGACGGCGCGCGACAGGTCGGCGTTGAGAACGCCGGGTTCGACCCACGCAAAACGCCCGTCAGCGTCGACACTTCGAATCCGGTTCATCCCCATCATCGAAATGACGATCGAACCCATCGTGGGAACCGCGCCGCCCGCGAGTCCGGTCCCGGCACCACGGGCCACGAAAGGAATCCGACGCGCATGACAGTCACGAAGGATTGTCACGACCTCCTCGACGTTCGCCGGTTTGACCCATCCCGAAGCATTTCCTTCGATGTTTGAGGCGTCGCGTGACACGAGATGAAGTTCGTGTCGCGCGATACCAATGGCCGATCCCTCGAGTTTCTTCGACAAGCGACGCCGTGCCATTCGATGCACAATACCGACACCTCAAGTCCGGCGCATTTGTTCGCGCAACGCGACACCACTAGCGTCACGGCGTGTCCAAAGCATCTGAAGTCCACGATTGGGTCAGCTTCGAAGATCCGGAGGGTGGTCGAATGTGGATGTTTGACGCCTCGTATCTCCTGAGCAATTGGAAGTGCATCTACGGCGAGGGTTGCAAGGGCGTTCACGAAGAGGACACGACCGATCTCATGCAGGGATGCTGCAGCTTCGGTGCACATTTCATGGACAAGGATGACGAAAAGACCGTCGTTCGCTCGTCACGTCGTCTCACCTCCAAGAATTGGCAGTACAAGGCCCGAGCCGCGAAATTGGGATGGCTGGGCCAAGAGCGCGACGGGACACCGAAGACGCGCGTGGTCGACGGCGCCTGCATCTTCCTGAACAGGCCGGGTTTTGAGGGCGGGGTCGGATGTGCCCTGCACATCGGTGCTATGGAAGCCGGCGAACGGCCCATGGACTGGAAGCCCGACGTTTGTTGGCAGGTTCCGGTACGGCTTCAAGAGACGAATGACGAGGATGGACACATCGTCACGTTTGTTCGCGAATGGAAGCGTCGCGACTGGGGAGATGGCGGCCATGAATTCCATTGGTGGTGCACAGCATCGCCCGAGGCGTTCGTTGGCCGTGAGCCGACCTACAAGTATTTGAAGAACGAACTAACGGAGCTTGTGGGACCCAAGGTCTACGCCCTCCTCGTGAAGGAACTCGAGAAAAGGACCCCGACGGTTGCGGGTCATCCTGTGACACTCTCGCGAAAACCCAAGTCGGGTACAACCAAAACTTCGCGCTGACACCTGTTCAGCGAGCTCTCGAATTCACTGCGAACGCTTGAATGCGCGCCGGCGATCCTCGAGACCGAGCAGGCGTTTGCGGATGCGCAATGCCGCGGGAGTCACCTCGACCAATTCATCATCTGCAATCCATTCGATCGCCGTTTCAAGTGAGTGGATCACGGGCGCTGCGAGCTTGATTCCGTCGTCGTGGCTGTGCGTGCGAATGTTCGTCTTTTCCTTGGCGCGAACCGCGTTCACCACCATCTCGTCACTACGAGAATTCTCTCCCACGACCATTCCCTCGTAAACCTCGTCGCCGGGCGACACGAAGAGGGTGCCGCGCAACTGCAGGTTGTCGAGTGCGTAGGCCGTTACCTTGCCGGTGCGATCGGACACCATGGCAGCCCCGAGACGATGAGGTAGTTCACCGACCCAAGGTGTCCAACCGATGAGCCGCATGTGAATCAAAGCAGTACCGCGAGTCTCCGTGATGACCTGTGACCGAAAGCCGATGAGTCCCCTCGACGGGGCCTCGAAGCCGACCAACGTGCGTCCGGCGTCGCCCGGACGGATGTCGGTCACGCGTCCCTTGCGTGGAGCGAGCGCCTGCGTCACCGAACCGACGTGCTCGTCGGGTACGTCGACTGTCCCAGCTTCGAGCGGTTCATGTCGGCGACCGTCGATCTCTTTCGTGACGACTTCGGGTCGGCTGACCTGAAGTTCATAACCCTCGCGACGCATGTTCTCGATGAGAACCGCCAGCTGCAATTCGCCGCGACCGGACACCTCGATCACTTCGGGCGAATCGGTGGGCGCAATACGAATGGAGACGTTTCCGAGGATCTCACGTTCGAGTCGGTCGCGCAGATGGCGGCTGGTGACGAACTTTCCTTCACGTCCCGCCATCGGCGATGTGTTGACTCCGAAACTCATGCGGATGACGGGCTCGTCGACAACCAACCGTGGCAAAGGTGACGGATTGTCGGCGTTGGTGACGGTGTCGCCCACCTCGATTTCGGGGATTCCGGAGACGACAAAAAGATCTCCCGCTTCTACAGTGTCAACTTCGACCCGTCCGATGCCGCGAAAAACGTGCAGGGTGGAGATGCGTCTCTTCAGAATCGGCGACGGGTTGTCGTCGGTGGGTCGTTGACACACCGCAACGGTTTCTCCCTTGCGCAGGGTTCCCGAATAGACACGACCGATCCCCAATCGTCCGAGATAGTCGGAGGCGTCGAGGTTCGTGACGAGCGCCCGCAACACACCGTCGGAATCACTCTTCGGCTCGGGAAGCGCAAGCATGCAGTCGAGCAGGGGCTCGAGGGTTGCATCGGGCGCAGGCATGCCGACACCGATCATCGCCCTACCCTCACGCGCGACGGCACTCACGACGGTGAACGACAGTTGTTCATCGTTTCGGGCAAGGTCGAGAAACAACTGTTCGACCTCACCGAGAACTTCCTCGGCTCTCGCGTCTTGTCGATCGACCTTGTTCAAAACGACCACCGCAGGAAGGTTGGCGTCCATTGCCTTGGACAACACGTAACGGGTCTGCGGCAAGGGACCTTCGGCGGCGTCGACCAACAAGACGATTCCGTCGACGATGTGCAGCGCCCTCTCGACTTCTCCGCCGAAGTCGGCGTGTCCCGGCGTATCGACGAGGTTGATGCTGACACCCTTGTAGGTGATTTGGGCTGCCTTCGCGAGAATCGTGATCCCGCGTTCGCGTTCCTGGTCGTCGGAATCCATGACGCGGTCGACGACTTGTTGGTGGGCGGCGAATGTCCCCGTCGAGCGGAGAAGCGAGTCAACCAAGGTGGTCTTCCCGTGGTCGACGTGCGCGACCAGAGCGATGTTGCGGCGGGGGGTCATGTTGGTGGAGAAAGGCCGACCGTGGGTCGGGTGGCGTCAGTTCTCTTCCTCGTCGTCTTCCTCTTCGTCGTCGTCGAAGGTAACGCCATATTTCTCGGCGATTGCGGCGTACTCATCGTCTTCCGAGCGCTGACGGGACTGGCTTGCGCCGAACCCGAGATCGGCCGCACTCGGCCCGGCCTGCTTCAACTTGCGCGCTTCTTCGAAGCGACGATGACGACCCTTTTTCACGTGAGGGCTCCGAACTTCTTCGCAAAGGACCCGGACTCTTGGCGACCGGGCAACAACGGTTTCCCAGTGTATCCCGAGGGCCCGCGAAATCGGGGGCAATTGTTCCGTCAGTTTCGCCGGCCGAGCGGATCAGCCCCTGAACAGCCTGAGTCCGCCGGCCCCGTCGAAGGCGATTCCGGCCACACCCGACACGAGATCCCCGAGGTCCGAACCGACGAGTTGGGCTCGCCACCCGTGTCGCAATCGAGCATCGGGGTTGCCCCGCAAAAAATCGATGATGTCGGAACGAGTTCCGAGCATCGCAACCTCGATCTTCTCGCGCGCTGCCACTTCGCTGATCCAGGCCGAGATGAGAGTCGCGGCCGGGCGCAGGTCACGGTCGAACTCTTCGACGTCGTTGCGCGGATAGGTCACTTCAAGATCACGGCCACGCTCGACTGCATCGAGGATCTCGCGGGCGATGGATCCTTTCGTGTGCCGGCCGTCGACTCCGCGTGACTGAGCGAGTTCGTCGACCGATTTCGGTGCACGTTGGGCGATCCCGAGGAGAGCCAAGTCGGCCAGAACATGCCTGACGGGCACGTTGAGCCGTTGCGCACGTACCTCTCGCCACTCGGCCACTGCCTGGGCGACTCCGCGGGCACGCGGCTTCAGTGTTCGCACGTCCTTCACTCGCAACCAAGCCGTCGACGGGTCGACGAGCGAGGACGGTCGCGCCGCGAGTTCGCGACATGCATCCTTGGCCCAGTCGACGCGACCCGTGTCAACGAGTTGTCGTGTAATTGATTCGTGGAGAGCCGGAAGGTGAACAACGTCCGCAGCCGCATAGGCACATTGGTCTGTGGTGAGCGGACGACGCAGCCAATCGGTGAGGCGATCTCCCTTCGGAAGCGAAATACCGAGCTCTCGTTGCACGAGCGACTGAAGCGAAGGTGTTGCATACCCGATGAAGCCGGCGGCGATTTGGGTATCGAAAATGTTCTCGAGCCGTACATCGCACGTGAGTTGCAACACGTCGAGATCCTGTTGTGCCGCATGGAGGACGACAAGCTCGTCGCCTTGAAAGAGACTTGCCACGGAGACGGGATCGACGGCAGTCGGATCGACAAGGAAAACCGCCCCTTCGACGTTGATCTGGATCAGCGCGAGTTGAGGGAAATAAGTGCGTTCGCGGTGGAATTCGGTGTCGAGACAAAAAGACTGGACCTCACGCAAACGCCTCGCGAGCGTCGTGACGCCGCTCTCGGTGTCGATCCAGGTGGCGTCGGCCGGATTCACACCGCCGACTCACCCGTCACGATGTCGAACCCGGACGCAATCCAGCCGCCCGTACCCCCGGCGACGTTGACCACCGGCTTACCGAGACCGTCGAGGTATTCGCAGGCGCGCATGCTCCGTCCACCGACCTGACAGATGACGTAGTTCGTCTCGTGGTCGTCGAAAAGATGCTCGTTCTCCGTGAGGGTTGAAAGGGGTACCGACAGAGCGCCCGGAACGTGTCCTGCGGCATACTCGTCGGTCTCGCGAACATCGATGACTCGCACCCCTTCTGCCAACCGATCGCGGAGTTCGTCCACGGAGATCTCGGACACTGCCATGCAACGCAGGCTACCGCTGTTTCAGTTTCGGTCGGGTGGCAGCAGATCGGGTGTGTTGACGTCGAGGAGTTCCTCTGCCGAAACCGGGAATCGCTCGATCGGACAGAGTTGCAGGAGGACCTGGATCGCCGAAACTGATCCGGCGTTGTCGGCCACGGTTTGCGTCAGCGCATGGGGAATACCGACGAAGACCCAGTGATCCCGGGTACCCGACGAGGCGACAGACACCCGGAATTCGCCCGTCAACCGTTGATCGCGGAGACGGTCGCGCATTCGCGAGAGGGTCGTCGGTGTCAGATTCAACATGTCGACGGCAACGACGACGAGATCTCTCTCGCATGAATTCGCATACCCGGCGAGACGACCGATCGAATGAGCGGGACCCGGGTCGATATCGGAATCGATGATCGCCACACAGTCATCGGGAAGGGTCAGGGTCTGGTGACGTGCAACCGAGACCGCGATCACGTCGTCCACCATCTTCGAACGTCGTACGACGTCCAGGCTGTGTTGAAGAAAGGTCTGGTTGCCAAAGCGCGCACTTGCCTTGGGTTCGCCGTACCGTCTCCCGCGACCCCCTGCGAGGACGCCCCAAACCGTCATTGGTCGGACTGGACGGAACTGTCTCGAAGCTCGGCGGGCGGCACGCCACTCGGGTCGAGTTGCAAAAGAAAGAGACGGCAGCGTTCTTCTTCGTCGTGCTCGCCCAGCTCGCCGGCGGTCACTTGCAGGCCCAGAAGACAACGAAGAAATCCGACGTTGCCGGGATGACTCCACCTGACGAACCCCGAACCCTTCCAGCCGTTCGCGCGCAGTGCATCGAGTCCCCTGTGGTAACCGACCCGAAAAGCGGCGTAGCGCTCGACCGCATCACGTCCACTTCGCCCGCACGCCCACCAAACGAGTGAACTCCTCGGAGCGAGACGCACCGCATCCGCTGCAAGCACGCGCGATGCCTCCCCGGTGACCGAGACGATTTGGCCAACCAAGTGCTGCACCTCGAGGGAGTCGGCCGGAAGGCGGGTTTCCGGAGGGCCGGACTGCGAAAGCGAAACGTTCGAGGACACTTTTGCAGGATACTTCGCCGCCCGAACCCGACACCGTCCGGTATCCACCAGATGGTGTCCGCGCGAGGAATATGGTCGGGTTGTGCCTGATTTCTCGCTCATTCAAGCGCTTGACCTGAACCAAGCGAAGAACGGCTCGATCGTGGGCATAGTGGTCTGCGTTGCGGTGATTCTGCTCATCCTGCGCTTCATCTCGTCGCTCGTCGTTCGTCTGGTTCTTTCGCTGATCTTCGCAACCCTCGGGGTGGTGATCTACTCGCAACGGGCGGCGCTCGTCGATTGCGCGGACAAGGTGACCAACGCTGTATCGACCGCCGGTGCGGCCGGAGAGGTGTCCTGCACATTCTTCGGACGGGACGTGACGATTTCTCTCGACTCACCCGCGTCGACGGGATGACGCCCGACGAGGGTCACGAGGCCGTTCTGGCTTAGAGTCTTGAGGTCATGGAACTTCTGCTGATTCGCCACGCTCTCCCCGTCCGCCGCGAACTCGACCAGGGAATTGCCGACCCACAACTCTCCGAGGATGGGTTGGCCCAGGCCGATCGCCTTGCCGACTATTTGGCGTCGGAGCGCATCCATGCGGTTTATGCGAGTCCCCTGCGTCGGGCTCAGCAAACCGCGGCGCCACTCGCCCGGGTCCAAGGTGTCAACATCACCACTGTTGACGACGTCGCCGAATGGGATCGCAATTCGAACGAGTATGTGCCGGTCGAGGAGTTGAAGGCCGCCAACGATCCGCGCTGGCAGGCGATGTTGCGTGGCGAGTGGAACGTGCACGAGGAGAGCCCCGACGAATTCAATGCGCGTTGCATCAAGGCCATCGAAGGGCTCGTATCGGATCACTCGGGACAGACGATTGCCATCGTCTGTCACGGTGGCGTCATCAACGCCTATCTCGTCCATGTGCTGGGTTTGACCGTGAACGTCCAAGGCTTCTTTTATCCGAACTACACCTCGATCCACCGCGTTGCAGCGGCGCGCAGCGGCGAGCGCTCGATTGTCACAATCAACGAAACGTCTCACCTGCGCAACTCGGGGTTGCCGATGGGGCTCTTTCAGAAGTCGTGATGGCGGAAATCTCCGATCTCCTCCAATTCCTCGACGGGTCGCCGTCCCCCGCCCACGCCGTTGCCTCAAGCATCCAGCGACTCATCCACGGCGGTTTCGAGCATGCCGAACTTCGGTCGTTGGAAACGTCTTTCTTTGAGGTCGAGAAGGGCGTCATCTCGCACCGAGGAGCGGCGATCGGCTGGTCGTGGCCGTCGAGCCGTGGCACCGATCGAGCGGGCGCTCTGGTCGTCGGTGCCCACACCGACTCCCCCTGCCTGCGGCTGAAACCCCGTCCCGACTCCTTCGCGGCAGGTCTGTCGCTCCTCGAGGTCGAGGTGTACGGCGGAGTGCTCTTGAACTCCTGGCTCGATCGTGATCTTGGAGCCGCTGGCGTCGCATACGACAAATCTGGTTTTGGTCGACTTGTCGAAGTGCGCAATCCGATCGCGCGAATACCCCAGTTGGCCATTCATCTCGATCGCGATGTCAACGAGAAGGGTTTGCTCCTCAACCGCCAAACACACATGCGGCCGATCTGGTCGACCGACGAGCGGAGCATTCTGGATCACCTTGGTGTCGACGCCGAAGTGTCCGGTTTCGACATCGTTCTTTTCGACCTCACCCCTGCGCGCCTTGTAGGCGCAACGGAAGACCTGATCGCCTCGGGGCGCCTTGACAACTTGGTCTCGTGTTGGGCGGCTGTCGACGCCTTGGTGACATACCGCGGTTCACGTCCGTTCATCTGTGCACTTTTCGACCACGAAGAAGTTGGTTCCGAGAGCACCACCGGTGCCGCTGGGCCCCTTCTCGAGAGCGCACTCGATGAACTCCTTCGTGTCCGGGGGCGCTCGGGCGACCGATTCGATTTCCTCAGGCGGTCACTGTGCATTTCGGCCGACAACGCTCACGCATTGCATCCCAACTATCCGGATCGTCACGACCCGCGCCACGCACCACTCATCAATCGTGGGCCCGCACTGAAGACGAATTCGAACCAGCGTTACGCGACCTCAGGAGTCGGTGCGTCGATCCTGCGTGGTGTGGCAAGCGATGCCGGGGTACCACTTCAGGAGTTTGTTTCGAACAACTCGATGCCCTGTGGAAGCACAATCGGACCGATCACTGCAACCCGTCTCGGGATCGAGACGGTCGATGTCGGGGTGCCGCAACTCGCAATGCATTCGGCGCGTGAGACATGCGGGGCAGCCGATCCGCTCGCACTGCGTGACCTTCTCTTGGCAGTCGCGCGGAGCGGCGCCTTCTAACGCACCGAACCCGTGCCCGCCAGGTCCTGGGCCGTGTCGAAGAGGATCTGCAACTCGGCGTGGAGTGCAGCCGTGAAATCACGAACATCGGAGCGCGAGGTTCGACCCTCGCTCCGCGGCGGCAACATCGGCTGACCAACGATCACGACACACTTGCTCGGGCGCAAATACTTCTTTCCCTTCGGCATCGCTCTCTCGGACCCGCCGATCCCAACCGGAATCACGGGTACGCCGGCCTTCAGTGCGATGTACATGGCACCGTCGAAGAGTGGCTGCACTGTTGGCCCCGATTTGCGTTCACCCTCGGGAAACAAAACCAACGGTTCACCCGCCTCGAGAACAAGAATGCAGCGACGCAATGCCTCTCGATCGGCGGTTCCGCGTGAGACGGGAAAACCGCCGAGCGCCGAGAGAGTCCAGCCCACCGGTCGTCTCGTCCACAGAGAGTCCTTCCCCATGTATCGCATACGCCGACGCGTGACCGTGCAGGCCAATGGTGTGTCGATGTTCGAGCGATGAATCGGCGCAAGGATGAAAGGCCCCGTCCTTGGTATGCGCTCGGCGCCGATGACGGATGTTCTCCAGAAGAGCCGGCAGAACCAGTTGATGAGGGAACGTACGAAAAGATAGAAGGCCCGCGACCCGAAGCCATTTCCCGCCAGGAAACTCTCAACCCCTGCCATTGATTCTTTCTTTCTCGATGACCATGCGATGCAAGTCGTCGACGACCTGGTCGATCGTCAGGTCGGAAGTGTCGAACTGAATCGAGTCGGCGGCAGTGGCCAACGGACTGTCGCTGCGCGTTGAATCAAGGCGGTCACGCTCGGCAATTGCCCGCGCAATCTCGTCGACATCGCCTCCTGATTCGGCTACACGCCGGCGCGCCCGAACTTCCGGCCTTGCCGTCAGGAAGACCTTCAAGGTTGCATCCGGAAACACGACCGTTCCGATGTCGCGGCCTTCGACAACTCCCCCGCCGCGCGACTCGACCCACAGTCGTTGCGCATTGCGCAGTATCGACCGCACCCCGCTCAACGCGGCGACGTGGCTGACGGCGGCGTTGATCCGTTGGGTTCGAATTTCTGCGGTGACGTCGGCTCCGTCGACAACTACACGTCCCGGGGAGAGTTCGATCCGCGTTTTCTGTGCGAGAGCTGCAACTTCACCTTCGTTGCGCGTGTCGACTCCATCACGTAACGCTGCGAATGTGACGGCGCGATACATCGCTCCGGTATCGAGATACGGGACACCAAGGCGGTCGGCCAGAAGTTGGGCGATGGTTGACTTACCCGCTCCAGCCGGTCCGTCGATTGCCACGACGCGCATCGGAACGCTTACCAGCTCGTGCCCTGTGGGCGACCCTCGTCGTATCCGGCAGCGCTCTGCACGCCGACCACGGCGCGATCGCGGAATTGGGGAATGTTCGACGCCCCTGCATACGTGCACGCCGAGCGCACGCCGGCGACGATTTGGTCGACGATGTCCTCGACTCCGGGACGTTCTGTCTCGAGATACATGCGCGACGTGCTGATTCCCTCTTCGAAGAGCTCCTTGCGGGCACGTTCAAAGGCGGTCTCGTTGCTCGTGCGGTTACGGACGGCACGATTCGAAGCCATGCCGAAGCTCTCTTTGTACAGTCGACCTTCGGTGTCGCGAAGCGTGTCCGCAGCCGATTCGTGTGTTCCCGCCAGCCACGATCCGAACATCACGTTCGACGCACCGGCGGCAAGCGCGAGAGCAACGTCACGCGGATAACGAACCCCACCGTCGGCCCAGACGTGTTTGCCCAACCGTTGAGCCTCGTCGGAGCATTCGAGAACGGCACTGAATTGCGGCCGCCCGACTCCGGTCATCATGCGGGTGGTGCACATCGCCCCCGGTCCGACCCCCACCTTGACGATGTCGACGCCGGCATTGATGAGATCACGTGTTGCAGTGGCGGTCACGACGTTGCCAGCCACGAGCGGAACGCCCGGAGCGACAGCGCGGACCTGTTCAACGGCCTTCAGCATTCGACCCTGATGGCCGTGGGCGGTATCGATGACGAGAACGTCGACACCCATCCGTACGAGGGCCTTGGCGCGTTCACCCGGCTCGCCATTGATGCCAACGGCGACCGAGACGAGGAAGCTCCCGTCGCGTCCGAGGGCGGGCCGGTAGAGCGTGCTCCGCAAGGCGCCCTTCCTGGTGACGCAACCGAGGAGGGAGCCGTCCGGACCGACCACCGGTGCGAAAGAGAGACGCCGTTCGTGCAGGAAGTCGAAGATCTGTTGAGGTGACAGATCGGCCGGCACAGAGATGATGTCGCGATTCATCACATGCTGAACCTGCGTGAATCGGTCGAAACCGGCTGCGTCGTGTTCGGTGAAGATCCCGATCGGACGCTGATCCGCGTCGACGATGATGATCGCACCGTGGGCACGCTTGTGGATGAGGCTGAGGGCGTTACCCACGGTGTCCGTCGGCGCCAACGTGATGGGTGTGTCGTAGACGTGGTCACGTGATTTCACGAAGCTCGTGACGGATTCGATGATGTCGAGCGGAATGTCCTGCGGCAGGACCGCGACACCACCCCGGCGCGCGATGGTCTCGGCCATACGGCGACCTGCCACCGCTGTCATGTTGGCGACGACAACCGGAACAGTGGTGCCGATGCCGTCGGGCGTACGGAGATCGACGTCGAACCGGCTGGGAACCTCGCTGAGGCTGGGCACCATGAACACGTCGTTGTACGTGAGGTCGTGCGGAGGGTGCGCATTGAGGAATCGCATGGCCGTCTTAGGCTAGGCGACCATGGCTTCGAAATCGCTCGTTCTTGTTCACGGCTGGGGCGGATCGTTTCGCGAGACATGGCAGGCCCCGGGTATCGACCGAATCTTCGCCGATACGGGATGCGATGTTTCCGGAGTCGACCTGTTGGGTCACGGAACTGCCGACAAGCCTCACGACCCCGATGCTTACGTGGACCTACCCGGATACCTCCTCGACGCACTTCCCAAGGAGCCGTGCGTCGTCGTGGCCTTTTCGCTGGGGGCACTGACCGCACTTCGCGCGGCTCTGCGCGCGCCGGACCGGTTCGCTGGCCTTGTGCTTGGGGGCATTGGGAACGGAGTCTTCGACCCGCACAAACCCGAGGAATCGGCACGACTCATCGCCGGCATCGAAGGGACCGCGCCGCCAGACGACAATCTTGCGCGCCTGTTCGGTCAGTACGCGCACCAGGAAGGCAACGACGTGGCAGCCCTGACGGCAATTCTCAAGAGGCCCCCGGCAACACGCATCACCCCTGATCAACTCTCCGTCATCACGTGCCCCGTCCTCGTGTGTATCGGCGACCGTGATTTCGCGGCCCCCGCGGACGAACTGGCGTCGGCGTTTCCCGAAGGTCGACTCGAAACTCTCCCGCGTACCGATCACTTTGCGACGCCGGGTTCGTTTGCCTTCATCGACTCCGTCATGAGATTTCTCGAAGCCAGAATCCTTGGTCGAACGTGACGGGCACACCGTGACAGCAAAGCTCCTCGGTGCGAACGACGAAGCAGACTTCGAATCGGCGGTACGGATTCTCCTCGAGGGTGGACTCGTCGCAATTCCCACGGAAACCGTCTACGGACTCGGAGCCGACGCTTCGAACCCCGAAGCGGTAGCGCGGGTCTTTGCGGCGAAAGGCAGGCCGGCCAATCACCCGCTCATCGTCCACGTCGCCGATCTCGAGAGGGCCAGGATGCTCTCGTCGGACTGGTCCGCATCCGCCGAGGTTCTCGGACGAACCTTTTGGCCCGGTCCGCTGTCGATTCTCACCCCAAGATCAGAAATCGTCCCGTTGGATGTGACCGGAGGCAGAGCAACCGTCGTGGTCCGCGTGCCGCGTCATCCGGCCACGTTGCGACTGCTCGCCGAACTTCATGACGCCGGAAGTTGCGGTTTGGCGGCGCCCTCGGCGAACCGCTTTGGCGAAGTCAGTCCAACCACCGCTCGCCACGTCATGACCGACCTCGGCGGGAAAATCGACGCAATCCTCGATGGCGGGGCCTGCGAAGTCGGCCTTGAATCGACGATCGTCGACTGCTCGGCCGATCCAGCCGACATCCTTCGTCCCGGAGCGATCACTCGCCACACCGTCGCGTCGACCCTCGCCGAACACGGAATCGGAGTGACCAGCAGGACCCACGCCGAGCGATCGCAGGACACGTACGCGATTGCACCCGGAATGCTGCGGTCGCATTACGCGCCCTCGACACGACTCGAAGTGTTCGAAACGGATGTGCTTCTCCTCGCAGCCCGACAGTCTCACGAATCTGCCGGTCGTTCGGTGGAGGTGGTGCCGCGACCACCCGACGACTTTGAGTATTCGCGCTCGCTCTATGCGATGCTTCGCGAGTGCGACGCGCGTCGCGCCGACGTGATGCTCGCCGTTTTGCCCGCCGACGAAGGACTCGGAACAGCCATTCGCGATCGTTTGCTCAGGGCGTCTGCAGACCGTTGATCGTCGCAATCCAGACGTCACGGATGACCTCGATGTCGACACCGATCGCGCTCTCCACAGCGATGGACACGGTCGATGAACCTGCGTCGGGCACGATCTCGAACGTCACCCAAGTGTCGACCGGATCGTTCATCCGAACTTCGAGACGATAAGGAGGGTCGTCATCGCACACGTCGGCCAACTCGGAAGCAGCGAGGAGAAGAATCTCGAAGGCCTCCACCGGAAGAACATTGACGGTGAATGACGGCCGATCGGTTCCTCGCCGAACGCGCGTCGCTGGTTCACGAGTGACGGGAGTAGTGACCCGGTGCGGCCCCTCCAGCAAGTGCGCTGCACGCTCGACATCAGCGAGAGCCTCGCGGGAGCCCCCGTGGTCGGGGTGATTTGCGATCAACGCACGACGTCGAGCCCTTCGCAGATCGAGGGGTTGAAACTCCCCTTCGAGGCCGAGAAGCCTCATCGCATCGGCTCTTTTCACGAGCGGACCGTCTCCAGAACGGTTTCCCTAGCGACCCTTGAACTCGGGTGTCCGCTTCTCCATGAATGCTGCCACTCCCTCGCGGAAGTCGGCAGTCTTGAACAGTGGAAGCAACTGCAGAAAGACATGATGAATGTTCTGCTCGAAAGTTTCGGTTTCGGCAGCCCGCATCATTCGTTTGATTGCGCGAACAGCGAGCGGGGCGTTTGCCGCGATCTCGTGTGCCAGAGAACGAGCGGCCTCCTGAAGTTCGTCGGCCGGATGGACATGATTCACGAGACCCAGGTCCAGTGCCTCGGCCGCCGACAGTGTTCTTCCGGTGAATGAGATCTCTGCAGCCTTTGCATATCCAACGATGCGCGGCAAGAGCCACGTACCACCACTCTCCGGAAGGATCCCGCGCTTGGCGAACCCGGGATTCAACTTTGCGGTCTCGGACGCAAGGCGTATGTCGCATCCGAAAGCAATGTCGAGGCCATAGCCGGCCGCGCCACCGTTCAGTGCACAGATCACGGGTGTGTCGAGATTGTGCAGAACGACCGGCGGCGCGGTGCGCAGGTCGAACTCCCCTGTCGATGACCCGATATCCCCCATGTTTCCGAGAGCGTCCTTTGGGCCGCTCATTTGTGCCGCAAGATCGAGTCCCGCGCAAAATGCCCGACCGGCCCCCGTCAGGATGATGCACCGCACTCCGCGATCCCGATCGGCTCGCAAGAGGGCTTCCGACAGTTCGTCGAGCATGGCGCCGGAAATGGTGTTCATGCGATCAGGGGCGTTGAGTGTGACGGTGGCGATTTGATCGCTCACTTCGTAGAGGACTTCACCGGACGACATGTCGAAAAACTACTCCGCCCTCGTCGACGCCCTTGCAACCGGTGAGCGGTCGGTGTGCGAGCATGGCGACATGACCGACGAAGTTCGTCCTATTTCCACCCGTGTGAGCCGACTACTCGGCGTCGACTACCCAATCGTCCAAGCCCCGATGGGCTGGATCGCTCGTTCTCCCCTTGCGTCCGCGGTCTCGAACGCGGGTGCTCTCGGAATCATCGAGACCTCATCGGGGGATCTCGATGCGATCAAGGAGGAAATTCGGGCCATGGGGCGGCTGACCACAAAGCCGTTCGGGGTCAACATCGCCCAACTCTTCGTGCGCGATGAAGGGATCGCGGACTTCGTCGTTGATCAGGGGGTGCGCTTCGTCACCACGTCAGCGGGAGATCCCACCAAGTACACGTCGAAACTGAAGGCGGCTGGGCTCACCGTCTTTCACGTCGTACCGACTCTCGCCGCGGCACTGAAGGCGGTCGACGCAGGTGTCGACGGGCTTGTGGTCGAAGGCGGAGAGGGCGGGGGCTTCAAGAACCCAAAGGACGTCTCCACGATGGTGCTTCTTCCGCTCGTTGCCGAACATGTCGACGTACCGATCATTGCCGCTGGTGGAATCACCGACGGTGCGAGCATGGCGGCCGCATTCGCCCTCGGAGCCGAGGGTGTGCAGATGGGTACGCGGATGGTTTCTGCGTTCGAATCACCAGTTCACGAGAATTGGAAGCAAGCAATTGTGAATGCAAGGGAGACCGACACGGTTTTTCTGAACCGTTTCTCGCGCCCCGGCTTGCGGGCGTTGCGAACCGATCGAACGACGGAACTCGAACGCGCCGACCACGTGGGAATGGATCAGTTTGCAAGGACAGCCGATCTCTATTTCGGCGGTGACATGGAAGCGTCGATTGCACTGACCGGCCAGGTGGCAGGAAGAATTCGGTCGATCAAACCCGTCGCAGAGATCGTCAGCGAGACAGTGCGGGACTTTTATCGGGTGATTCAGAGGATGGAACGCCTCGCCGCGAACTAGCCGCCCACAAAACGTCGGTCAGCGCCAACCAAATTCCGGCCGCCAGCGCGATGTGAACAGCGACCAACAGGGCAGGTACGTCGGCCAGGTACTGGACGTAGCCAACCAGTGCTTGGAGTAGTCCCAGGCCGAACAGTTTCGTCACCTTCGCCTCGAGGAAGCGGTCCTTGCCTTTCGTCCGCCACAACAGCACCGCGACGACGGCGAGCGTGAGAACGACGAAACTCCCGTGAATTCTGGCCACGTGATGGATCGAAAAGCCGAAACGAACGGCCTCTTCGTCTCCCGCATGTGGTCCCGTGGCCGTCACGACCGTGCCCGTCACAATCGCAGCAACCCCGGCAAAACCAGCGACAACAACCACCGGGCCGAATCCTCCCGTTCGTCCCCCGGGACTGCGATCCGGCTGCCCCGCGTGACGATGGAGAACAAGAGCATTCGAAAGAAGCACCATGGACACGAGGAAGTGCGCCATGTTCGCCCATGGGTTGAGGCCCGTCAGGACGACGATTCCACCGATCACAACCTGGACCAGAACGCCAACGACAAGCCCCACCGACAGGACAGTCAGGATTCGACGACGTCGCGCCAGACGCAAACTGCCAAGAACGGCAAGAATGACGCTCACGGTCACGATGCCCGTGAAGAGTCGATTGACCTGTTCGATCGCCCCGTGACCGGTCGACACGTCGATGAACTTTTCTTCGTTGCAACGAGGCCAGTCGACGCATCCGAGGCCCGATCCCGTCAATCGAACCAATGAGCCCGTGACAACGATCGCATACAGCGCAATCAATGCCGCCAGGGTGATCCGTCGATAGCCCTCCTCGGACACGACACGTCGCTCGCGTCGCTGAGCCTTCATCGACGACGCCAGGAGTCGCGCCCCTTCAAGCCGTAATTTCGCAGGATCAGCGCTCGCGTCGGCTCGATAACAAGAAAGACGTGGGTATCTGCAGCCGGCCCACCAGGCTCGAACATGTTGCAGTCGTAGCCCATCTTGTCCCACAAATCACGACGACCCGCAGTGTCATCGATGATTCGTCCGTCACCCCACACGACGCAGCTGTCCCAATCGGTCTCGGCGGACACCGAAAAATGAACAGTCACCCGCGGATTCTTGCGAACGTTGGCGACCTTCGCTTCGTTCGACGCCAGGAAAGTGAGGATCGTCTCGCCGTGCCAGGCAACGGCGACGGGCGAGGCATAGGGCGTGCCTGACGGGGACACCGTTGCCACGAAAGCAAGCCGTCCGAAGCGGTCCGACTCTTTGCGGATGTCATCGAGGGTGAGCGCCATGGAATCCGAGACTATGTTCTGCCCTGTGAAGCGACAAACCGTCGAAGAGCGACGGCAGGAAATTCTCGAAACCACCTGTCGGGTGGTGATCGAACGGGGATTTGCCGGCACCCGAGTGTCCGATGTCGCACAGCGTCTGGCGACCTGGGAAGTCCGTCCCGTACGGCCCTTGATCACCGGCTAGAGACGTCCCAGCCGGCCGTGTCCAGCCGGCCCTGAACGTCGGCAGCCGTCTCATGGTCGCTCATCTCATGCTCGCTCATGGTGGTTCCGCGCTGGTTGAAACCACTCAGCGTGGTCAGATGTGGATTTTCCGTGAGAATCTTCTCAAGTCAGCCGTCCAGCAGCCGATGCCCCTTGTGCAACCCGCAAGGAGCACGACATGGGACACACGCACTCGACAATCGCACGAATCGGTGGAGGCCTCTCAGCCATCGCGTGTGCCGCGGTTTTGGTCTTTGGCGGCGCCTCAGGAGCCTCGGCTGCCACCAATGCGGGGCCCGCCGCGCCCGCCCAGACACAGGCCCGTGCCGGGTTGCCCCGCTTTGGGCAAACCGGCGATGCGGTCTTGGCACTACAGCAGGCCCTGGTCGCAAAGGGTTTCACCCTCGTCGGGGGTGTTGACGGCGTCTTCAGCCCGCGCACCCGAGCAACCCTGCGCAACTTCCAGGCCGTCGTTGGTTACCAGGCGACCGGGGTATTGGATCGCCGCACTGCTCGGTTGCTTGGATTGGTGCCCACTCCCGTTGCGGCGACCAGCGCAGCCGTCGCACCGACCACCACGACTGCCCCTGCGCCGACGACGACGGTTGCCCCCGCCCCTACGACAACCGCGGCTCCGGCTCCGGCCACGACTCTTGCTCCGGCACCCGCGACCACCATCGCACCGGTTGCCGCGGCAACCGTTCCACCGGCACCCGCTCCGGCCCCCATCATCTGGTCGGTCGAGATGTTCCCGGTCCAAGGTTCGCGTGGTGACGTCGTTGCGGCGCTCCAGAATGCGCTGATCGCCAGCGGCATCGAAGTCTTCGGTGGAGCCGACGGAATTTTTGGCAACGCGACTCGCGGTGCCATTGCGAAGTTTCAGTCTGCCCGGAATCTGCCGTCAACTGGTGTGCTCGACCCGGGCACAGCCATTGAACTTGGCCTTCTCCCGCGGCCTGTTCTTCCCGTGACGATCGCCGTCTTTCCGGTTCGCCCTGCCTGCTACTTCATCGACACCTGGATGGAAGCCCGCGGACCGGATCGCAAGCACGAAGGCGTCGACATCATCGCCGATCGCGGTCGCGAGATTCTGGCGGTTGCCGATGGCACGATCACGCGAGTCACCACGGCCGACACCGCCAAACTCTCGGGTAACGCACTCAGGCTCACGATGGCTGACGGTACGTACTTCTTCTACGCCCACCTCGACACCTTCGCTCCCGGCATCGCCGTTGGTACGAAGGTCGTCGCCGGTCAGGTCATCGGGACGGTGGGTTCGACCGGAGCAACGACTCCACATCTCCACTTCGAGGTTCACCCCCAGGGTGGCGCCGCGGTCAATCCGTATCCGATCGTGAAAGCCATCGACGGCTGCAAGAAGTAATTCTGGTTGAGGTCTGATCGACGAGCTACGGCCTGATTTCATAGAAGGCGTTGACCGAGTGGTCCACGGGCAACACCGAGAACGAACGAAAGCCGGCCTCGCGGGCGAACTCCTCTGCCTTCGAAGCCGGGAGGCCGAGCGTCCCCAGTCCCTCACCGTTCTCCTCGGAGAGGGCCGATGCCATGCACGACAGCACGCTGATGCCGTACATCAGCGCAGCCATCGGGTTCTTGGTCACATTCTGCTCCAAGGTCTCTCTCGCCTTGATGTCGACCAACAGCCAGACACCGTCGTCAGCGATGGCCCGACGGATTGTGCGAACCATTTCGCGCGGTCGTGTCATGTCGTGAATGCAATCGAACGTCGTCACAAAACCAAATGAAGAATCGGTGGGGATCCCTTCGTCATGCACGTCAACGAAGCTGACGTTCTTCAAACCTCGCGACGTCGCTTTCTCCCTGGCGATCGAGAGTGCGTGGTGCGAAATGTCGTAACCCACGAATGAGCTGTCGGGAAAGGCCGCGGCCATCGTGCAGACGGCGGAGCCGGCTCCACACCCGATGTCTGCAACGCGAATGCCGCGCCGCAGCCGTTCGACCACGCCGTCGAGGGTCGGCAGAACAACCGGGACAAGATGCGCGTTGCTCCACGGCTCGAAAGATCGTTCGATGCCTACCGCGCCATCGTGACCGTGTGCGTCGTAGTCGAATCCTCGTCCGGTCGCGAAACAATCGGGGAGCTCTGCGAGTCGTTCCATCGTGGAAGGAAGTCGGTGGAACATTCCCATGCCGAACGCCGGATGTGACTCGTCGGCCAGAACGGCGCGCCCCTCGGGAGTCAGGGAGAACCTCGGTTCGTGAGGGTCCGAGTGGTCAGCCTCAACGAGACGAGCGGCGACTTGGTTCGATGCCCACTCGCGGACCCAACGCTCATGCAAATCCGATTTCACTGCGATCTCGCTCGAAGACAACGGGGCATCCGCTGCTGCGAGTACTCCGTAAAGGCCCAATCTGTCGCCGAGATGGATCATTCCGGCCGTCACCGCGCCTGACAACTGGCTGTACAAGACAAACGAGAACATCTTCAGCTTGTCGGGATCGGGTTGTGAAATCTCCATGGTCACAAACTAGATCGTGCGCCGCCGACCATGATCCCGATTCCAACCGACCCAGAAGTGACCTGCATCTACACTCCTCGAATCATCGAGTCTCGAGGTGGAGCCATGACAACAGTTCCCTACGTATCCGAAAGTTGGGCGAGTCTGTGGGAGGCCCTCGCGGATGCCCAACCGGACCAAATCGCCGTCGTGCTCGGCGAGCAAGAGATCCGATGGCGGGAACTCGACGACCATGCGGCTCGACTTGCCTCGGTGTTTGCCGATCGCGGAGTCACACAAGGATCCCGTGTGGCGCAACTGTTGTACAACGATGCGGCGTATCTCGAAAGCGTCTATGCGCTTTTCAAGCTTCGCGCGACGCCGGTCAACGTGAACTACAGGTACCTCATCAACGAGGTGGCTTATATCTTGAACAACTCCGAGGCGGAGGTACTTCTCTATCACGCATCGCTTTCCGATCGCGTTAGTGGGCTCCAAGAGTTGGTTCCCTCGCTGCGTACGCTCATTCGCGTCGACGACCTTGGCGGTGTCGAGCCCCTTCCCAATGGTCATCTCGACTACACGAGCGCGATTTCATCGGCGCCGCCAGCACCACGGGTCGAACGGTCGGGTGAGGATCTCTTGTTCCTCTACACCGGCGGAACAACGGGAATGCCGAAGGGCGTGATGTGGCGCCACGTCGATTTGTTCGGAGCGCTCGCGTCTTCGGGCTACCAGGCTCTCGGATTGCCACTGCCCTCGACTTCCGACGAGGTTGGTCGGGTCGCGCGTCAATTGAATTCCGAAGGCAAGAGCCCGACGAATCTCTGCGCACCACCCCTGATGCACGGTGTTGCGCTCTTCCTCGCGATGTCGAGTTTTGTCCTCGGGGGAAAGGTCGTCTTGCTGAAGTCGCGCAAGTTCGACCCCGCCGAGTTGGTGGCACTCACCGAGAAATACCGTGTCAACCAGATCTCGCTCGTCGGCGATGCTTTCGCAAAACCGATCAACCGTTACCTCGCCGGCCTCGAATCGACCGGTGCCAAACTGCCCGACCTCACGAGCGTGGTGCGAATCACCTCGTCCGGCGCAACCTTGTCGGGCGACCAAAAGCTCTCCCTCCGACGCTTCATGCCGAACGCCACGATGATCGACATGCTGGGCGCCAGCGAGGGTGGTCCCTTCGGCATCGACATGACGACCCCGGACAAGTCCCCACTCGCCACCGCTGTCTTCGTTGCGCCACCAAACGTCGTCACCTTCGATGACCAAACGTGGGAAATCATCCCGCGAGGCAGTGGAAAAGTGGGTGTCCTCGGTGCCTCCGGACCCATCCCGCAGGGTTATTTCCGCGATCCCGAGAAATCGGCCTCGACTTTCCGAACCGTCAATGGCGTGCGGTACACCGTCCCCGGCGACTATGCGCTCATCGACGAAGACGGCACGATGCATCTCCTCGGTCGTGGATCTGTGTGCATCAACACCGGAGGCGAAAAGGTCTATCCGGAAGAAGTGGAAGTTGTTGCAAGGGCCGTTCCGGGCATCACCGATTGTACGGTTGTCGGTGTTCCGGACGATCGTTTCGGCAACGCAGTGGTCGCCGTGGTCTCGCGCTCGGAACATGCGAACATCACGGAAGGCGAACTCGTCGCGGAAATGCGCAAGAGCCTCGCTGCCTACAAGTGCCCGAAACACGTCGTCTTCGTGGATGCGGTGTACCGCAGCCCAAGCGGCAAGGCCGATTACAAGATCACTCGAGAAACCGCAATGTCCGCCCTCGGCTTGGGCGAATAGATCAGAGTTTTTTCAGGACTCCGGCTTCGCGCGATCGCGTCGTCGCGGCCGCCATCTTTGCCCCGTCGTAGCCGACGCGAAGACCGGGCGTCACCTCGATGATGATTCGATCGGGCGAGTCGAGCATCTTCGCGAATTCTGCGGCCCGCTCGGGATTCTGTCCGTACAAACGATCAGCAAGCGCAGGGTAGAACCATTCTTTCGTGGCACGATCGTCGAGCACGCGTGCAGTTCCTTTGTACGTGACGGTGCGACCGCCACCCATCGGCTGGCCGGTCGAGGTGATGACAACCGCGACTCGCGGATCGCGACGAATCGCCGGTACTCGCTTGCGGTGCGCTGCCGATGTCATCCAGAACTTGCCGTCTTGACGGAAGTAACTGAGTATCGACGCCATTGGCGAACCGTCTTTGGTTGTCCAGCAGAAGGTGAGTTCCTTCTGCTGTTCGTGCATCAGATCTTCGGTCTCTGAGTCGAGTCCGTAAACGGTGACATCTTCGTAGTTGGTGATGTACTTGTCGGCCATGGCGACACGCTAACAAAACAGGATCAACGCGGACGTTCGGGTAGCGCGAAGTGTCCTGCGTTTGCGGAGATTCCGCCGTCGCAAAAGATCGTGTCACCGGTAATGAAGGAAGCCGCACGAGAGGCGAGGAAGAAAAAGACCTCGGCAAGATCCTCGGGTTGGCCCCAGCGTCCGAGTGGGATTCGATTCACCATGCCCCGTTTGAGTTCCGGCATGTCGTTCAGGCGAGCGGTTAGGCCCGTTTCCGTGGGTCCGGGGGCGACGCCATTGATTCGTATGCCGAAGGGACCGAGGTCGAGCGCTGCGGCCCGAACGAGGTTGATCACAGCCGCCTTCGAGGCGTTGTAGGCCCAGCTCCCGGGGTCGCCGCGAAGCCCGGATGTCGAGCAAGTCGGGAGAATCACACCGCTCCCCTGCTTTTTCATGACGGCTGCCGCCTCATTGATTCCGATGGCCACACCCACCACGTTGACGTCGAGAATCCGGCGCAAGGCGTCGATGGCTCCGTCTTCATTCCACGGCCGTGAACCGGTGATACCGGCATTCAAAATCGAGACGTCCAGCCGACCAAACGTCTCGACCGCCGCCGCAACCGCCTCTTTGTTCAGCGCTTCGCTCGTGACGCTTCCGGCCAATGCCACGTATCGGGAGGGGTCCGATTCGGTGGCGGTCCACGCCAAACTCTCGGCGGTCAGGTCGACGGCAACTACCCCGTACCCCCTGTCGGCGAACACCTTCGCCGTGGCCTTGCCGATTCCCGATCCTGCACCGGTCACAATTGCGACTTCACGTGGGTTCATGGGACCACCCTATGCTCTCGGCAGCGGCACTCGTGCCGGAGGCAACGCGGCGGTGACCGGCCGTCGCATGACAGGGGGAATCATGGATCTCGGACTCAAGGGCAAGAAAGCGATCGTCACCGGTGGCAAGCGTGGGCTCGGTCTCGCCACCGCCCAGCTTTTGGCGCGCGAGGGATGCGACGTTGCGATTTGTGCGCGCGGCGACGTCGACGAAGCGGTCGCCAGCATCGCGAGCATCGGCGTCAAGGCGTACGGCGAGGGCATCGATGCCGGCGACGGCGCCGCTTACAAGGCGTGGCTCACGAAGGCCGCTGAGCAACTCGGAGGGTGTGACGTCTTCGTGCACAACATGTCAGGAGCGTCGGGTCGCGGCGAAGAGCAGTGGGTCAAGAACCTCAACCTCGACGTGCTCGGTCTCGTGCGTGCGGCCGAAGTGCTTGCTCCCGTGATGGAAGCAGGCGGCGGTGGATCCATCGTCTGTCTGAGCAGCATCGCGGCTCAGGAAGAATTCGCCGGTCCCGGAAGCTTCGGCCCGATGAAGGCGGCGATGGTGGCATACGCATCCAACCTCTCTCAGTCGCTCGCTTCCAAGGGCATCCGTGTGAACATGGTCTCGCCGGGACCGGTGTTCTTCGAAGGCGGCAACTGGGACGTGATCAAGCAGAACATGGCCGACTTCTACAACACGATCGTCAACAAGATGCCGGTGAAGCGTCTTGGCGACCCGGTTGAGATCGCGAATGCAGTGGCCTTCCTTGCATCGCCTGCTGCAAGTCTCATCACGGGCGCAAACCTCGTCATTGACGGCGGTTACACCAAGCGCATCAATTTCTGACGTCCGGTCGCCGTTCGGGATGTCCGGCCGCATCAATGCCGTCCTCGTCGTCGGCGGTAAATGGCACGACTTCGACTTCGCACGCCTCGAACTGTTGAAGTTGATTGGTGTCGATGAACGCATACGTACCCAGGTTTCGAGCGATTACGAGAACATCGGCTTGTTGTCCGATGCGGATCTGCTCGTCACGTACACATGCGACGTCCGACCATCGATGAAGGCACAGGTGGCCATCAGGGACTGGGTCGCGTCAGGTGGACGAATGTTCGCCCTGCACGCCACGAACTCGGCGATCGACGGCCCCGAGACGTTTGGTCCGGCTTTCGAGACACCAGATGCGATGCCCGTATTCAGCGACGTGCTGGGGAGTCGTTTTTTGTCTCATCCGCCCATTGAGCCCTACGCGGTGACTGTGTCACCAGGCGCGGAGAGCGATCCGCTCGTCGAAGGGATCACGACGTTCTACGCAAACGACGAGCTCTACTTGTCGGAAATGCGGGCGACGGTCGAACCACTGCTCGAAACCCGGTGGACCGGCACCACCGGCAGCTTCGCCGAGTCGCAATGGTCACTCGACGAACCCCGCTACGTCATGTATCGACGCGTCCTCGGACGCGGTTGCGTTCTCTATTTCACCTTGGGTCATTGCCGCAGTCACTGGGACATGAAACATGCGCCGTTCAACGGCATGAGATGGCCGACCATCGATCGTGGATCGTGGGAATTGGACGAGTTTCATGAGTTGTTGAGACGCGGCCTCGCGTGGTCGATCGAACCTGCAATTGAGCGAATCAAACACCGAACAGGACCGGAGACAGAACCATGAAGGCAGCACTCATCACCGGATTTCGCACGATGGAATTCGTCGAGTTCCCCGAACCGACCGCGTCAACCGGCAAGGCGGTGGTCAGCGTCGACTCTTGTGGTATTTGCGGAACCGACCTTCACGGCTTCCTTTCAAAAGATCCGTACAATCCGGCGATCTGTGGGCACGAGTTCTCGGGAACCGTTTCCGCGGTGGCGTCGGATGTCCGTCACATCAAAGAGGGTGACCGTGTGGTTTGCGGGGTCTCTGCTGCATGCGGACGTTGTCCCGACTGCGTGGCAGGTCGAACGAATTACTGCTCGTACGCATTCCTCAACGCTCTCGGCCGCGACCCACTGGCGCCTCCGCACGGCGCGTTCGCGCCCTCGATTGCCGTGGACGCACTTCGGCTCATCAAGACGAATGCGTCTCTGTCGGCCAACCAGGCATCCATCGTTGAGCCCGCAACAGTGGCCTACCACGCCGTGATGAGAACGCTTCCACGACCCGATGAAGTGGTGCTCGTACAAGGATGCGGCCCCATCGGTCTCCTGACTCTCCAGGTCGCCAAAGCAGCTGGCGCGGGACGCGTCATTGCGATAGAACCGAACGAATTGCGTCGTGCCAAGGCAATCGAAGTCGGAGCAGACGAAGCAATCACGCCTGAAGCTGCACGAGAAAGATTCGGTGCCAGGGGCGCCGACCTTGTATTCGAGTGTGCCGGAGTGCCACCAACCATCCAGGTTGCTGTGGATCTCGTGCGGCGCGGCGGTCGGGTGAATCTTGTCGGACTTGCATCGGGTGCTGCGACTATCTCGCCTCAATCGTGGCTCATCAAAGAGGTCACTTTGGTTGCATCGCTCGCCTACAACCACCATGACTTCGTCGAGACGATGAACCTGATGTCCGACGGACGAATCGCCGTTGATCCGTTGCACGACAAAACCGTGGGCCTCAGCGAGTTACCCGAAGCGATCGCTCTTTTGGCCGACGATCCGTCAAGCGCTATCAAGGTGTTGGTCGATCCGGCACTCTGAGACCGCACTTCGGGAAGATCGCGAGGAAGGCCTGGTCCATACGACGTTGCCAGTCGGCCGGATCAACGTCTTCCGCCTCAACGGTCACAAGGTCGGCCTCGCGTCCGAGACATTCGGCCTGATCGACGGTGACGGGAATACCGAGACTTTCTGCGATTGCCGTCCCCATCGCCACGTGGACGGTGAGGAGATCCTGCTCCTCGGGGATCGGGTCGTCCGCGACGGAAATCGACGTGGACGAGGGAGGTGTTGCGATGACGGTGTCGGGCGGAACGGATCCCCCCACGGTCTGGTCCTCGCAGGCCTCGACCAAGTACCCGCTCAAACGAGCCAAGTGACGTCGAGTGTTCGCCGAGCCCAGACTCGCCAACGCCTTGTCAAGGCGATCGTTGGAAACGAACCTCGCAGCGTCCCAGTCGAGTAGTTCGAGAGATCCGTAGAGGTTCCGCAGACGGGACAGGACCGTCGAGACATCAGTGACAATCGACTTTGGCGCGATATCGAGAGCGGCGGTGAGGTTTCTCATGTCTTCATCGAGCTGATTCCTGAGAACGGCTGCGTTCATGGTTTTGGTCTCTTGAGGCAGCTCGCCGGTGCGAGCGATCGCGGTGTCGATCGCGACGGCGCGCTCACAGATTGCGGCACGTTGCGTATCGCCGGCACTGCACGCCACAAGGAACAACAGCGACACACGGAGAACAACTGCGCGAGGCATCGAATCCAAAAACTACCGCGCACCGAGGGTCACCCCCCGGTTGCGACGACCCATGCCTCGTAAAGCGACGAATAACGCCCACCTCTCGTGACAAGTTCGTCGTGGGTTCCATCCTCGACGATTACTCCCGCATCCATCACAAGAATCCTGTCGGCCCGCATCGCGGTACTCAATCGATGCGCGATCGCGATGGTCGTTCGTCCGGCTGCCAGAACGTCGAACGCGCGCGAGATGCGCACTTCGATCAAAGGATCGACGGCTGAGGTCGCTTCGTCGAGCACAAGAATTCTCGGCGCTGCAATCGCCGAACGAAACAAGGCCACGAGTTGACGCTCGCCTGCGGACAAGTCGTTTCCCCGCTCGCCCACCCGCGTCGCCAAACCGTCGGGTAGGCCCCTCAACCACTCGTCGAGCCCAAGTTGGTCTGCGACACGGAGGCACATCTCTTTGTCCGCCGTGGCATCCACGAACTGAAGGTTCGAAAGAATGGTTCCGTCGAAGAGGAAAGGTTCTTGGGGTACGAAGGTGAGGACCGAACGAAGATCATCCCGACGAACATCGGACAAGGGGACGCCGCCAATCGAGACGGTTCCGCTGGACGGGTCGACCAGCCGCGAAACGAGTCGACCCAACGTGGTTTTTCCCGAGCCCGTCGAACCAATCACCGCGACGTGTTGACCGAATGGGATTTCGAGTCCGAGATTCCGGACGACGAAAGGATTTTCTTCGGTCCCGTCGAGGCCCGTCCCCCTCGACCCGTCGGGATCTTGGGTCGTCGGCCTCGATTGGTACGCGAACCAAACCTTGGAGAATGTGATGTCAAGCGCACCCGCAGGTAGTGGGCGCGGATCGAGAGGCTCGGGCGGTCCAACCGGTGTGTCGAGAACCTCGATGATTCTCGTCAGGCCCGCAACCGCTGCCTGCGTGTTGTCGATGATCTCGGTGAACTCCGCTACCGGTTCGAGGAACCTGTACGTGAGAAAGATGAACCCAACGACCGCGCCAAGAGTCAGACCGGCTTCAGGACCGCGGACGATCGCCATGACCGATACTGCGACCACCGTGAGAACCGAGAAGAGTTCGCCGATCGGAAACAAAAGGGCACCGAAGAATCCGGCTCTGATCTGGGCTTTGTAACGGTTCCGCATCGTCACCAAGAGCTTTTCTGCATAGGCATCCCGCTGGCCGTAGGCGACCAGAACATCGGAGCCGTTCACGAATTCCGCGGCCTCGGCAAAATATGACCCGTTCAAGGTCCGGGCTTTTTCGTACGACTTCACCAGCCGCACCTGCACCCGCCGGAACCCATAGACCAGTGGGGCAGCGACCACCAAAGCGACGATGGCGAGCAACCAGTCGTACGACAGCATGATCACTGCGATAACGAACATCAAGGATCCGTCGAGTAACCACGCGAGGGCACCCCACGAGAAGAACTGTCCGAGCGTCTCGATGTCGCTCGTCACTCGGGCCACGAGAGCACCCTTCTTTTCTTCGTTGTGATACGAAATGCTGAGTCCGTGGATGTGCTCGAAGAGCTTCACGCGCAACCCGTAGAGGGCCTCTTCGCTGCGCATTCCCAGCCGACGGATCGCCGAACGCAGCGACACCGCCGACAAGGACACGACGACTGCACTCACGAGGCACAGAATCGCCACGAGGCCGAAGTCGACGCCATCGTCGCTGATACCCCGGTCGATGATCAGTTGAACGAGAATGGGAATCGCTACCCGCGTCCCCGTGCCGAGCATCGCCAGAAGCACCGTGACTCCGAGGCCTCGACCGAGCGCCGGACTGAGAGCCAGACCCCTCGAGACGATGCTGATCGCGCTTGTTGATCGATCAACGGGCATGGCGATCGCTTTCATACGACTCCATCAGCTCCGCATACCGCGGGCAGCGCGACAGCAACTCGTCGTGACTTCCCCGGTCGGCGATTCGACCGTCGACGAGGAACAGAACTTCACCGATCATCGCCACCGTCGAAGGCCGCGAAGCGATCACAATCAATGTCCGGTCTCCGCGATTCGACAGGAGATTGGTCATCACCATGGCCTCGGTCTCGGCGTCGAGAGCAGAGGTCGTATCGTCCAGGACCAACACGTCGCGTCCTGCAAGCAGCGCTCGCGCAAGGGCGAGTCGCTGGCGTTGCCCTCCGCTCAGACCGACCCCGCGCTCCCCGACGATCGTGTCGATCCCATCGGGAAGTTGGGCGACGAATTCGAAGGCGCCGGCAATCTCGAGAGCGTCCGTGATCTCGGATTCAGAGCGCGGTGAACCGAAGAGAAGGTTCTCGCGCAACGTCGTGCCGAAGAGAAACGTCTCCTGGAACA
>RGCG01000111.1 GCA_009919275.1 Actinomycetota bacterium
ATATTTCGAAACCCTCCGACTCCCAGCGTTTTGCCAACGGATTGAGGTCTATTCCGATGATGCGCGCATTTGGTCCAAGAAACTCTCGCCACATGAAAAGCGAGCCGCCGTTGTAAACACCCACCTCGACAAAGGTGATGTGCCGCCCGACCAAGGGCTTCAAGAGTCGTTCGTAGACGTGAAAGTAAGACGTGTGCTTGATCGACAGGTACGGGGACTTGAGGTAAGCGTCAAAGATCGCGAGGTGCTCACGGTCCAATGCGTCTTGTGGCTTCTTTTCGAGCGACACGAGCACCCTTCTCTTTCTGCAAACGCTGAACTTTACCAACGCGGGCATCTGCCGATCATGAGCGGTCGTCGCCGGGGTCGAATTCAGAAGTAGATTACGCACATGTCGCCAGCCGGAACCCAGACGATTCTGGCCGTCGTCGCCGGAGTCATCTGTCTGTTCACCGCGGGAGCCTTGGGGCGCCGACGGCAACTGTCGTTGAGGTACGCCGCGGGGTGGTCGCTTCTTGGCCTGAGCTCCATCATTTTCGGCTGCCTCACCCCCTTGTTGGACGAAATTGCCTCGGGGTTGAATCTTTCGCCGGCGGGTCTCGTCGTCATCGTGTCCTCAACCCTCGTCTTGGCGATTCTCTTCATGGTTTCGGTCTCGGTCGTACGGCTGCAGCGTGACGTCCAGGACCTGGTGGAAATGGTCGCACTCCTCAAGACCAAAGTTGACGAAGAGTCAAAGAGTTGACGGTCGGCCGATGCGATCGTCCCGTCCACTGATAGTCGTTCCTGCTTGGAACGAGGAAGCCTCGATCGCAAAAGTCATCGCCGGCCTCGTCGAAAACGGGTACGAAGTCGTGGTGGTCAGCGACGGGTCAACCGACTCGACCGCCTCAATAGCCCGCAGTTGTGGCGCCAGAGTCGTCGAACTTCCGGTCAATCTGGGTGTCGGCGGCGCATTACGCGCCGGTTTCAGGTACGCGGTCGATCACGGATATGACGCGGTCGTCCAGTGCGACGCCGATGGCCAGCATCTTGCCGAAGAGATCGCGGTTCTTCTCGATGCGCGTACTCGTTCCGGCGCCCACCTGGTAATCGGGAGTCGCTTTGCCAAGAACGGCAATTACGAGACCTCCTTCTTCCGGAAGGTGGCAATGAACATCTTGGCGTTCATTGCGCGCAGATCAACGGGAACGTACCTCAGTGACGTGTCGTCCGGATTTCGTGTGATATCGGAACCCCTGTTGTCGGAGTTCGCACGCGAGTTTCCCTCGGCGTATCTCGGTGACACGTTCGAGGCCGTGATCTCAGCCGGTCGTGCGGGCTACACGATCGAGGAGATTCCGGTGTCGATGAAGCAACGCGAACACGGAACTTCGACGGCGTCGACCCTTTCGGCCATCAAGTTTCTTGTGCGGGTGCTGCTGATCGTGCTGCTTCGTATCGAAGTGAAAATCCAACCGCCAAGAGACGAGAACGCGAACATCCTCGGATGAGCACCAGTCGAGTCTCGGTGGTTGTGGTGACGTACGGCAGACAACCTCTTTTGGTCGACTGTGTCAACGCAATCTGCCAGTCGGTCGGGGTCACGGCCGAGGTTGTGATTGTCGACAACGGGCATGACGGGGACGAGGTCTCGGTGATCGAAGGGTACGACGAGGTCACAGTCATCCGTCCGGGAGCCAACACCGGTTTTGCCGGTGGGTGCAACCTTGGCGCGGATCGCGCAACCTCGGAATTCGTCGTCTTCATCAATCCCGATGCAATCGTGGCGCCCGAGGCCATCGCGCACTTGATTCAGCCGCTTGTCAACGACGAAGTGCAGGTGACGACGGCCGCGGTACTGCTTCTTCGCGAACCGCATCTCATCAATGCGGTGGGAAATCGAATTCACCCCTGCGGAGTCAGTTGGTGCGGTGAATTCCGCAAGAATGCCGCGCTGTTGACCAAGGACATCGAACCACTGCTGGCCTCGGGTGCGGCGATGGCGTGCAAACGAGAGTGGTGGAATCTGACCGGTGGCTTCCAAGAGGAGTTTTTCGCCTATTACGAAGACACCGAATTCAGCCTGAGAACCATCATGGCAGGAGGGAAGATCAGGCTCGTTCACGATGCCATCGTTCTTCATGACTACGAGTTTTCAAAAAATCCAACCAAGATGTTCTTGGTAGATCGAAACCGAATGATGCTCGTCGCGTCGTTGTACCGTCCACGTACCCTCCTCGTCTTGTCGCCGCTTTTGCTTGTGCACGAAATTGCGCTGTGCGCTTTCGCGATTGCTGGTGGGTGGGCCCCCCAACGTTTGCGAGCCCTCAAATGGATGGTGTCGAACAGGGAAATGATTCGAAGGGTCCGCAGCAGATTGCAGGCAAGCCGTCGTATCGGTGACGCCGCCATTCTTCGTCGAATGGAAGTGCGGCTCTTACCCGAAAACTTGCAGTTCTCCCGCGGTGCGGTGGTTTTGCAGTCACCCCTCGAATGGCTCACTCGGGCTCTTCGCCGGGTGATTCTCGTCCTCGAGCCGGACCCTGTTGGATGAGCCCGGAATCAAGGTTCCTCGTGTCGGGGTCGTGGCCCGCGGCTGTCTCGCTGGCATTGGTGCAGGCACTCTCCGTCGGCCTGTTGTTGCGCGCGGGTTCCGTCGCCACGGTACTTGTCGTTGCATCGTTGACGATTTTCTTCATCTACACGGTGCGGAGGGGAGTAGGACTGGTTGCTCTTGCCAGCGCGGTCGTCGTGTCATCCGTCGGTCTCTACGGGACGGAGAAACTCTTCGGGCCCGAGAACCTCTCGAAGTGGATCCTCGTGGCCTTTCTGATCATCGGCTGCGCCGTCACGGCCGGGGTGACTCGGAAAGTGCGGTTCGATCACCTTCGCTTGTTCGACTGCGAGTTGCCGGCGATTCTGACTGCATTCGTGCTGGCCTTCCGCTGGCCGCAAAGGACCCCCCTCGAGTTTCTCGGCCTACTCAAATTCGAGGACAACGCATCCTGGCTGGGTTGGGCATCGCAGTTCTTGGGAACGAAACCAATCCCACTCGCCACCGGGTTTGGCGGGGCGGTACTCGAGTCGGTGCTCGCAGCCGTCAGCCTCTCGCGCACAGGCGTGACCGGGTCGGGGCAGTTGTCCGACGCGTACGTGGTCGTGGGCTTGACCTATCAACTCTTGATCTTCATGGCCGCGGCGTTCGCCGGTATCGCGATTGCGCGTTTGGTGCCGACGTCATCGAGTGCAAAGCGCATACTCGCGGCTGTCGGGGGATCCTCACTCGCATACGTTCTCTTGGGTCTGCCGCTCAGCGTTGGACACATGACCTTCATCGGTGCACTCCTGTTCTTGTGGGCCTTCATGACACTCCCGCAGGAAACATCGACGCGTTCTGTTCCCTCTTCGATCCTCGGTGGGATTGTCCTCGTGGGTGCGGCAGGAATGTGGTGGCCACTCATTCCGGTAGCTCTTGCGATTCCCCTTGCCCACGAGGCGCAGGCGCCATGGGCCAGGCAGATTGCCGGAAAGGTCTGGACATCGAGCAAAGCGAGGTTGGTCGGCGTCGGTGCCGGACTCGTGGTGCTTGCGGCTCTGGGTGGAAAGATCCTTGTCGACTTTCTTCCGCTTGGATTTCGCGACTTCTTCCAGGTCAAGGGCGGTCTTCAACCGCTTCCCCCGAACCTGTTGCTACTTGGCCTGATCGGAATCGTCCTTCTCTTCATCTGGCGCGAGTCCGGGTCAATTCGCGAGTCATGGTTTCTGATGATGGCGGTTGCAGCCTCGTACACATGCCTCCTTGCATTGGCTTCGCAGTTCATCGGGCCCGACTACGCGATGAACTATTCACCGTCGAAGCTGCTCCTTCTCTTTGCGATTCTTTCGGCGCCATTCGTCGTGTCGCTTCCCCTGTACCTTTTACGACAGTACGGCGGACTCGCCGTCATGGGGGTTGCTGCATGCCTTGTTGTCGCACAGGGATGGTCAGTCAGTTCATGGACGCTGAACAGTCCACGAGCAGTCACCCCACCCGTTTGGGGCAACTCTGTTCTGTCGGTCGTCGATTCCGACGAAGCCACCGTTCTGTGTTATTCACCCGCGGCCGAACGACGCCTCGAGGCTTACGAGTGCACACGGCACGCGACATCGCTCACCAACTTCGATCCGGCCGCAAGCGCCGCATGGCGGCACATGATGCTCTTCCCCGGCCCCACGAACCCCGAGAACGATGCCCGCGTCGCTCTCATCAAGGAAGGCGTGTCGAGGGCTATATCTCAGAACCGCCCGGTCGTTCTCTTGGCCCTCTCTCCCGAATTGCCAATGTCGGAAGCCGACAGCTGGTGGCTTTCAACCATTCAGTTCAGCCGCGAGGAACAAGTCACCCCGTGACACGGTCGTTCTTTTCGCATCTTGGCAGAATCGACTCGAAGCTGCCCTTGAAGAGCGCAGCTCGTGACGTTTTCATTCGTTCGGTATCCATCGGTGGTCTTGCCGGATCGCTGATGACGCTCGGAGCCAAGATCTGGAAGCCGGTGGAGAGTGCCCAAGAGCCGAAGATCTTGAAACAACCGGCCCTTCATCACCCGCGTGTCGTGGTGTACGCCCATTTCGACACAAACGGACAACTCTCGAGCGCGGACGAAAGCGCTTTGGCTTGCTATCGCGAGGCTGGCTACCAACTGATCGTTGTCACAACGTCCGACTCGTGGCCCGTGGGAAAACTCGAACTTGCCGACGCCGTCATCATTCGACCCAATGTCGGATTCGACTTCGGCAGCTGGCAGACAGCAATCAAGATGCTGTTGCCGATCGCCCAGCGTCGGTCACTCGAACATTTGGTCCTCGT
>RGCG01000112.1 GCA_009919275.1 Actinomycetota bacterium
TATCCTTGCGGCACTCACAGGGCTCGAGGTGGCGACGTACTTTGTCGACTTCGGTCCGTTCTTCATGCCCGTGCTGCTGGTGCTCATGTGCGTGAAGTTCTTCATCGTCGTGTCGTACTTCATGCACCTGAAGTTCGACAATAAGATCTTCAGTTTCATGTTCTACGCGGGGCTTTTCCTTGCGGTTGGCGTCTACGCCGCCTTCCTCGCCACCTTCAAGTTCTTCACCGCCTGATACGTCCCCCGCGGAGGCGCAATGATTGCCGAAGCCGCTAACCCGTTGCTCGACCCCTGGCGCTTCCAGGCGCACCCCGAATTGTGGCTGCTCGTCACGTTTCTGGTCGGTGCCTACGTGTATTCCGTCCGGGTGATTGGCCCACAGGCCGTCGTGTCGGGTCCGGTCGTCACCCGCAAGAATGTCGTCTCGTTCGTGGCGGCAATGACGATTCTCTGGCTCGCCTCCGATTGGCCGCTTCACGACCTCGCCGAGGAGTATCTCTATTCGATGCACATGCTCCAGCACATGGCGCTGGCGTATTTCGTGCCGCCCCTCGCGCTTCTTGCGCTTCCCGAGTGGATGTTCCGGGCGCTGGTAGGGGAGGGTCCTGCTTACCGCGTCGTGCGGTGGTTCTCGAAACCGGTCATTGCCGGCGTCCTGTTCAACGTCGTTGTCATGGTCACGCATATTCCGGCGCTTGTGAACCGCAGTGCATCAAGTAGTCCGGTGCACTATTCATTGCACGTTCTCGTCGTCACCACGGCGCTGCTGATGTGGATCCCCATTTGCGGACCGGCTGCTGAGTTGCGGATGGGCTACGGCGGAAAGATGATCTATCTCTTCTTGATGTCGGTCGTGCCCACCGTTCCCGCAGGCTGGCTCACTTTCGCCGAGGGCGTCGTCTACAAGCACTACGACACTCCCGTTCGAGTGTGGGGGATGTCGGTTGCAACTGATCAACAACTGGCTGGTGCGATCATGAAGATCGGCGGAAGCATCTTCCTTTGGTCAATCGTGATCTTCATGTTCTTCAAGCGCTTTGCGGGTAATTTCAACGCCGAGCAGAACTATGTGCGTGACGCGACACTCACGTACGAGCAGGTCGAACAAGCCTTCGAAAGCACGCCGCCCGCACCCGAGCCGCGGCGCTGAATCAGTTCCAGCGGAAGGTTCGTGCGGCAACTGCCGGCATCGCGATTGCCCAGGCCCCAAGTACCAGCCACGATGTTCCGGTGTGGTGACCTGCGGACATGAGGGAATCAGCGAGAATGTCGGCAAGTGCATGCGTCGGAGTGGCACGACCGACGGCCTCGAGAAATGCCGGCAGTCGCTCGAGCGGGAAAAGCAGACCACCGAGAAGCAAAAGGATGAGGTAGAGACCGTTCGAGGCAGCGAGGTTCACCTCGCCCCGTAGATTCCCCGCAAGGGCCAGCCCGATGCCTGCGAAGGCAAACGTTCCGACAACAACGGCTGCGAGGGCAAGGAGCCAGTTTGCAGATTCGGGTGACCAGCCAAGGGCGAGGCCGAGCGCCACGAGCAGGACCATCTGGACTGCCTCGACGCAGGCGACGGCAATGGTTTTGGCCGCAATGAGGCGTCCCGTGCCGAGCGGCGTGGCGGCGAGACGTTTGAGAACCAGGTACGAACGTTCGAACCCGGTTGCAATACCGAGACTCACCATCGATGTGCTCATGACCGCAAGCGCCAGAATGCCCGGCACGAGAAAGTCGATGGGATCGTCGGTGTTGGTCGGGAGGATGTCGACGCTGCCGAAGAATCCGAGCAGAAGGAGCGGAATTCCGAGAGTGACAAGGAGTTGTTCGCCGTTGCGACGCACGAGTGACAGTTCGGCGTCGATTTGGGATCGCAGTGCGCTCACGAGCCTTGACCTTTCGTGAGCATTCGGAAGATGTCCTCGAGACGTTCCCCGCCGACGTTCAGGTCGTGAAGTGGCAGTGCATTCGACCCAAGCCAGACGGAGATGCGCGAAACGAGGTCGCTGGCCATTGATGAATCGGTCGCCGTGAAGCTGACCATGAATTCGTCGTCGTTTGCGGAGACATCGAGACCGATGTGGCGAGCAAGGGCCGCTGTATCGAGTGTTGTCGACGAGCGGAATCGCACCGTCGTTCGTGCCGAGCGAAGGTTCGCAAGGGTGCTGTCAGCAACGATTTTTCCGCGATTGAAGAGCACGACCCGGTCGGCGACACGTTCGGCCTCGTCGAGTTCGTGCGTCGCGAGAATGACCGCGCAGCCATCGGAGGCAAGATCACGGATGATCCCGCGCACGTCGTCACGCCCGTTCACATCGACCCCCGACGTGGGTTCGTCGAGGAAGGCGACGCGCGGCTTTGCTGCCAGCGCGAGAGCGAGGGAGAGCCGCTGTTTTTCCCCACCCGACAGGCGTCTCCATGTCGACGTGACACGTGAGCCGAGGCCGACACGATCGACCAACTCGGTCGGTGACACGCTGCGGTTGTACAGCCGGCAGTACTGGGCGACGGTCTCGCCGACTCGGGCGCTCGGGTAGACGCCGCCGTCTTGGAGCATCACGCCGACCTCGCGATGAAGAGTTGTGCGTTGTGCCCACGGATCGAGACCGAGGACGCGAACGGCGCCCGATGTCGGTCGTCGAAATCCTTCGCAGGTTTCGATGGTGCTTGTTTTGCCGGCACCGTTGGGGCCAAGGACCGCGGTGACCTCGCCGAAGGCCGCACCGAACGACACGTCATCGACCGCCCGCAGGGGGCCGTAATGAACGCTGAGATTCGCGACTTCGACGGCCGTCATTGGCCCAAGCGTACGGGGAGAGGACGGGTAGCCTTCTCATCCTGTGATCGACGTTCGTTTGCTGCGCAACACCCCCGATGCCGTACGGGCGGCAATCGCGCGTCGAGCCAAGCCTGACCTCCTCGAACAGATCGACCACGCCATACGGCTCGATACCCGACTGCGCGACATCGTGGTCGAACGCGATGAAGTGCGTCGTCAGGTCAACGACTTCTCCAAGCAGGTCGGCGCCCTCCGCAAGGCGGGCGACACGGCAGGTGCCGAATCGTTGATGGGGCAGAGCCGCGACCTTGGTGCCCGCGAGAACGGTCTTGCGGCCGAATCGGACGAGGTCGAAGCGGCCCTGCGCGAGGTTCTGCTGCGCATCCCCAACATTCCTCACAACGATGCGCCGAACGGGACGGGCGACCACGACAATCCGGTCGTGGTGGGGCCCAACAACCTGCCCGCGTCGTTTCCCGATCACCAACGTGTGCCGCATTGGGAAACCGCGCAGCAGTTGGGCATTCTCGACAACGAACGTGCGGTGAAGATCTCCGGCGCGATGTTCACGATGCAACGTGGCCTTGGCGCGACACTTGCACGCGCGCTCTGCCAGTACGCGCTCGACATGAACGCCGACGCCTTCGAAGAAGTTCGCCCGCCGTCTCTCGTCACATCGGCCACACTGACTGCGACCGGTCAGTTGCCGAAGTTCGCCGATGATGCGTACTCGATCGAGCGCGACGATCTGTGGTGCATCCCCACCGCCGAAGTGCCGCTCACGTCCATCTACGCCGGCGAGATTCTCCACGACCACGAAATGCCGAAGCGTCTCATGGCGTACTCGCCGTGTTACCGGCGCGAAGCCGGATCGGCCGGCCGCGATACGCGCGGCATGCTGCGTGCGCACGAATTCGACAAGGTCGAAATCCTTGCGCTTGCCCTGCCCGAACAAGCTCCCGATCTGTTGCTCGAGTTGCGCAATCGCGCCGAGAGACTGATTTCGGGGCTTGAACTGCCATACCGAATCATCGAGATCTGTACCGGCGACCTTGGCCAGAGCCATCACCGCAGTTTCGACATCGAGGTGTACGCCCCGGGCTGCGATGCATGGCTCGAGGTGAGTTCGGTCAGTTGGTTTTCCGACTACCAGGCCCGTCGCGCCGACATCCGCGTGAAACGAGGGACGCAAAAGGGCACCGAGATCGCCCACACCTTGAACGGATCAGCGCTCGCCGTGCCGCGCGTGTGGGCGGCGATTCTCGAGAACTTCCGCGAAGAAGACGGCTCGGTCACCGTGCCGGCCGTGCTGCGGCCTTACATGCGCGGCGCCGAACGCATCGCACGGCCATGAGCCTGCGTGACCGGCGTGTGCAGTACGAGACCGTGGGTCTCGATGTCGGTGATCTCGACGCGTCACCCTTCGTCCAGTGGCAACGTTGGTACGACCAAGCCGCCGAAGCCGGAGTCGCCGAACCGAACGCAATGACCGTATCGACGATCGCCGATGACGGTGCGCCCGATGCACGTGTCGTTCTGGTGCGCGCTGCCGATGAACGCGGCTTCGTATTCTTCACGAACTACGACAGTGCCAAGGGTCGACAGATCTCCGATGATCCCGTTGCTGCCGCGACGTTCGCTTGGCTCGACTTGCACCGTCAGGTTCGTGTGCGGGGTACGGTCGAACGTGTCAGTCAAGCGGAGAGTGACGACTACTTCGCTTCACGTCCGCGTGATTCACAAATCGGTGCCTGGGCATCGCCGCAGTCAGAACCCATCGCCGATCGCGCCGCGCTCACCGCACGCGTCGAGGAAATGACGGCACGCTTCGATGGCCGACCCGTGCCGCGACCCCCGCATTGGGGCGGCTTCCGCCTGCGTCCGGTCACGATCGAGTTCTGGCAGGGCCGGCCGAACCGGTTGCACGATCGCTTTCGCT